>JADGQX010000072.1 GCA_017881445.1 Gemmatimonadota bacterium | reverse complement strand
GCTCGATGCTCGATGCTCGATGCTCGGCAGTTTAGACAGTCACTCGGGGCGGGAGAATAGCAGTCAGGGCCACCCACCAGGTCGGCAGGTGGCCCCGCGCCGCACGGCGGAAAAGATCAGCTCTTCTTCGCCGTCTTGGGGAAGAAGGGCGCGAAGACCTGCGCGATCTTCTCGCCCTCGCAGCGCGGGCACTTGGGATGACCGCCGGCATCGTGGTCGACCATGTGCTCGACCTGCTCGAACGTCTCACCGCAATCCAGGCAACGATACGCATACACGGGCATGGCTACCTCCTGGCACGGCCACCGGAGGCGGGCCCACCCGAAGCCCAGGGAAGGGAGCCGCGCCGCTCCGGCGCTTCCGCTATAGCATCGGCAAACCCCTGGCCAGCGGCTCCGCCGCGCGGTTACGCCATTTCCCGGGTCCGGCCCCCGGCCGTTGTGACGTTGTTTCACCGCCCACGGGGTGGAACGCCCCATTCTCTGAACGGCGATGGGGCGATGGGGGATGGGGCGATGGGTACTCTCGATCGGGGCGATGTCCGTTGCCCAACCGGCATCCGAAGGAACCGCCGGGCCACCTCGCCAGATGTTGCTCCCCATCTTTCGACGCGCGCGCAATGGTATGCGCATCCGCGCCCAGCCCTCGCCATCGATGTTGCCCCCCCTCAGCCGCCGAGCGCCAATCAACCTTCCCCTGCCATGAGTCCCGCCAGCTGCTCCACCGTTGCCCCCGCCAATCGTGCCGCCAGTCGCCCCCGGCGCAGCACCACGAAGTCGTCGCCGGCGCGCAGGGCGTGCGCGGGGTTGTGGGTGACGAGCAGCACGGCTGCGCCACGCTCACGGGCGTGCTGGACCTGCTGCAACACGAGCTCGGCCTGGCGCACGCCCAGGGCGGCGGTGGGCTCGTCCAGGATGAGCACGCGGGCGCCGAAGTGAAGCGCCCGGGCGATGGCGATGGCCTGGCGCTCGCCGCCGGAGAGCGCGCCCACCGGCCGGTTCACGTCCTCCATGAGAATGCCCATGGTGGAGAGGGCGTCGCGGCTCTCGCTGCGGCAGCGCCGGGCGTCGAGCCGGCGCAGCGGCCCCCGGCCCGTGACCGGCTCCTGTCCCAGGAAGAAATTCCGCCAGACGCTCATGAGCGGCACCAGCGCCAGGTTCTGGTAGACGGTGGCGATGCCGCGGGCCCGCGCGTCCCTGGGCGAGCCGAGCGCAACCGGGGCGCCGTCCAGCAGCACGCGGCCGGCGCTGGGTCGCAGGACGCCCGAGAGGATGGCGATGACGGTGGACTTGCCGGCGCCGTTCTCGCCCAGCAGGCAGGTGACGCGGCCCTCGCTCAGCTCCATGGAGACGTCGTCCAGGGCGACGACGCCGCCGAAGCGCATGGTGGCGCGCTCCAGCGCCAGCACGGGCGGGGCGACCGGGGCGACCGGCGCGCCCGGGCTCACCGTCCCGCCTCCGCGTGCCGGCGTACCCAGTCGTTGAAGAGCACTGCGGCGACGAGGAGCGTGCCCAGCACCACCAGGAACCAGTCGGCATCGATGCCGGTGATCACGATGCCCTGCTGGACCATGCCGAAGACCAGGGCGCCCATGAGCGCGCCCACGGCCGAGCCGTAGCCGCCGGCCAGCAGTGTCCCGCCGATGACGGCCGCCACGATCGCCCGGAACTCCTGGCCCTCGCCTCTCAGCGCATCGGTGCCGCCGAAGCGGGCGGCCTGCAGGAAGGCGACGAAGGCGGCAGCGAGCGACGTCGCCACGAAGAGCGTCACCTTCACGCGGGCCACCGGCACGCCCGCCTCGCGGGCGGCCTCCGGCGCCCCGCCGGCGGCGAAGATCCAGTTGCCGAAGCGGGTGCGCCGCAGCAGCCACTCGGCGGCGGCGGTCAGGATCAGCCACCAGGCGACCGCGACGGCCACGGGCCCGAGGTCGGCGGCCAGCACGGGGCGGATCACGTCGAAGCCGGGCGTGGTGTCGAGCCCCGAGAGCTGGGTGCGGCCCGTGAGCAGGCGCGAGAGCGCGACGGTCAGGCCGCGCACCACGTACATGGTGCCCAGCGTCACCAGGAAGGAGGGCAGGCGCGTGCGCACCACCAGCCAGCCATTGGCCAGGCCGATGCCGCCCGCGATCAGCAGGGCGCAGAGCAGGGCCGCCCAGAGGGGCCAGCCGAAGTGCTGCGTCAGCAGCAGCAGCGTCATGCCCGCCGCGCCCAGCGTCGAGCCGATGGAGAGGTCGAACTCCCCCGCGATCATGAGCAGGGCGACGGGCGCGGCCAGGATGCCGAGCGGTGCCGCGGCATTGAGCACGGCGGCGGCGCCGGCGCCGCTGCGGAAGGGCGCGCCCGCCACCACGGCGAACAGGACCCAGACGGCCAGGGCACCCGCCGCGGCCGCCGCCTCCGGCCGTGCGAAGGGCCGCCGCCGCTGCGACGTCAGCGGATCCCCCGGGCGGTGAGCGCGGCAACGTCGCCCGCGTTCTCGCGGGTGACGAAGCCGGGGCCCGTGCGGATCACCTGGCCCCCGCCCGGCATGGTGCGCGTTTCCAGGTATTTGGTCAGCAGCAACACGGGCAGGTAGCCCTGCAGGTACTGCTGCTGGTCGATGGCGAAGAGGATCTGGCCGGCCTGGATCGCCTGCAGCACGCGCGGCGTCAGGTCGAAGGTGGCGAAGCGGATCTTGCCGGCGCGGCCGCTCCGCTGCAGCGCCGCGATGGCGGGATCGGCGCCGTTCGGGCCCAGGGTGAGCAGCGCGTCCACGGCCGGGTCCGCCGCCAGCGCCGAGGCGATGCGCTGCTGGGTCTCGTCGGGATCGGCCAGGTTCACCGCCAGCACGCGCGAGCTGCCGCCCGCCTTCGCCAGCGCGTCCGCGAAGCCGCGGCAGCGCTCGTCCTGCGAGGCGTTGCCCACCTCGTGGTTCACGCAGAGCGCGTGGCGTGCGCCGGCCTGCGCCAGCCGCTCGCCCGCGCCGTAGCCCGCGCCGTACTCGGGCTGCCCCACGTGGGCCAGGATCCCCAGCGCCTGCCAGGCGGAGTCGCCCGCGTTGATGGAGATCACCGGGATGCCCGCGGCCACGGCCGCGCGGATCGATCGCGCCAGCGCCCTGGCATCCGGGATCGATACCACCAGCCCGCTCGGGCGCGAGGCCACGGCGGCGTCGATCATTTCGCTCATGCGCACCATGTCGAAGCTGGTGGGCGCCTGGTACTCGGCCCGCACGCCCAACTCCGCCGCCGCGTCCCGCACCCCGTTCGACACCACCGACCAGAACGGGTCCGACGACTGACCGTGCGTGATCACCACGATGCGCACGCCCGAGCGGTCGGCGCCGGCCCGCGCGTTGGTTTTCGAGCCCCGCCCGCCCGAGCACGCCGCCAGCAGCCCCAGGAAGAGGACGACGCAGCGGAGGGCGGGGGCTCTCGCACTTCCCGCTCCGAATCCGGGCACCCGGCGGTGCCCTCGGGGATTCATGCATGGTAATGCGGCGGTGCGCGGGCGGCTTGGCATGCGGCTCCTGCTCGAATGTCGTTGGGGGGGCAGCGCCCCCACCATACGCACCCCGCCGCCCGCGCGCCAGCGCGCCTCGGGCGGCGCACTCCGGCCACCCGGCCCCCCGGAAGGTCGACCCATGAAGCGCCTCCTCCCTCTGCTGCTGACCCTCGTCCTCCCGAGCGGCGCCCGCCCCCAGAGCGCGGCCATCATGGCGGTACGCGACACGGTCGCACGCACCGCTGACCAGGGCGCGCGGCGCAGGCTGCTCGAGGCGGCCGTGCGCGAGCACCCCGCGGACGCGTGGGCACACTACACGCTGGCGCTGGCGCTGGCCGCCGCGGGCGAGGCCCCCTCCGCCGGGCGACCGGCCTTCCGCCGGGAGCCCGGCGACGAGTCCTGGAACGAGCTGCAGCGGGCGCTCGCCGCCGATTCGTCGTACGCGCCCGCGGCCGTCGCCCTGGCCGAGATCGCGCTCTGCGGCACGAATGCCGCCCGCCTGGATGCGGCCCGCCGCGCCCTCGCCCGCGCCGGTGCTCCCGCGGTATCCCCCGCCGCCGCGCTGGCCGGCGCCGAAGTGAGCCTGCGCCTCGGGGACGTCGCCGCCGCCACCGACGCTGCCCGGGCGGCGTTGGGGGATCCCGTCGAGGGGCCGGCCGCGCTGCGGGTGATGGGCATCGCCTTCATGCGCCTGCCCGGCTCGGCGGCGGACGGGGCATCCGACTACCTGGAGGGAGCGGCCCGGGGGGGCGCGGCGGCGCCGGCCTACTACCGGGACGCGGCGCCGATCGCCAGCGCCGCAGAGAGCGAGGCCTGGCGGCGCGCCACCACCGATTCAGAGCGCACGGCCTGGATCGGCGGGTTCTGGTCCAGGCGCGCGGGCGCGGCCGGCATCCCCACCGCCGACCGGCTGGCGGAGCACTTCCACCGGCTGGCCGTCGCCGACCGGGACTACCGCCTTCGCTGGGCGCCGTCTCTGCGGTTCGCAGCCGGAAACGGGGACATGGACCCCGACGTTCCCTACGACGACCGCGGCCTGGCCTACCTGCGCTACGGCACGCCCGACCAGGTCGAGCGGCGCGGGGAGGTGCGCGTTTGGGTCTACTGGCGCACGGGTGGCGCGCCTCTCCGCTTCTTCCTCGCGGGCAGCCGCTTCGCGGATGTGATCCCGCTCAATATCCGCTCGAGTGGGCCGCGCGTGGCGCTCGGTTCCCCTCCAACACCGTTCGACGGGGCCATAGACCTGTTGCAGGACCTGTCCGCCGGCGACAAGGAGCTGACCCAGCTGAGGGGGCGGCTCATGCAGGCGCGCCAGTTGTTCCAGGTGCCGCGCGCGCCCTCCTGCGGCCGGCGCCAGTGCGCGCCGAGCGCCATGCCCGATGCCCCGGATTCCAGCGCCGTCTCCTACGCCGCGGGCGACCTGACGTCCTATCAGGCGGAGCTCTCGGCGATCGTTCGCAGGCGCCTTGCGGTCGCGCTCGCCTCGGAGGACGCGCGACCGACCGTCGATCGGGCGCTGCCCTTCTTCTACGACCTCGCCACGTTCCGCGGCCCTGCCGGGATGACCGACGTCGTCGCGTCGTTGGCCATACCAGGCGAACAGGTGCCGGCGTTCGAGTATCCAGACGGCCGCCTCCTGTACGCGCCGCGCGTACAGGTGGCCATCGCGTCTCCGGGCGCCCCACGGGTGGCGTTCGCGGACTCCGCGTTCCGGCGCTGGGCGCCGCGCCGGCTCGCGCCCGGTGAGTTCCTCCGTCTGGCGGTCCCCCTCGTGGCCGATCCCGCGCCGCTGGCGAGCCATCGCGTGGGCGTGACCGTCCTCACGGATTCCGTCGTGGGGCAGGTCTACGGGGGCATCACCGTGATTCCCGACTACTCCAGCGATCGACTGATGCTCAGCGACATCGTGCTGGCGGAGGGCGGCGAGGGCGGCACCTGGCGCCGCGGTGAAGTCAGCCTGTCGTTCATGCCCGCCCAGCACTTCCCCGCCCGCGGAGCCGTGAAGCTCTTCTACGAGATCTATCACCTGCCCGCCGGGTCCGCGTACCATACCCAGATCGCCATCCAGCGGGACCGGAACGGCGTCTGGGAGGCTGTCCAGGGGCTGTTCAGCGACAACCCTGGCCTCACGCTGGACTTCGACGGCCGAGCGCCGCCTGACGCCGCCGGCACCGTGCAGGAGGTCCGGATCATCCGCCCGAACCTGAAACCGGGCAAATACCGGATCCTGATCACCGTCACCAGCCAGGCTCGAGGCGAGGAGGCGTCCAGCGAGCGGCGCTTCGATCTGCTGCCGTAGCCGATAC
Source organism: Gemmatimonadota bacterium (assembly GCA_017881445.1). Lineage (GTDB taxonomy): Bacteria > Gemmatimonadota > Gemmatimonadetes > Longimicrobiales > RSA9 > JADGQX01. The sequence goes on along the minus strand of JADGQX010000072.1, from coordinate 11,738 downwards.
AGAAGGGGCCGGCATCGCTGCCGGCCCCTCGCCGTTCACCGACCCGCCGGTCACTTCTTCTTGGTGATGTCCACGTTGTTGCCCAGCACACCGCCCAGGATCCCGCCCACCACACCGCCTACCACCGCCCCACGCACACGGTGCGAGCCATCTATGGTGGCGCCCAGGACCGCACCCGCCACCGCGCCTACCGCGGCATCACGCTGCGTGTGCTTCACTTGCACGGGCGCAGGCGCCGTGTACACGCCGCTGCTGGAGCCGCCCGAAGAGGTCGAGGTGCGGCGCGCGGTAGTGCTCCGGCTCGCCACCCGCTGGGGCGAGCGCGCCGGCTGCGCCAGCGGCGCGGCCGCGGCCGGGATCGAGTCCCTCAGCCCCAGCTCGGTCGATGAGGCTACCGCGTTCCCGCCGCTCGGCAGCAGCAGGTCGTCCGTCCCCCGGAACGCATCGCGGTTGTCTTTCTTTCCGCACGCGGCCGCGGCGACCACCAGAGTGGACAGCACCAGCGTCCTGTAGAGGACACGCATGGGTCTGCTCCTTTCAAAGGAACCGGCCGCTGCTCGGAATTCCCTGGCACCGCAGCCAACGGCAAATACTTACTCTCGGTTCGTATCGTTCTGTACCCCCCTTTGAGTGCATGATGCGGGCCACGCCGGAGGTTTGGGGCGATAATGCTAAATTCGTTGTCTTACAAGAGGTTATGCCGGGAATGGGCCGTCTCACCACGGAGATCACGGAGAGCACGGAGCCAGTGGATCGCCGGTACCCGAGCACACACCGGGATTTGGTTTTGTAGTAAACTGCAAAAAGCCGTTCCTCTGCGCCCTCTGTGGCTCTGTGGTGAAATACGCCGTTGCCGTGTTGACGCGTGGGCGGGGCTCCCGGCATCTTGCTGCGCAATCGAACCTTGCCGGAGAACCAGATGATCTTCCACGAGCGGCCCCGCCTGCCGCGGGGCTTCGCCTGTGCCGCGCGCAACATCGGGCTCAAGGAATCCGCGCCGGACCTCGCGCTCTTCTATTCCAGCGCGCCGGCCGCCGCCGCGGCGCTCTTCACGCGCAACCACGTGGTGGGCGCGCCCGTGACGGTCGGACGCGAGCTGATCCGCGGCGGCGTGCTGCGCGCCATCGTCGCCAACAGCAAGGTCAGCAACGTCGGCATGGGCGAAGAGGGCATTGCCGACGCACGCCGCATGGGCGCGGCGGCCGCCCGTGAGCTGGGTGTGCCCGTCGAGCACGTGCTCATGAGCTCCACGGGCGTCATCGGACGCAGGCTTCCGGTGGAGAAGATCGAGGCGGGCCTCGTCGGCATGAAGCGGGAGCTGGGGGACGACCCCGTCGCGGGCGTTCGCGGCATCATGACCACGGATACCCGGCCCAAGGCGCTGTCCTGCGACATCGGCCCTGCCGTGCTCACCATCGTGGCCAAGGGCTCCGGCATGGTCGAGCCCAACCTGGCGACGGTGCTCATCTACATTTTCACCGACGCCGCCATCCCGCCCGCGTCGCTGGATGGCCTGCTGCGCGCTGCGGCCGACGTCTCCTTCAACATGCTCTCCGTGGACTCGGACACGAGCACCTCCGACACCTGCGTGCTCATGGCCAACGGCCTGGCGGGCAAGGTGGACGAGGACGACTTCGCCGCTGCCCTGACCGCGGCCTGCATTCGCATGGCGGAGCTCATGGCCCGCGACGGCGAGGGCGCGAGCAAGCTGCTGCGCGCCAGGGTGACCGGCGCCGCCGACCGAGCGGACGCACGCCGCGTCGCCAAGTCCATCATCAACTCGCCCCTGGTCAAGACCATGGCCTACGGCGCGGACCCCAACCTCGGCCGCGTCCTCATGGCCGTGGGCAAGTGCTTCGAGAGCCGCGTGGATCCCGCCACCCTCAGCGTGCGCCTCAACGGCGTGCCCGTTTACGACTCCGGCCGGCGGGTCGAGATCGGCAACGAGGCCGAGCTGCGGGTGCTGCTCGCCGGCGATCCCGTGGATGTCGAAGTCGACCTCGGGCTGGGCGACGGCGCCGCTACCGCCTTCGGCTGCGACCTCACCCACGGCTACATCGACGAGAATGCCGCCTACTATTCGAGCTGAGGCTCGGCTCGTCCTCGCCCTGTTCCTCGCGACGGCCGCGGGCGGCTGCGGCGCGGCGGGACGGGGCGGCACGGCCGGCCAGGGCGACACCGGCACTCCGCGGGAACACCCCCGCCAGGACTGCGCCCCCGCGGCGCTGCCAGTCGTGCTGCCCGCCGCCGCGGCCGTGGTGGACAGTGCCGCCCTCCTGGCCGACCTGGCCGGCGACGACGGCTGGCGACGCCCCGGCAGCTACGCCGTGCTGTCGCTCACCTTCGACGGCGGCGTAGCCCTCTTCCCGATCGTCGTGCGCACGGACCTGACGCCGCTGGGGAAGCAGGCGCCGGAAGAGGCCCTCGCCCGGCTCGTGCGCCTGCACACCCTCGCGCAGGCGCGCGGCGACAGCACCTGGGGCGCGCGACTGCGCCTGGACGGCGGCGCCACGCTTTCCCTGGCCATCGCGCGCCAGGAGATCTGCCGGCCCAGGGCCGTCGGCACCGCCAACGGCTCCGTGAGCGTCGGCCGGACCACCGTGCCCATCGTCATCGCGGACCGGCCCCTGAACTTCACCATGGGGCAGCAGCCGGTCCAGAGCCCCATCGAGCTGCGCGTGCTCGTCGAGTCGGACGGCTCCGTCGCCAGTGTGGAGGCCCTGCTCCCCCGCAGGGCCGGGGTCGATGCACTGCGCCGCGCCGTCGAAGAAACGGCGTCGGCCGTTCGCTTCTATCCCGCCCTGCGCGATGGCGTGCCCGAGCGCGCCTGGGCCCGGCTGTACGCCATGGTGGGCACCGTCAGATGAGAACTGCGCTCGCGCGGAGCCGCGGAGCACGCGGAGATGGCCCTTCGGTAACCCGGGGACATCCTCCTGCGCCCGGGAACGTCGCGATTTCCCTTTTTTGTCTAACGGCAACACCCTGCGGAACCTCGGAGAGAGCGTTCCGCCGCGAACCCCGCTTGATGTAACCACAAAAGAAGTGCCGGCCGACGCCCGTGTGCGCCGCGGTTTCGACCGGATCCCCCCCTCTGCGTCCTCTGCGGCTCCGCGTGAGATGGATGTTGCGAGCGCCGGCGGGGAATCCCCGCCGGCGCTCGTGTGACCAGCTCAGGCGCGCGAGGCGCTACTTGCCCTGGCGCTCGGCGCGCTTCTGCTCCCGCTTCTCCATGCGCGCCTTCATCTGCGCGACGTTCCCGTCGAACGTCCTCTGCTGGTCCGGCGTCAGCAGCGCGCGCACGTCCCTCATCTCCTGCTCGCGCAGCGAGCGGAGCTGCTGGAACTGCGGGCTGTTGCGGTCGAAGGCGGGACGGACGCGGCGCTCACCCTGACCGGGCTGAGCCTGACCCTGCTCGCCCGCCGGGCGCAGCGACTGCCGCAGCTGCCTCGACTGCTCGCCGTACTTCTGGCGGATCTGCCCGATCTGCGCCTTCTGCTGGTCGGTCAGCTTCACACCCTGGAACAGCGCCTTCTGGCCGCGCCCGCCCTGGCCGCGCTCGCCCCGTCCCTGCCATTGCCCCTGCCCCTGCCGGGCCTGACCCTGCGGTGCTTGCTGCGCCGCCACCAGCGAAGCCGAGCCCAGCGTGAGCGCCAGCGCCAGACCGCTCAGTGCGATACGTCGCATATGTGCCTCCGTTGATCGCGCGGCTGAATGCCGCGGGTTTCTCCCGAACCGGCCGGCGCGTTGCCCATCCGGGCTCGCGCCGTCCGTGAGGAGAAAGCTAGCGGGGGCGGATTAACGCACGATTAACGCGAAAATGCCTGTGGCTACGCGACTTACGCCTTCGGATCAGGCTCGGCGCCCGCCGGCAGCTCGATCACGAAGCTGCTCCCCGAGGGGCCGGATGCCGCCAGCAACAGTTCGCCGCCGTGGGCACGGGCGATCCAGCGGGCGATGGGCAGGCCCAGTCCGGCCCCGTGCTCCGACGGCTCGCCCGGGGGCTCCGTCTGCGCGCGGTGGAAGCGCTCGAAGATGCGCTCCCGGTCGGCCTCCAGCACGCCGGCGCCCGTGTCGCTCACCGTCACCAGGTAGCGCGGTCCCCGCCGCGCGGCGATCACGGCGATGCGGCCGCCGGGCGGCGTGAACTTCACGGCGTTCTCCAGCACGTTGGTGAGCAGGCGACGCAGCAGGGCCTCGTCGCCGGTGAAGGGCAGCTCGGCGGGCGCGTCCAGCTTCAGCTCGATCCCCTTGCCGGCGGCGAGCGTCGCCAGGGCGCGCACGGTCTCCGCCACCAGCTCCTCCAGGTAGACGGGCGCCGGGCGAAGCGGCACCTGCCCGGCGTCGGCGCGGGCCAGGATGAAGAGGTCGTCCACGATGCCGGTCAGGCGCTGGGCCTCGCCCGCGACCACGGCCAGGGAGTCGCGGTACTCGGCGCTGGCCCGGTCCTGGCGCGAGAGCGTCACCTCCGCCTCGCCCCGGATCACGGCGACGGGGGTGCGCAGCTCGTGGGCGGCGTCGGCCATGAAGCGCCGCTGCAGGGCGAAGGCATCGCGCAGGCGGTCGAGCAGCGAGTTGAGCACGCGCGCCAGCCGGCCCAGCTCGTCCCGCGGATTCGCCACCGGCAGGCGCGCGTCCAGGTCGGCGGCGCCCATGCGCTCGGCCTGGCGGATGATGGCGTCCACCGGTGCCAGGCTCTTGGCGGCCAGGAAGTACCCCACCAGCGCCGCCACCAGCAGGGAGAGGGGGATGAAAAGCGCGAAGTAGGCGCGCACATCCCGCAGGAACTCCTCCTCGTCGCGCGTGGAGCCCAGCACGACCACGGCCAGGCGCGCGCCTCCGCGCCGGGGCGGGCGGATATGGGCGCGTACGGGGGACAGTCCGGGTCCGGGGGCCGGGAGCAGGACGTCGCGCGTCCCGGCGGCCAGCGCCGCGCGCAGCTCGGGGGCCTCGGGAGACACCAGGAAGGGCTCGCGCCCGGCCGCCTCTTCCGGCGGCGCGGAGCCGCCCAGGGGCCGGAGCCCGTCGTAGAAGAGCACGCGCCGGTCGGGGTAGCGGAAGCGCGAGGCGGCCTCGGCCACCGCCCGGGCGCGCTGCCGTGGCGGCGTCGCCGCGCCCACGGCGCGCATGGAAACCAGGACCGTGCGGGCGGTTTCCGCCAGCCCCTGCTCCGTCTGCAGCGCCACCTGGCGCCGGAGCAGGGCGTAGGAGACTGCCGCCAGCCCCAGGAGCACGGCCGCCAGCACCGCCGTGTACCAGAGCGTCAGCCGGGCCCGGATCGGCCAGCGGTCGCCCGGTATCATCGGCCGGCGCCGTCGCCCGGCGGCTCCAGCACGTAGCCGGCGCCGCGCCGGGTGTGGATGAGCGGCCGGTCGCGCCCCCGGTCCAGCTTGCGCCGCAGCCGGTTCACGTAGACCTCGATGAGGTTGCTCGCGGGATCGTAGGCCTCGTCCCAGACGTGGTCGGAGATCTCGGCGCGGCCGATCACCTTGCCCGCGTTGCGCGCCATGTACTCCAGCAGCGTGTACTCCTTGGTGGTGAGCGGCACGTCCACGCCCGCCACCCATGCCCGCCGCCGGCGCGTGTCCAGGCGCAGATCCCCCAGCCGCAGCTCGCTGGGCAGCACCTCCCCGGTCCGGCGCATGAGCGCGCGCAGCCGCGCCAGCAGCTCGTCGAAGGCGAACGGCTTGGTCAGGTAGTCGTCCGCCCCCGAGTCCAGCCCCTCGATGCGGTCCGTCACCGTGTCCCGCGCCGTCAGCATCAGGATCCGGGACGCCACCCCCTTCGCCCTCAGCCGCCGCGCCACCTCGAACCCGTTCGGCTCCGGGATCCCCACATCCAGCACGATGGCATCATAGGGGATGACGGACCCTTCGTACACGGCCGCCTTCCCCGTCCCCACCACGTCCACCGCATACGCGGCTTCTCGCAAGCCCTTCTCGAGCACCCGCGCCAGGCGGCTGTCATCCTCCACCACGAGCACTCTCATGGCCCCCCCTCCTGCTCCTGCTCCTGCTCCTGCTCCTGCTGCCGTAGATGTGGTCCGCCCCCGCCCGCGGGTGCGGACGGGGGCGATTCCGACGGGAGAGTGGAGCGGGCGCTCCTGACGGGGGAAGAGGCCCCCGGTATTTCTCTCCCGGCGTGTCCCAAAGCTGATTTGCATAGGCTGCAAGCGCCGTGCCCCGAGGATCTGCCAGGCGGACAGCGAGCCGGCGGGCCGGGCGGCGGGCCCGCCCGCCGCCCCCTGCCTGCAGGATGCTCCGACGGGGGTGACGGCCCGAAAGCCGAAGGGCCCGGCGAGCTTTCGCTCGCCGGGCCCCCCTCGTGCCGCCGAACCCTGCGCGAGCTACTTCAGCAGGTTCGGGTTCGTGTTGGTCTCGGTCGTCGGGATCGGCCAGCACTCATCGGTCCCGTACTGCTGGCTGGTCGCGCTGCCCGGGATCGTGCCCGTCGGCCAGAAGTTGAGGCTGTAGTACTTCTTGTAGCGCCGCAGATCGCCGATCCGGTGGCCGTCGGCGAAGAGGTCGAGCGTCCGCTGCTCGATGACGGCGTTGCGGAAGGTGGTGGCGTCCGTCCCGGTCGTCAGGGTCGTTCCCGGGGCGATGAGCGGTCCGCCCTTCTGGGTCAGGGCGCGGCGGCTGTTGATGAAGTCCACGTTGGTCTGCGTCGGCCCCTGGGCCTCGGCCAGGATGTACTTGGCCTCGATCGCGGAAGCGATCCGGATGGACGCGCTCTTGGCGATCTCGACGCCGGTCGTCGAGTTCGTCCACGTGCTGTACGACGACGTGGACAGGATCTCCATGGTGGTGTGCAACGTGGGCACGGGGTCGAGCCCGTCCCACGAGCCATCCATCACGGCGCCGCGGTAGGTCGGAACGCGCGGGTCCACGATGTAGGCGTAGGGCGTGCCGTACAGCGAGAGCGAGCGCGAGCCGGAGCCCGCCGTCGTGGCCGTGGCGGCCCACATCGGGTTTTGGAACGTCCCGTCCAGCCACTGCCCCCAGAACTGGAAGCCGCGGGTCGTGGTGCTCGCGTCCGAGGTCCAGACGGGCGTGACGGCACTGGCGTAGACGATCGCCTGGGCTTTGTTGTTCAGGTCCAGGTACGCGCGGGCGGCGCCCACGCGGGCGAAGTTCGCGATCGAGTCGGAGCCGTTCACGATCGCCGTGAGGGCGGCCTGGGTGTAGGTGGCGTCCACCGCGTGCGACGACGCCCACGCCTTGGCGGCCAGGGCCACCGTGATGGCCTGGTCGAAGCGCGGCGGTGCCATGGCCAGCACCTCGTCATCCGTCTTCATGGCGCTGACGTTGATGGGCGTGCCGCAGAACTGCTCGCCCAGGAACACGTAGGCATACCCGCCGTAGGCCAGCACGCGAGCCAGCCGCAGGTCGCGGCCGGCCGAGTCGGCCAGCAGCGTCTTGAGCCGTCCTGCCACGCTGTCCGCGAGGAAGCGGGCGCGGTGCAGGCCGCCGTACACGGCGCCGGCGAAGGTGCCGTTGCCGACGCCGACGTTGCGCTGGTCGATCCACTGGTTCTCGGAGTAAACGTGGGCGTTCGCCATCTCGTCGCCCAGCACCGAGGAGTACATCACCACCTGGCCGTGCGTGAGCTGGAACTCGCCCACCACGCCATTGGTCATCTGGGTGATGTAGTAGGGGTCGTTGATGTTCACGGCGTCAATGGCGCCGGGATTCTGCACGTCCAGCAGGTTGCTGCAGCCGGCGACGGCACCAACGGCGGCCACCGCGACGGTGGCCAGCGCGGCGCGTACGAGCCGGCTCGTGCGCTTGTTCACGGTTGTCATCGGTTTCACCCTCAGAAGCTCACGTTGGCCGACACCGTCACCCGGCGCGTCATCGGCATGGCGTAGACGTCGGAGCGGCTGAAGCTCACGTCGCCGTACGAGTTGACCTCGGGATCGATCCCGCTGTAGCGGGTCCACAGGATCCCGATGTTGTGCACCGCGCCCGTGAGGGCGAGGCCACGCACGCCGTACCGCAGCAGGCTGGTCGGCACCGTGTAGGTGAGCGAAAGGTCACGGAACTTGATGTAGTCCGCCGGCTGGATCCAGTAGCCCGGAATCACGCCGGAGCGCAGCAGCGCCACCAGGTTCGGGTTCTTGGGCACGGCCTTGGTGCCCGTAGTAGTGCCAAGCCAGTCCATGTTAGTCGGATCAATGTTGTTCGGATCGTTTATGGCCTGGCAGTTCTGACGGTTCCGGCAACGGTTGTATTCCTTGTAGTTGTAGTTGTAGAAGCCGCCGGCGTAGTCGATCAGGCCGAACACGCGGAAGTTGCGCAACACCGTGAAGGTGTTGGAGAAGCTCATGTTGCGCGTCGGCGCCGAGGACCCGATGTAGACGGCGGTGTCCTGGGCGGCCGCGGCCATGGTGGCGGGGTCTATCACCAGGTTCCCCTGCGCGTCGTACTTGGGCAGCTTGGCCCAGTACCCGGCCAGCGGATAGCCCGCCTTATGGTACTGCACCGTCCCGTACGACTGGCCGCTCAGCGTCAGGCTGGTCACCAGCGGGTTGCCGAACTTGACCAGGGAGTTGCTGTTGGTGGCCAGGCTGAGCTGGGCATCCCAGCTGAGCTTCCTGGTCGTCACCGGAGTGGCCCGCAGGGTGACTTCGATGCCCTTGTTGAGCGTCTCGCCCAGGTTCTGCTGCACGCTCTGGTTGGTGTAGTATGCGCTGCTGCCGAAGCCGCTGGAGGGCGGCGCGCTCAGCGAGATGAGCACGTCCGTCATGTCTTTGCGGTAGTATGTGAAGTCGATGCCGGCCCGGTCGTTGAAGAAGCCGGTCTCGAAGCCCCCCTCGATCTCGGTGCCTCTCTCGGGCTTCAGGTCCGGGTTACCGAAGGCGTACGTCCGCAGCGACGAGCCCACGGTCGTTCCCTGCACGACCTTGTCCATCGTGTACGTCTGGTTCCAGGCGTAGGGGTTGGGTGCGCGACCGGCCTGCCCCCATGCCGTGCGGAGCTTGAAGTTGTCGATGTGCAGCTTCTCGAAGTAGGGCTTGAACATCGCCTCGTCCGAGGCCACCCAGGCCAGCGACGCCTTGGGGTAGACGTAGCGCTTGATGTTGGCGCCGAAGGACGAGTTGTTGTCCACGCGCAGCGCGCCCGTCAGGTAGAGGCGGTCCTTCCAGCCGAGCTGCTCCTGGCCGAAGAAGCCCAGCGACTTGTTCTCGCTGTAGCTGTTGCTCGCGCTGATCGTCTGCGCCGTGCCGATGTAGGTCACGGCTGGCGCGCCGAAGCCGTAGCCCCAGGCGTTGGTCTGCTCGTTCAGCTTGTACGTGTACTGCGCGCCGAACGACGTCGTGGCCAGCAGGCTCTCGGCCAGCCGCCGGTCCAGCGTGGCGGCGTAGTCGATGTTGTAGATGTACGCGCGCGGCAGCCGCTGGGCGACGATGCCCGCCGTGTTGCCGTTGTAGCTTGCGTCCACCGAGCCCGGCGCCGCGATGAGCTGCGCGAAGCTGCCGGTGTAGTCCATGCCCAGCGTCAACCGGTGCCGGAACCAGTCCCAGGGACGGACGTTCAGCGTGCCGCCCAGCGTCAGCCGGTCGGCCTTGGTCTGGTTGTTGTACTGGTTGACTTCCACCGGCGCCACGCCGTACCAGTCCTGCCGGATCGCCAGGCCTCCCGGAGGCGAGTGCCCCGGCTGGCCCTGGAAGCCCGACCACAGCATGCCCTCGGCCGATTCGTCGCCCAGCGGCAGCTGCAGGTTGGTGCGCGTGTAGTTCGTGGACAGCGTGAAATCGACGTTCCTGGTCGGCATGAGCTGGAAGTTCGCGCGGATCGCCTTGCGAATGCTCTCGCTCGAGTACTGCACGCCGTTCTGGTCGTCGAAGTCGCCGGCAATGTAGTAGGAGAAGTTGTCGCCGCCGCCGCGCGCCGTGATCGTCGAGCGCCTGACCGGCCCGTTGCGGAAGGAGAGCGGGTCCTGCATCAGCGGGTTGCTGACGAGCCGCGTGCCCGCCGGCTTGCCCACGCACCCCGGCCACGACAGCGGCACCGCCAGCTTGACCGCGTCGCAGGTCGTGATGTTGTCGGGAATGTTCACGCCCATGTCGTTCATGCCGTATTCGACCTTGGCGTTCCACTGCACCGACTGCTGCCCGATCTTGCCCTTCTTCGTGATCACCTGGATCACGCCCGAGGCCGCCTCGGGGCCGTACAGCGTCGCCGCCGCCGGGCCCTTGATGACCTCGATCGTCTCGATGTCGTTCGGGTCGATCCCGTCCAGCGCCGACGTGGCCTGGCCGCGATAGTTGGTGTTGCCCGAGCCCGAGGGCGTGAAGTTACCGTAGCCGCCCGTGTTGTAGCGGATCCCGTCCACGAACACGATCGGCATGTTCGACAGCGAGAGCGAGCCGGCCCCGCGAATCCGGATGTCCGAGGACGTGCCCGGAACGCCCGCGTTCGGCAGCATCTGCAGCCCGGGCGTCTTGGACTGGAGCAGCTCCGCCAGGTTCGACGTCGTCGTCTTCTGGTTCAGATCGGCCGCGTCCAGCTTGGTGATGGAGTTGCCCAGCGTGCGCCTGGAGGTCGCACCTGGCACGCCCGTCACCACCAGCTCGTTCAGGGCAACCGCCACCTGGCTGAGCTCGAAATCCTGCACCACCGTCTGGCTGACCATCACCGCGACCGGACGGTCGGTGGCCGCGTAGCCGAGCATCTCGGCCCGCACCACCCGCTGACCTGCCGGCACGTTGTTGATCAGGTACAACCCGGCCGCGTCCGACAGTGCACCGCGACCCGTGCCCGGCACGGTCACCTGCACGCCGGCAAGCGGCCTCAGCGTGTTCGCTTCCGCGACTTTACCCCGGACACTGCCCACGGTCTGCGCGGACAGCTGACTAGCCCCGCCGATCATCGCCGCACACGCGGCGAAGACCAGTAGAGCGCGCCTGTGGAATCTCATCGGGTTTCCTCCTCGGAGTGAGACTGGCCCAGCTACCACAACGTCATCCGCCGGCGCGCTCCCGCGCCGCCGGACACAGAAAGCCCTTTGCGCGCGCGTGCGCCCCGGGCTGCAGGACGTTACGTCTGCCAACGTTTCTCCCATCATCAGGACGGAGCGGGACCGGCTCCGAGCTATGGATGCGGTTGGAATGAGTGCTTTGAAATCTACGCCCCGGGGTGATCAAGGCAAGGATCTCGTCCCTGGCCGGGAACACCCAACCTCTGACGTGACTTTAACTTCTCTCCCCTCGGCGTCCCGCTCTTCGGCGCGGCACGGAGAGGCCCGGAGGGCACCGCCGGGATGTGACGGCAGCCCACCGCGACGACACGCGGTGTGGCAGACGGCGCCCGGGCACAGAATGGCCCGCCTCGGCGATGTACGCTGATCCGACCGGGCGACCTGTGGACGCATGATCGCTCCCCTCACCGGGAACGGAACGGGGCGACCGCTCCGGATGTCGACGGGTTGTGGGATTTGCCCGGTCCGACCCGGCAGATGCAGGCTGCCCGGCCGGAGAGTCTTTGGTTTGTTCGTCGAGTACGGACGGCGATTCTCTTGCTCTCTCGCCGCAGCCGCTGCGCCGGTATCGGACTGCCGCGACCATTACTAAAAAACGCGCCAGGCCGCCGGAACGTGACGGCCGGCGGCCTTTCTGGGGGGGGGGGGCGGTACGACCGCAGGCCAAGGCTGCAGCCGCACCGGTCGCTGCCCCCCCCCGCGGGCCTCAGTCGTAAAGCAAGTATCGCTTCCGCGAAGCGGTGAACTTCGCCGCGTCT
>JADGQX010000262.1 GCA_017881445.1 Gemmatimonadota bacterium | reverse complement strand
TCCGGATGCGGAGCCACCCGTCACCGGGGACCGCGTCCACGCCCGTACCGGTCACCTCCATGCTCCCGGCCCAGCCGGGCTGGCGCAGGGTCAGCGTGAACTCCACCGGGCGTTCCGGCAGCACCAGGAGCTCGACCGTGTCCGAGAACGGATACTCCGTTTCCTCCACGATCCGCACGCCGACGTCGCCGAGCTGCGTCCGCAGCTCGCAGGGGCCGTAGGCGACGACGGCCAGCCCCGGCTCCCCGGCCGACCGCAGCCACATCCGGCTGACGAGCTGAGGCAGGAAGCGCACGGCGTTCGGGTTGCAGCAGCAGGCGACGTCGTCGTGCGTGGGCGAATACTTGTAGCGCCGGCCCCCCCCCGGGAGGCCGTGCGAGTGGCTGTCCGGCCGGGCGGCGCTGGCCAGCAGCCGGGTATCGGCGGACAGGTAGGCGACGGCGCGGCCGTCCGGCATGCGTGCGCCCTGCACGGCGTTGAAGGCCAGTGTCTCGAGCCAGTCGCCCAGGTAGGCGAGGCCGAGCTTCGGCACGCCGCTGGACAGGCTGAAGGCCAGCTCGGCGGAGGTGCAGAACTCGTAGGCGGCCTCCGGCACCGGCAGGCCGTGGATGTTCTCGTCGCCCAGCAGGGCACCGCTGGGCAGGCGGTAGCGCTGCAGCCGTTGCAGCGCGGTCTCGAGGATGTCGGGGGTCACCAGCTCCGGCGCCAGCTCGCTTACCCAGAGCAGCGCGCGCAGGTGCTCGGCCGTGTGAACCGCGTGGCCGCTGAAGACCTGCTTCGCCGCGGCCAGGTTCGGCAGCGCCAGGTCGTCGTTGGGGAAGGGCCGGGCCATGCTCGAGAACTCGCGGTAGAAGCGGATTCCCGCCCGGGCGTACGCCTCGTCGCCCGTGTTCTCGTGCAGCCACTCCAGCACGTCCAGGTAGCAGAGGCCGTGCGTCAGTCCCGTCAGCCAGTCGCGACCGACCCCCGCCCCGTCGCCGCGCTGGAAGTAGGGCGTGCCTTCCGGGTACTGGCGCAGCGTGAGATCGACGGCCCGGCGCACGGCTTCCAGCACGGGCTCGTCGCCCGTCGCCTCGTAGAAGGCGATCAGCGCCAGCAGCGCGCGGCTCTGCGCCCACAGCTCGCCGTTCTCCCCCTTTGCATGCCGGTAGCGCCCGTCTGCGGGGTAGATGCCGATGTAGCCATCCTCGTCCCGGGTGGCCAGCAGCGCCGCCATCAGCTCCGCGACCCGCGCCTGGTGCTCCGGCACCTCCGCGAGCTGCGCCATCATCACGTAGCCCCACAGCCAGTTGCCCCGCGTCTCGGCGTCCCACCAGGCGACGAAGCTGTCGGACGACGCGATACGATCGCGGAACAGGTCCCGCGCGGCGTGGGGCGTGAGCCGGTCCAGGCGCGCGGCGAAGCCCTGCTCCAGGTCCCGCCGCAGCTGCGCCTGCATCCAGCCGCGCGGCATCACCGCACCCAGCGGCAGCGTCCCGAAGGCGCCTCCTGCACCGGTCATCGCCGGGATGCCGCCGCCACGCAGACCCGGTTGCGCCCGCTGTTCTTGGCCTCGTACAGCGCGGCGTCGGCGCTCTCCAGCAGCGTGGCCGCGATGGGGACGCATTCCGGCACCGCGGAGACGCCGAACGACGCCGTCACCGGGATGCTCCCGCCCCGCCAGGGGATCTGCGCGGCCTGCAGCCGGGCGCGCAGCCGCTCGGCGGTCTCCGCGGCGGCTCGCAGCGTGGTCTCGGGAAGCAGCAGCAGGAACTCCTCGCCGCCCAGGCGGGCGGGCAGGTCCGTCTCCCGCAGCGACGAGGCCAGCAGCGAACCCAGCGCCCGCAGCACCGCGTCGCCGGCATCGTGGCCGTGGATGTCGTTCACGAGCTTGAAGTGGTCGATGTCCACCATGACCACGGCCAGCGGGCGCCCGTAGCGGGAGCAGCGGGACGCCTCTTCCACGAGTCGCTCCTCCAGGAAGCGCCGGTTGGGCAGTCCCGTGAGGACATCCCTGCGCGACTCGTGCTTCACGGCGTCGTAGGCCATCAGCTGGCGCAGGTAGAGCCCGGCGTAGGTCGCGATGGTTTCCACGGCCGCGATCGAGCGCGGGTCCAGGGCGTTGTCCGCCACGCTCCAGATGCCCAGGATGGCGACGACCTCCTTGTGCGCGTCCAGCAGCGGAAACGCCGCGGCGGCCCTGGGCTCGACGGCCCAGCGCTCTCCCGGCGCCAGGACCGGCAGTCGCTTGGCCTCCTCCCGGCGACGCTCCCGGGCCACGACCCCGCCCGAGTGCGGCACCAGGCCGAGCACGCTTTCGGCCATGCGGAACCGCCCCGAGGGCGGCGGCGCGGCACCCTCGCCGCAGCAGGCCACCAGCTCCCCCCCCCCACTCTCGCCGGACCAGCGGGCCAGGGCGGCGCCGTCCACCGCGCCCAGATAGCGCGCCGCCTCGACCAGTTCCTTGCCGAACTTCTCTTCGTCCTGCACCTCGGTCAGCCTCTTCAGTACATCGAACAGCTCGTCCCGCGCCTCCCGGTCCTGGGCGGCCTGCGCCTGGTACGCCTCGGCGCGCACGAACGCGTCCAGCCACGAGCCCCAGAGGCCCAATGCCTCCGGATCGGGCATGTCCGCTTCCACCGCGAACTCCAGCGTGGCCAGCGCGCCCGTGCCGTCCCGCCGGAGCGGGATGGCGCAGCCGTTGCCGCCGCGCGTCCAGCGTTGGGAGTGGGTTAGTCGCAGCGGGATCTGCTGCTCGAGCGCCCAGCCCAGGGGATCGCCCTGCAGACCGATCTCCGGCGGACGGTCCCCGGAGGTCACGACGCTGGCCCGGGCGAGCCCGTGCTCGCCATCCACGTCCCAGAGCAGGGCCCGCCGAGCCCCCACCTGCTCCGTCAGGCGCTCCAGCGCGCGACGCAGCGGCTCGCGGGCGGGAACCTCGTCCGGCGGGGGCGCGACCGCGATGGGTCCGGCCGCCCGGCGGACCCCGGGCCCGCCCGCGCCGGCCGGCGCCCGGCCGCGTTTGCCCAGCACCCGCGCCAGCGTCAGGGCGAGGATGGCGCCGACGGCGGCGCTAACCAGGAGTGCGACGGTCAAGATCTCAGCAGGAGCTGGTTGATGCGGCTCGCGGCGCAGGCCGCGCCGAAGCCGTTGTCGATGTTCACCACCGTCACGCCCGCCGCGCAGCTCGTGAGCATGCCCAGCAGCGCCGCGAGCCCGCCGAAGGACGCGCCATAGCCCACGCTCGTGGGCACCGCCACCACGGGCATGGCCACCAGGCCGCCCACGACCGAGGCCAGCGCACCCTCCATCCCCGCCACCACGATCAGAACCCCCGCGCGCCGCAGCGCATCCGACTCCTGCAGCAGGCGGTGGATGCCGGCCACGCCCACGTCGTACAGCCGCTCCACGGGGTTCCCCAGCGCCTCGGCCGTGACCGCGGCCTCCTCGGCCACGGGCAGGTCGCTCGTGCCCGCGGCCACCACCAGGATGGACGCGAGCCGCTCGGAAGGAGGCGCCGCGTCCCCGGCCAGCCGGATCGTGCGCGCCAGGTCATTCGCCATGGCGGCCGGAAACGCCTCCAGCACCGCCGCGCGGCGCCGCTCGTCGGCGCGGGTCACCAGGAAGCCGCCATTGCGCTCGGCCAGCCGGCGGCAGATCTCCACCACCTGGCGCTCGGTCTTGCCCTCCGCGAACACCACTTCCGGGTAGCCCTGGCGCAGCTCGCGGTGGTGGTCCAGCCGGGCCATGGCCGCCCCGCCGTCGGGCGCCACCGCTTCCACGGGCAGCCACGCCAGCCGCTCCAGTGCGCCCGCCGGCGTCTCCCGCCCCTCGGCCACCTCGCCCAGCAGCCCCAGCAGCTGGTCGCGCCTCACACCACCACCAGTGCCGCGTCCGGGACCGGCGTGCCCGCCACGTCATCGGCGCCGGCGGCGAGGACGTCGCCCCGGCCCACCCGCTCGAGGTAGCCGGCCAGGATCGAGTCCACCTGGGCGAGCGAGCGCACCGCGAACAGCTCCTGGCGCAGCGCCTTCCCGCCCGGCAGCCCCTTGGTGTACCAGCCCAGGTGCTTGCGCAGCTCCAGCATCGCCCGCGTCTCATCCCGCTCGAAGGCGATGGCGTTGCGCGCGTGCTCCAGCATGACCGCGAAGCGCTCGGGCACCGTGGGCGGCGTCGGCGCGGGCCGGCCGTCCAGCGCCGCCCGGGCCTCCCGGAAGATCCAGGGCGCGCCGTGGGAGCCGCGCGCGATCATGATGCCCGCGCAGCCCGTCTGCTCCTTCATGCGCAGAGCGTCCGCGCCCGTCCAGACGTCCCCGTTGCCCACCACCGGGATCTCCAGCGCCTCGACCACCTGCGCGATTTCGTCCCAGCTCGCGCTCCCGCCGTACATCTGCGTGCGCGTCCGGGCATGCAGCGTCAGCGCCCGCGCGCCCGCCTCCTGGCAGCGCAGCGCGATCTCCACCGGGTTGCGCAGCGCGTCGCTCCAGCCGCTGCGGATCTTGACCGTGGTCGGCACCTCGATCGCCCCCGCCACCGCGCGGATGATCGCCTGCACCAGCTCCAGGTCCCGCAGGCAGCCCGACCCGCCATTGCGGCTGACCACCTTCTTCACCGGGCAGCCGAAGTTGATGTCCACGAAATCCGGGCGGTACACCTCCTCCACCAGCCGCGCCGCCTCGGCCATGGCCGCCGGGACCGCGCCGAAGATCTGCACCCCGATCGGGTGCTCCGCGACGTCGAAGCGCAGGTATTCCCAGGTCCGGCGATCGCCCCGCCGGATCCCCTCGGCGCTCACGAACTCGCTCACGACCACATCCGCGCCAAAACGGCGGCACAGCCGCCGGAACGGCGACTCGCTCACGCCCGCCTGCGGCGCCAGGTAGAGGGGCGTGTCGCCCCCGCCAAAAACCGAAAGAAATTCTTCTGGCATCATCCGGAATTTAACCGCCCCCGCAGGGCCGATCAATCGGCCCGGTCGCGTTTTGACACCTGTTCCCACAAGCCCTATCTTTGCTCGCGCCGGGCGCTTGCCCGCGCTTGACACTATATGGAGGCCCGCATGGAGTTACGGGAGTTTTTCAATAGAGATCTCGTCCAGCTCGACCTCACGGGGGAATCCAAGGACGACATCCTCAAGGAGCTCATCGCACTCCTCGGCCTGGACGAGAAGAGCCAGGCCATCCTCTTCAAGATGATGAAGCGGCGCGAGAACCTCGGATCCACGGGCATTGGCCGGGGCATCGCCATTCCCCACTGCCGCTCGCTCGTGGTCAACCGCCTGCGCGTCGCCTTCGGCCGCAAGGTCGGCGGCGTCGATTTCAAGGCCATCGATTCCCAGCCGGTTCACTTCTTCTTCCTCATCGTCGCGCCGCCCCTCGAGGTCAGCAACCAGTACCTGCCCGTCCTCGGCAAGATCGCCCAGTTCGCCAAGGAGCCCGCCGTCATCGCCCGCCTCGGCGACCTCACCAGCGCCGACGAGTTCCTCCAGCTGCTGGAGGAGCACAGCACATGACCACGGACACACGACTCCACCCCCAGCTCGAGATCCTGCTGCAGCTGCAGGACCTCCAGTCCCAGCGCCGGGAGCTGCTCGAGGCCGAGCCCGCCCGCCGCGTGGAGGTGGAGGAGTTCCACATCGACATCGACGCTGCCGTCGCGCAGCTCGAAGTCAAGATCGCCGAGGTCCGCGACAGCCTCGCCCCCAACGTCCGCAGCCGCTACGACCGCGTCGCCGGCGGCCACCAGCGCGTGGTCGTGCCCGTCATCGGCGGCACCTGCTACGGCTGCTTCACCATGATCGCCACCGCCGCTACCGGCGCCCATCGCAACGACGTCATCCAGTCCTGCGAGAACTGCGGCCGCTTCGTCTACATCATCGACTAGCCGCACCCGGTCCCCGCGCGCCGTTCGCGCGGGGGCCAGCCTCTCCTTCCCGGCCCACCGCTGCTACACGGGCGGCCCACCGCTCATCTCCAGAGAAACAAAGCTCATCACGCGGAGGCGCCGAGCACGCGGAGGGCGTCGGGCCGCCCCTGCGGAGGACCGACGTCCCCGGGCTCGGCCCCGACCTTCTTCTTCTGGTTAACGGCAACAACCTGTGGCACTTCGGACAGGGCGGTCCGCCGGGAGCCTGC
>JADGQX010000071.1 GCA_017881445.1 Gemmatimonadota bacterium | reverse complement strand
CGGCGTCACCGTCATCGCGCTGTACAAGATCTTCGTATCGCCTCTCGAGACGGGCGCCGGGTTTCGCGGCTTCGGGCTGCACCTGGGGCACGAGTGGGTGATCCTGGTCAACCTCGGGCTGCTGCTGCTCGGCTTCGCGCTGCTGGCCAGGCACTTCGAGGAGACCGGCGTTCCCGCCGTCCTGCCCCGGTTCCTTCCGGACGACTGGAAGGGCGCCTTCATTCTGCTGTTGATGATCTTCGTGCTGTCGAGCTTCCTGGATAACATCGCGGCGGCGATGATCGGTGGCGCCATGGCGCACACCCTATTCCGGGGCAAGGTCCACATCGGCTACCTGGCCGCCATCGTGGCGGCGTCGAACGCGGGCGGCGCCGGCAGCGTGGTCGGCGACACCACGACGACCATGATGTGGATTGCCGGGGTGAGCCCCCTGGAAGTGGTGGAAGCCTTCATCGGCGGCGGCCTGGCGATCCTGATCTGCGGCATTCCTGCGGCCATGGTCCAGCAGAAATACTCCCCCATTGAGTCTTCAGACGAGGCGTCAAAAGCCCGGGTCGACTGGACGCGCGTCGGCGTCGTCGCCACCATCCTGGCGGCGGCGATCATCGTGAACGTGACGGTGAACATCCGCTACTACGAAATATCGAATCTCTTCCCGTTCCTGGGCGCCGCCGTCTGGGTGGCCATTCTCGCGACGGCGTCGTTGCGCAAGCCCGAGTGGAAGCTCCTGCCCGAGACGCTCAAGACTACGATCTTCCTGCTCTCGCTGGTGCTGAGCGCGTCCATGATGCCCGTGGAGAAGCTGCCGGCGGCGGGCTGGCCCACGGCGCTCGGCCTCGGGTTCCTGTCGTCGGTCTTCGACAACATCCCGCTGACGGCGCTGACGCTGGTCCAGGGCGGCTACGACTGGGGCTTCATCGCCTATGCGGTCGGCTTCGGCGGCTCCATGATCTGGTTCGGCTCTTCGGCCGGCGTGGCACTGTCCAGCATGTACCCGGAGGCGCGCAACGCGGGCCAGTACCTGAAGAAGGGCTGGTACGTCACGGCGGCGTACATCATCGGCTTCTTCTTCATGCTGCAGCTCCTCGGGTTCCATCCGGGCTCCACGCCCCGGACGGTCCAGCCCAGGGCGACGGCGACGGCTGCCGCGGTCATGCACTGAGGGGCGCCAGGACGCCGCGGCCTGCGCCGCGGCGTCACGTAGCCTGGCTGCGGAGAGGCCCGGCCGCCACGAATGGCGGCCGGGCCTCCGTCTTTTCGCCTGCGTCGCGATCAGCCCATCACGAATCCCGCCGCGTACAGCAGCGTGGCGATCGTCTTCCCATCCTGGATCTCCCCGGTCCTCACCTTCTCGAGAGCCTCGGACAGCGGGAGCGTGACCGGCTCGATGAACTCGTCCTGGTCGAAGCGGGTGCTGCCGGCGGTGAGGTCCGTGGCCAGGAAGAGGCGGATCTGCTCATCGGTGAAGCCCGGGGTAGTGAAGATGGTGGTGAGGTACCGGAGCTTGCCGGCAACGAGACCGGTCTCCTCCTCCAGCTCGCGCCGGGCGCACACCTCCCAGTCCTCGCCCTCGTGGTCGGGGCGCCCCGCCGGGACCTCGAGCATGTAGCCGCCGGAAGCGTAGCGGTACTGGCGGATGAGCAGCACCTGGGGGTCCGGCCCGGCCGGGTCGCTCAGCACCGGGAGCACGGCAGCCGCCCCTGAGTGGCGGATGAACTCCAGCTCGCCCACCTGACCGTTGGGAAAGCGGACCGTGTCGATGGAGAGGGTCACGATCCGTCCACTGTAAACGGGGCGGCTGTCGATGCGCCCGGGCTGGACGGCGCCGTCGCTCATACGGGCTCCTGTGCTGGCCCCTGGTGGACCTCGACCGGGCCAATGCCCAGCGCCTCGAGGCCGGGGACGATGGCGCCCGCGTCGCCCACCACGACGATGGCGAAGCGCTCCGGTCGCAGGTGCTCGCGCGCGACGCGCTGCACGTCCGCGGCCGTCACGGCCAGGATCTGCTGGCGATTGCGATCGAAGTAGTCGTCGGGAAGATCATGGACGACGAGGTCCGCCAGCCGGCCGGCGAGCTGCTCCGTGGTCTGGAGCTCGAGCGGCAACGTCCCGGCCAGATAGTCGCGCGACGCGGCGACCTCGGCCTCCGGCGCGGCCTCGTCGCGCAGCCGCCTGACCTCCCGCAGGATCTCCTCGGTGGCGCGGGCCGTGACCTCGGTCGCCACCGCCGTCTGGATCAGGAAGGGACCCGGGCGCCTGCGGAAGGCAAAGCCGCTGTGGGCGCCATAGGTGAAGCCGTGGCGCTCGCGCAGGTTCATGTTGAGGCGGGAGGTGAAGGCACCGCCCAGCAGCGAGTTCATGACCTGCAGCGGCACGTAGTCGGGGTGGCCGCGCTCCAGCCCCACGTCGCCGACACGGATCTCGGACTGAACCGAGCCCGGACGGTCGATGACGAACACCGTCGCGCGCTGCACCCCCGGCCGCACCTCGAAGGAGGGGCGGGCGCCGGGCTGGCCGGTCCAGTCGCCGAAACGACTCTCGGCGAGGGTGCAGGCGGTAGCGGCATCGATGTCGCCCACCACCAGCAGCGACGCCCCCCGGGGAGCGTACCAGCCCCGGTAGAATGCCCGCACGTCCTCCACCCCGATCGCAGCCACGCTGCCGTAGGTGCCCCCGAGCGGCCGCCGGTAGGGGACACCCGGGGCGAAGATGAACCCGGGCGCCCGGTCGGCGGCGAGGGCGCCCGGCTCCTTCTGCCGCTGCAGGATTTCCGCGAGCTGCTCGTCGCGCAGCCGCTCCACCTCCTCGGCGCGGAACGCGGGCTCGCGCGCGATCTCCGCGAACAGCTCCAACGCCGGCTCCAGGCGGTCGCGCGGCGTGACGATGCTGAGAATCGCGGCGTCCCAGTGCGCATCCGCGTTGAACTCGACGCCCAGGCGCTCCAGCGCCCAGGCCACCTCGTCCGCGGAGCGGGTGCGCGTGCCCGCGTCCAGCGCATGGGCGACGAGCTGGGCCAGCCCCGCCCTCTCGGCGGGCTCCGCCGCGGCCCCGGCCTCCAGTACCAGGGCGGCGGTCACCACCGGCAGGCGCCCGTGCCGCGCCGTGAGCACCGTCAGGCCATTGTCGAGCAGGGCGCGCTCCACGTGCGGGAACCGGAACGGCCGCACGGGTCCGGGCGTCGGAGCGCGGGAGCGGTCGAAAGTCCGCGCTTCGCTCATGCGGCACCTCCCCGGGGCAGGTACCAGAGCACCGCCCGGTTGTCCTGGCCCAGGTAGCGCTCCGCGA
This sequence comes from Gemmatimonadota bacterium, assembly GCA_017881445.1. Taxonomy (GTDB): domain Bacteria; phylum Gemmatimonadota; class Gemmatimonadetes; order Longimicrobiales; family RSA9; genus JADGQX01. The sequence goes on along the minus strand of JADGQX010000071.1, from coordinate 14,350 downwards.
AGCCCCGTACGTCCGCCGGGGTCACCGCCCGCAGGCGGTCCAGCTCCGTGTTGAGGCGGCCCGGATCGCCGAAGAGCGTCGCAAACTGCGAGAGCAGGTCGGCGCGGTTGTCCATCTTCTGCAGGTCCACGAGGTGCCGCGCCTCCAGCAGGCTCGCGGCCCGGGCGACGTCGTCGTCCGAGACCTGCCGCAGCGACGCCAGCTCCTCGAACACGGCAGGCTCGAGGCGCTCCGGCTCGACGCCCGGGCGCCCCGTGACCCAGAGCGTCAGCATGGAGGCGCCTGCCACGAGGGGAAGGGCGAAGGCCACGACATCCTGCGCCAGCATCCGGCCGCGCACGAGGCGGCGGGTGAGCAGGGAGCCCTGCCCCGCCGCCAGCACGTGCGCCGCCACCTCGGCGGCGTACCACTCGATCGAGCCGTAGGGCGGGATGCGGTAGGCGACGTACATGCGGGGAAGCGACACGTCGTGCTCGATGCGCAGCCGCACCTCCTCCCCGATCAGCGGCGGGGCCGCCGTGCAGCCCGGGATCGGCGGCACCGCCGGCCCGCAGGGTATCGGGCCGAAATACCCCTCCACCAGCCGCATGGCTTCGCCGGGGTCGAACTCGCCGGCGATCGTGAGCACGGCATTGTTGGGCGCGTAGAAGGTGCGGAAGAACTGCTCGACGTCCTGCAGGCTGGCCGCGTCCAGATCCTCCATGGAGCCGATGAGCGAATGGTGGTAGGGGTGGTCCGGCGGGAAGACCATTTCCTGGATCCGCTCGTCCCAGTCGCCGTAGGGCTGGTTGTCCACCCGCCAGCGCCGCTCGTTCTTCACCACATCCCGCTGGTTGTCGAGCTTCTCCTGCGTCAGCGCATCCAGCAGCCAGCCCATCCGGTCCGATTCCAGCCAGAGACCCAGCTCCAGGTAGTTCGAAGGCAGCGTCTCGAAATAGTTGGTCCGATCCAGCCAGGTGGAGCCGTTGAGCGAACCTCCGGCCTGCTCGATGAACGCGAAGTGCGCGGTCTCCGGCACGTGGGCCGAGCCCTGGAACATCATGTGCTCGAAGAGGTGCGCGAAACCGGTCCGTCCCGCGCGCTCGTTACGGGAGCCCACCGCGTACCAGAGGTTCACCGCCACCACCGCGGCCTCGGGGTCGCGCGAAAGCACGACGCGCAGGCCATTGTCCAGCCGGTGCTGCTCGATCGGGATCTGGATCACGAGCTCTTCTCTCCGCGGTTCGCCCACGGCTGCGGGCGTGCAAGCACCAGACCTGCGCCCATCCCCTCCTAGCGTCAGTTGCCGCCCAGCAGCGCCGTCGCGGGGAACGCCAGGCTCTCCCGTAGCACGAAGCGCCAGCGGGCGTCGGGCGCGGCCTCGATCCGGCTCATGGGCGTGGGCGCCGCGTACGGGCGGAGCCCCGAGCGCAGGGCGAGCAGCTCCAGCCTCAACATGTGGAACGCGTCACTCACGACCAGGGCCCGGCGCATGCCCAGGCCCCGCATGATCGCCGCCGCCTCCCGCACCGAGAGGGCCGAGCTGACACCCATGCGCTCCGCGTATACGACGTCGCCCGGAACGCCCCGGGCAATGGCATAGCGGCGGGCGACCTCCGCTTCGCTCAGCGTGTCGCGCCGCCCGACCCCGCCCGTCATCATCAGCCGCGGCGCCCAGTGCCCGCGCCACAGCTCCAGCGCGTAGTCCAGCCGCGCCTGCAGCACGGGCGAGGGGTGACCGTTGTACTGCGCCGCGCCCAGCACCAGGATGGCGTCCGCGGGGCGCAGGCGCGTCTGCGCGCCCGCCAGCACCACCAGCACCAGGGTGAAGGCCCAGAGCGCGCCCACGGCCGCGACCGCGGCCCCCAGGGCCCGCAGGTAGGGGTGCGCTACGGGTGGGTGCATGGCAAAACCCCTGATGGGGCGATGGGGGGATGGGGTGACAGCGAATCCGGCGTCAGCCGGGGATCACCGTCGCTCGGTCTCGCCGGATGAGGCCATCCCCGGGAACGTTCGGCCGCGAGTCGCCCCATCGCCCCATCTCCCCATCTGTCGTTACAGTGGCTGCGCCAGCCGATCGTGCAGCACCGATGGCCCGAGGTGCTCCTTCAGCATCTCCAGCGACTCCGCCGGCCCGGCGGTAATGCGGTCTTCCGCCTCGCCCAGCAGGGTCGCGTCGCTGCCCTCCGCCGCGTAGGCGGCGCGCGCAATGATGTCCTCGGCGGCATCGGCCCAGCCCTGCGCCGCCGCGGCCAACGCGGCCAGGATCTGGGCCTCGGCATCAGGCTCCCGCTCCTCGGCCGCCTGCACCAGCATCTCGGCCCCGATCTCGCCATCGCCCTGCTCGATGTAGATCAGCCCGAGCAGGACCCGTGTCCAGGAGTCGTCGGGCGCCAGCTCGAGAGCCCGCTCCATGGCCCCGGCGGCCGCGACCAGGTCACCCTTCAGCGCCAGTGCGGTCCCGAGCTCCCCCTGCGGCACCGGGTCGTCCGGGTCCAGCCGCACTGCCGCCTCGAGGTTCTCCAGCGCCTCCTCGAACAGCCCCTCCCGCGCCAGGTACGCGCCGTACTGCAGCCGCGTGATGGTCAGGTCGGGCGCGGTCAGCGCCGCCGTGCGCAGGGCGCGCTCCGCCTCGGGATCGCCGAACTGCGCCAGCCCGCCCCCGATGATGGCCAGCAGCTGGGCGTCGGTGGGCTCCTCGTCCAGAGCCTTGCGGAAGTGGTCGTACGCGGCCCCGTCCTGCCCCGCCTCCTGCTCGGCCACGCCCAGCCAGCAGAGCAGGTACGGGTCGTCCGGGGCGTCGCGGAGCGCGGTGATCAGCAGCTCCGCCATCTCCACCCACTGGCCCTCGTCACCGAGGGCCAGGGCTTCCTGCAGCGCAGCTTCGACGTCCGCCATGCTAGGCCCCGAACTTGGCGAGCCGCCCCGCGTGCGCCAGCGCCAGCGTCATGAGATCCTTGGACAGGAAGGTGCCCAGCTCGCCGTGGACGGCGCACTCCCGCTCGCCGAACCCGCTGGCGCCCGCCGGCCGCGTCCAGGGGGAGGCCACGAGCAGGGGCGAAGGATGCCACGAGTGCGCCTTCCAGCGCGCCGGCGTCGAGTGGTCGCCCGTCACCAGCAGCACATCCGGCTTCAGCACCGTGATGCCCGGGATCAGACGGTCCACGTTCTCGATCGCCTTCATCTTCGCCCCGAAGTCCCCATCCTCCCCGCGCGAGTCCGGATACTTGAAGTGCAGGAAGAAGAAGTCGAAGTCGTTCCACCGCTCCTTCAGCGCCTCGACCACTCCATCCACCGAGGCCGGCGGCGGCTGGATCTCCATGCCCACAAGCCGCGCCACGCCCCGGTACATGGGGTACTGCGCGATCGCCAGCGCCCGGAGCTTGAACCGCTCCAGGAACGTCGGGTACGCCGCGTACTCCGCGAAGCCGCGCGCCAGCACCGCGTTCGCCTTCGCCTCGTCCTTCAGCGCGGCGCACGCCTGGTCCAGCACGTCCTGGACGACCCGCGCCGACGCCTCCGCGACCGGAGACAGCGCTTGCACCCGCAGCGGCGGCACCCCCGTCTGCTGCGGATCCGTGTCGTGCAGATCCGCCGAAAGGCCCTTGCCCCGCACCACCAGCGCCAGGCGATGCTCCTTCTCCGACTCGAAGAAGACCTGCACGCCGTCCGGCGCCTTCACCTTCTCACGCAACAGGGACACCAGCCGGCGGTTCTCGTCGTCACTGGGACGCCCCGCCCGCCGGTCCACGATGTTGCCGGCCCCATCCACCGTGGCGAAATTCAGGCGCGTCGCCACGTCACCCGGCTCGAGCGGGAATCCCACGCCCAGCCCGGAGAGCACGCCCCGCCCGATGTTCCAGACCAGCGGATCGTAGCCGAAGAGCGCCAGATGCCCCGGGCCGCTGCCCGACGTGATGCCGACGCCCACCGGCATGATCTGCCCCAGCGCCGCCGTCCGCGCCAGCGCGTCCAGGTTCGGCGTTTCCGCCGACTCCAGCTCCGTCTTCCCCGTGGTGGGGTCCGGCAGCCCGCCCAGCCCATCCATGACTACCAGTACGATCTTGGTCTTGCCCTTCTCGACCAGATCGTCGGGTATCCTCATCGCCATGGTCGTCCTCCGGGTATGACCGCGTCTTCCAGCAAGCCTGCTCATTGTAGGCGCGCCGCCGCTGCCCCGCCAGCGGCGCCGGCGCGCAACGCCGCCGTACCGGCGGCCCGGGTCCGGGCGTACATTGCCCTGACCTCGTCACCCGAACCGGCGAACCCCCGAGGAAACATGAAACGAGCATCGTGCTGGTACGCACCCCTGGCGCTGCTGCTGGCCGCCGGCGGCGCGGCGGCGCAGAAGCCGGAGCCCGGCAAGGCCGCGCCCTCGGCCGAGCTGGCCCGGCGCCTCGAAGCGACGCTCGGCCAGATGACGCAGGACGAGAAGCTCGACTTCATCGGCGGCACGCGCGGCTTCTACATCCGCGCGATCCCGCGCCTCGGCGTTCCCGAGCTGAAGATGTCGGATGGCCCGATGGGCGTGCGCAACTACGGCCAGGTCACCGCCTTCCCCGCGGGCATCGCGCTGACCGCGACCTGGGACACCGCGCTGGTGAACCGCGTCGGCGTCATGATGGGCCAGGACGCCCGTGCCCGCGGGGTCCACTTCATTCTCGGGCCCGGCATGAACATCCACCGCGCGCCCATGAACGGCCGCAACTTCGAGTACCTGGGCGAGGACCCCTTCCTGGCCGGCCGCATCGCCGTGGCCGTGATCCGCGGCATCCAGAGCCAGGGCGTGATCGCCACCGCCAAGCACTACCTGGGTAACAACCAGGAGTGGGACCGGCACGGCATCAGCTCCGACATGGACGAGCGCACACTGCGCGAGATCTATCTGCCGGCCTTCGAGGCTTCGGTGAAGGACGGCCACGTGGGCGCCATCATGGACTCCTACAACCTCGTGAACGGCGTCCACATGACCCAGAACGACTACCTGAACACCCAGTTGCTGCGGAAGGAGTGGGGCTTCACCGGCATCGTCATGTCGGACTGGGACGCGACCTACGATGCCGTAGCCGCCGCGAACGGCGGGCTCGACCTCGAGATGCCCTCCGCCAGGTACATGAACGCGAAGAACCTCGCCCCGGCCATCCAGGCGGGGAAGGTGACGCAGGCGACGATCGACGAGAAGGTCCGGCGCATCCTGCGCACCGCACTGGAGTTCGGGTTCTTCGACCGGCCCCAGCTCGATCCTCCCGTCTCCCTCTACAACCAGCAGGCCCGACAGGTCGCCCTCGAGGAGGCGCGCGCCGGCATGGTGCTGCTCCGCAACGGCGGCCTGCTGCCCCTGGACCGGGCGAAGCTCCACAGCATCGCGGTCATCGGGCCCGATGCCCATCCCGCGGTGCCCGGCGGCGGTGGCAGCTCCCGGACGACCCCCTTCGCCCCCGTCAGCTTCCTGCAAGGAATCAGCAACGCCGTCGGGCCCGACGTGCGCGTACTCTACGCCCCCGGCGTGCAGCAGGGCGCAGCCCAGAACGACCGGAACCTGGGCGCGGTGGGCGCCGCCGACGCCCTGGCGCAGGCGACCGACGTCGCCGGGCGCGCCGAGGTGGTGGTGCTGTGCGTCGGGTTCGACACGAGGACGGAGCGCGAGGGCGCCGACCGCACCTTCGCCCTACCCCCCGGACAGGACGAGCTCATCAAGGCCGTGCTCGCCGCCAACAGGAACGTGATCGTGGTGCTGACCGCGGGCGGCAACGTGGACATGGCCGGCTGGGTCGATCGCACGCCCGCCCTGCTCCACGCGTGGTATCCGGGACAGGAGGGCGGCGCGGCGCTGGCCCAGCTCCTCTTCGGCGACGTCAGCCCCTCGGGCAAGCTGCCGATCTCCCTCGAGCGGCGCTGGGAGGACAACCCCACGCACGACAGCTACTACGGGCCGGACGGGAACAAGCCGGCGGACCGGCGCCCGCCGGATGCGAACGCGGTGGCCCACGTCGCCTACTCGGAGGGGATCTTCGTCGGCTACCGCGGCTTCGACCGCTCGGGCGTGAAGCCGCTCTTCCCCTTCGGCTTCGGCCTGTCCTACACGACCTTCGGCTACGCCAACCTGAAGGTCGCGCCCGCCGCGGGTCCCGGTGCGCCCGTGGTCGTCTCCTTCGACGTCACCAACACCGGGCAGCGCGCCGCCGCCGAAGTGGCACAGCTCTACGTCGCCGACGGGCACGCGCGCGTGCCCCGGCCCGTCAAGGAGCTGAAGGGCTTCGCCCGCGTCGAACTGAAGCCGGGCGAGACGCGCAGCCTCAGCATCGCCCTCGACCGCCGCGCCTTCTCCTACTACGACGTGAAGAAGAAGCAGTGGACGGCGGATCCGGGCGACTTCACGATCCTGGTGGGCGGCTCGTCCGACAGCACGCCGCTGAAGGGAACGGTCCGGGTGAAGTAGGAAGTCGACGATCGCAGGCGCAGGTGGGCACGTGCCCGAAACACCTGCGCCTGCGTCTGCGGCGGGAGCCGGGCTCTCCCCCGAGGCGGGTACGTGCGGTATTCTTGCCGGGCGCGATGCCCAGGACCTTCCACACCGGAGCCGCGAATGCAGCCGTTCGTCGAGTTCAGCATGGAGCGCTGGCAGTCCACGTACGAGAACCGCGTCGACTACAACCTGTCCGAGAGCGGCGTCCACCCAATGACGCTGCGCGAACTGCTGGACCTCGCCCGCGTGGAGTCGGTGGACGACACGCTCGTGGGCTACGGGCAGTCCAACGGCAGCGACGAGCTGCGCGCGCGCATTGCCGCGCTCTACCACGGGGCGTCGGACGCGAACGTCGTGGCGACGAACGGCAGCGCAGAGGCGAACTTCGTCGCCCTCTGGGAGCTGGTTGAGCCGGGCGACGAGGTCGCCATCGTGACCCCCGCCTACGGCCAGACGCTCGGCCTGGCCCCGATGCTGGGCGCCACGGTGCGGCCGATCCCGCTGCGGCAGGAGCTCGGCTGGCAACCCGACCCGGACGACGTCGCCCGCGGCGTCACCGGCCGGACGAAGGTGCTCGTCATCACCAACCCCAGCAATCCGACGGGCGCGATCCTCACCGCCGACTCCCGGGCCGCGCTCGTGGCCGCGGCCAGTCGCGCCGGCGCCTGGATCGTGGCGGACGAGGTGTACACCGGCGCCGAGCTGGAGCCGCCCGAGACGCCGTCGTTCTTCGGCGACTACGAGCGCGTCCTGGCCACCGGGTCCCTCTCCAAGGCCTACGGGCTCCCCGGCCTGCGCGTCGGCTGGGTCGTCGCCCCGACCGCGCTCGCCCCCCGCCTCTGGGCGCGGACCGACTACACCACCATTTCCACAGGTGCGCTCACCGACCGCCTGGCCGCGCTGGCGCTGCGTGCCGACGTGCGACCGATGGTCCTCCACCGCACGCGCGGGATCCTGCGCGGCTCCCTCGAGGTCCTCGAGCACTGGCTCGGCGACGCCGGCTGCTTCAGCTACCTGCGCCCCCAGGCGGGCGCCATTGCCTGGGTGCGATACGACCTGCCGGTCAACTCGAGCCGCCTGGCCGAGCGCCTTCGTGCCGAGCAGTCGGTCCTGGTCGTGCCCGGCGACCATTTCGGCCTCGACCACTACCTCCGCATCGGCTACGGACTCCTTTCCCAGGACCTCACCGCCGCGCTGGAGCGTGTGAAGAAGGTCCTGGACACTCCGCACGCCTGACTCCGGGCGACACGCGGGCGCGGATCCGGAGCCGCGCCCGCCTCGCCGGACTCCTGGAGGAGAGCCGCCCGACCCGTTCCTCGGACCGTTCGCCCATCCCGCAAACCCAACGCGCCGGCTCCAATGGCGCTCCCACCCGCTCGTGACGTCGGCCCACGGGCGTGAGGTGGCCCGACTGGTGCATGAATGAAACGGTGCCCGGGCGGCCGCGCAGGCTGACCGGCGCCCCGGGTGACCGCCCGAGACGCGTACCGTGTGACTGGGTAATCCGGTAGCGATTCGAGGCTACCACCTGGATTCGGGGCCGATGAGGCCCTGGGGCAGGTCCATCGGCCGGGGCGACAGCCGGCGAAAGGCCGCGCGCGTGAACGTGTCGCGCGCCAACGGGTCCAGACGCGTGACGGTTCCCTTCAACTGGCTCCGGGGTGGGGTCGGGAGGAAGGGAGACGAGAAAAACCAGCGGGCGAAACGGGGTCGCATGGCCGGTATCCTGATCGTGGAAGACAACCGGGACCTGGCGGCGATCCTGCGCGAGCTGCTCGCGACCGAGTATGACGTGCGCATCGCCTGGCGGGGCGAGGACGCGGTCCGGATGGCGCGAGAACGCACGCCGGACCTCGTCATCATGGATGTGCAGCTCCCGGGGATGGACGGCATCGAGACCTCCCGCTGGATCAAGCGGGAAATGGATGTCCCGATCCTCGTGCTGACGGCGCTCGCCGCGGCGGGAGATCCCGAAGCGATCCTCGCCTCGGGCTGCTGTGATGCCTACATGGCCAAGCCCGCCTCTCTCGAGGATATCCGCGCCAAGATCGCGGAGTTGCTGGACGAGAGGACGCGCAGCGCATGATCCCTCCACGGACCGCCAGGCCCAGGCCCCTCGGGCTGCTCGGGGAGACCACCGGCGCGACGCGGGCCGGCATGCGCCCCGGGCAGAAGCGTTATCCATACGGCCTGGGCGACCGCATCGCGGGAGACCTGACGGTCATCGGTCATCTCGCGCCCGGCCGCCTCGGCCACCTCTACCAGGTCTGGAGCGCTCGCGAGTGGTGCGGCCTCACGTGCAAGATCCTGGCACCCGGCCTGAAGGGCGACCGCATGGCGGTCGCCGCGCTGCGCCGCGAAGCCCGCATCCTTCGTAAATTACATCATCCCAACATCATACGCAGCTTCGGCGAGGGTGAGCACGAGGGGCTGCCGTTCCTGCTGATGGAGTATGTCGAGGGGCCGGCCCTCTTCGACCAGCTCGAGAAGCGCCCCGACAGGCGCTTTGGCGTGGTGGACGCCGTGAGAACGGCCATCAACATCGGCGCGGGGCTGTACCACCTCCACCGTCATGGCTGGCTGCACCTGGATCTCAAGCCTGCGAACCTGCTGCTTCGGGACGGCGTGCCGGTGCTGCTGGACTTCGACGCCGCGCGGCCGATCGACCCGGAGCGACGGCCGAGCGGCCGTCTGGGCACGGCGCCGTACATGGCGCCCGAGCAGGTGCTGCGGGAACCGCTCGGGCCGACCGCGGACGTCTATGGTCTGGGCGCGCTTCTCTACGAGCTGCTGACCGGCCGCTGGCCCTTCGAGTCGGTCTTCCGTGGCGAGGATGTGCGCCAGGGGGCGGAGCGTCAGCACCCGCAGATCGGCCGCGCGCTGCCGCCATCCCCACGACGATTCAACCCGGAGATCCCCATCTCGCTCGAGCGCATTGTCCTGCGCTGTCTCCGCCGCAACGTGGCGGACCGGTACCCGACCATGCACCCCCTTCTGCTCGCCCTGAGCTCGGAGCTGGACGACCCGGTGGCGCTCTGGCCCGAGCACGTGCTCACCGAACGCCGTCGAGAGCCCCGCGAACCCGCCCAGACCGACCGCTGAGCCGGGGCGGGAGGCGGCGGACTCGCTCGCGGCCATTCCGCGCCCCAGATTGTCTGATCGATAGTCCCCGAAACGGCACGGACCGTGCGCAGGATGGTCCGCTGCAACGGACCGATGGGCAGATTCCAGGGAAAGAAGCGATGAGGTCCATAGTGATGACTCCGGGCGCGCGCCGGCTGGCGCTGACCGCCCTCGCCCTGGGCGCGCTGGCGTGCAGCAACGGCCGGACGGCGCCCGTCGACGCTCGCGCGAGCGGCGCTTCGGCGCAGCCGGCACCGGCGGCGGAGTCCGGCGCCGCCCTCGAGGGCGGCTCGGCCGCTCCTGGCGCCGGCGGCCCGACGGCCGCGCTGCCGCCCAACGAGATGGGCGTGATCCCGGTGCTGGAATACCACATCATCCAGGACAAGGTCTTCGACGAGTTCGAGCGGCCGCCGGCGCGATTCGCCCAGGACCTGGAGGATCTCTACCGGCGGGGATACCGCCCGGTGAACATGTCGGAGGTGCTGGACGGGAAGATCCAATCGCTGCCGAAGGGGGTCTCGCCCGTTGTCTTCACCTTCGACGACGCGGCGCCCTCGCAGTTCGCGTACGTGGGCTCGCCCGCGAGCGTCGACCCGAAGAGCGCCATCGGGATGTGGCTTGAGTTCCAGAAGCGGCACCCGGACTGGGGCAGCCGCGCGGTGTTCTGCATGCTGCCCGCGGCGTCCGCCGGACACGCCTTCTTCGGCGACAAGGGCATCGCCGGCCAGCAGACCGCCTGGCGTCTCATCAAGGTGAAATGGCTGGCCGACCACGGATTCGAGCTGTGCGACCACACCCTCTGGCATGCGCGCCTGGACAAGTACCCGGATACCTTCGTGCAGGAACAACTTGCCCGCGGGCAGATGGCCATCGACTCCGCGGTGCCCGGCTACAAGGTGCACAGCATGGCGCTGCCTCTCGGTATGTGGCCCAAGAACAAGCCGCTCGCCTGGCAGGGCTCGTGGACCAACCCCAAGACCGGTCAGACCATCAGCTACCACTTCGACGCGGTCTTCGAGGTCTCGGGCAATCCCAACGTCAACCCGCACCTGCCCGGCTTCGATCCCCATCGTGTACACCGGCAGATCATGTCCGGCAACGCGCTGGAGGCGACGCTGAACCGCCTCGACAAGCCGGGCCCCGGCAGCCGCTACATCTCCGACGGCGACCCGAAGACCGTGGCGAAGCCGGCGGCGGTGGCCCAGGCGGCGCCGGCCGGGGCCGCAAAGCCCTAGAGCGGGACAGCGGGACGGAGAGCGGGAGAGCGGGACAGTGGGAGCAACGACGCGGCATTCGGCGGTTCTCCCGCGGCGCCGGCGTGAACGAGCGAGCCGGGTGTCTCAGACCCCCGGGCTCGTCGCCAGCTGTCCCGCTGTCCCGCGGTCCCGCTCTCCCGCTCTCCCGCTCTGCCGTTCAGATCCCCGCCCCCAACCTCCCTGCCCACCAGTAGTACGCCAGCACGAGCAGCCCGAAGCCGATGCGGTACCAGGCGAAGCCCTTGAAGTCGTGATGCGCCACGAACCGGATCAGCGCCTTCACGACCACCAGCGCGGAGAAGAAGGCGACGACGAAGCCGACCCCGAAGACGCCGACGTCGCCCGCATGCAGGAAATGCCGGCTCTTGTAGAGGTCGTAGAGGGTGGCCGCAAACATCACCGGGATCGCCAGGAAGAAGGAGAACTCGGTCGCGGCCACGCGACCGACACCCACCGTCATGCCGCCCATGATGGTGGCGCCCGAGCGGGAGACGCCGGGGAAGAGGGCGAGGATCTGGGCCAGGCCGATCTGCAGGGCGGTGCGGTACGGCATCTCCGCCACGGTCTCGATGCGGGACCGGGGACGCCAGCGCTCGATGGCCAGGATCACCACGCCCCCGACCACCAGTGCGGCGGCGACGGTCAGCGGGTTGAACAGGTGCGCCTTGATCCAGTCGTGCAGCAGGAAGCCGACGATGGCCGCGGGCAGGAAGGCGATGAACAGGTTCCAGAGGAAGTGGCGCTCCGCGGGGTCGTCGATCCAGTGGCGGACCACGTTCATGAGCGTGGAACGGTAGTACCAGACCACGGCCAGAATCGCGCCCAGCTGGATGAAGATCTCGAACGTCTCCGCCGTCATCCCGGTGAAATGCAGCCAGTCACCCACCAGGATCAGGTGCCCCGTGGAGGATACGGGGATGAACTCCGTCGCGCCTTCCACCAGACCGAGTAGCGCCGCCTTCGCGTAGAGCAGAACGTCCAATTTGCCGCCTCCAGGAATGTGGGCCGCTCGTGCCGGCGGGGGGGCGCCGCCGAATGCAAGGGGCCTGCCGCGCCGCGGCAGGCCCTTCCCGGACCTTCATATGGCCATGACCCCTACGACGCTGTCGCGGACGCCCGCGCGAGCCCCGCCAACAGCTCCGCCGCCCCCGGGCGCAGCTCCGCGGGAATCGCCTGCGCCAGCCGCTGCTCCGCCTCCTCGCGGGCGCGGACCGCCTCGGCGTACCGGGCGCAGCCCGCGGCCGTGATCACCGCCCGCACGATCCGGCGGTCTTCCGAGTCCGTTTCCCGGCGCACCAGCCCCTCCGCCTCCAGGCGGTCCACCAGCTGGGTCACGTTCGATTTCACGCAGGCAATGCGCTCCGCCAGCTGCCCGAGCGGAAGCGGCTCGCCCGCGTCTACGAGGTGTTGCAGCACCCCCAGCTTGGCGAGGGAAAGCCCCGTCCGGGACACGGCCTCCTCCAGCCGCGCCTCCACGAGGGACGCGGCATGGATGAGCCGCTGGAAGAATGCGCCGACGTCGGCGGGATCCTGTTGCATGCCGGGAAGCATGGCGCGGCACGCGTGGCAGTGTCAAGCAGCCCACCAGGCTCGCCATTGAAACGTTACTGTATTACTTTTCCGGCATATCCCTCGGAGCCGTGCCGGCGGGATGCGGGAGCCCTCGGGGCGGCCCGGCCGGTGGGCGATCCAACGATGCAGGAGCGCCGATGCCTTTCGACTTCAACCGAGAGACGCTGAAGCTGATCTCGGACCGATTCAAGACGCTGGCCGAGCCCATGAGGCTCGAGCTGCTGCATGCGCTCAAGGCCGGCGAAAAGACCGTGTCGGAGCTGGTGGAGGAGACGGGGGCGGGCCAGGCGAACGTTTCGAAGCACCTCGGCCTGCTGCATCGGCACGGCTGGGTCGAGCGGCGCAAGAAGGGACTGAACGTGTACTACCGGATCTGTGACCCGATGGTCTTCCAGCTCTGCGAGCTGGTGTGCGCGAGCATCGACGCCGAGGTGGAGTCCCGCCGCCGTACCCTGCGTCGGGTCTGACCGTCGCGCGCGGACCCGGCCGCCCTGGCCGGGCCGTCCTGCCGGAACCCATCCCTTTGCCAGTGGAGCCGAGATGAGACGCGCCCGTGTGTGGTTGTCGACTGTGGCCGCCGCCGCGACGCTGGCGGCCCCGGCATCCGCGCAGCAGCCGATCCGTGGCTTCCCGGCCGACGCGCTGGCGGAGCAGGTGCGGCGGGAGGCGTTGGCGCGCGCAGTGCCCAGCCCCGACACGCTGCGCGAGCAGATGCGCATGCTGTCGGCGCGCCCCCACGAGGCGGGCACCGACCGTTCGCGGCACGTGGCCGAGCTGATCCTGGCGCGCTTCCGCTCCTACGGCCTGGACGCGAAGATCGAGGAGTTCCGCGCCCTCATGCCGCGGCCGGTCTCCCGGGCGCTGGAGCTCGTGGCCCCGGAGCAGTACACGGCCGCGCTGAAGGAGCCTGCCCTGCCCGCGGACCGCACCTCGTCGGACCCCGACCAGCTCCCGACCTTCAACGCCTACTCCGCCGACGGTGATGTGACGGGCGATGTGGTCTACGTCAACTACGGCGTGCCCCGCGACTACAAGGTGCTGGACTCGCTCGGCATCAGCGTGAAGGGCAAGATCGTGATCGCCCGCTACGGCGACTCGTGGCGCGGCATCAAGCCGAAGGTCGCCGCCGAGCACGGCGCCATCGCCTGCATCATCTACTCCGATCCCAGGGATGACGGCTACTGGGTGGACGACGTCTACCCCAAGGGCCCCATGCGTCCGCCGCAGGGCGTGCAGCGCGGCAGCGCCATGGACTTGCCGCTCTACCCCGGCGACCCGCTGACGCCCGGCTACGCCAACGAGCCGTCCACGAAGGAGCCGCCCATCTCGGCGGCGAAGACGCTGGTCCAGATTCCCGTGCTGCCCATCGGCTACGGCGACGCGCTGCCCCTGCTGCGCAACCTGGCGGGCCCGGTCGCTCCCGAGTCCTGGCGCGGCGCCCTGCCCATCACCTACCACGTCGGGCCGGGACCTGCGCGGGCACACCTGGCACTCAAGTTCGACTGGGCCGTGCGTCCCCTCTACGACGTGATCGCACGCGTGCCTGGCGCCCGTTCCCCCGACCAGATGGTCATTTACGGCAACCACCACGACGCCTGGGTCAACGGCGCGGAGGACCCCATCGCGGGGCAGGTTTCGCTGGATGAGAGCGCCCGGGCCATTGGCAGCCTGCTCCGGACCGGCTGGCGCCCGGCCCGCACCATCGTCTTCGCCGCGTGGGACGGCGAGGAGTGGGGCCTGCTCGGCTCCACGGAATGGGTCGAGAAGCACGCGCCGGAGCTGGCCCGCGGCGCCGTCGCCTACCTGGGCAGCGACACCAACGACCGCGGCTGGATGGGCGCCTCCGGCTCCCACTCGCTGGAGGAGTTCGTGCGCCAGCTGGCGCGCGACATCCCGGACCCCAAGCGCCACCAGAGCGTGCTGGCCGCGCTGCTCGAGCACCAGGCGTCGCGCC
>JADGQX010000070.1 GCA_017881445.1 Gemmatimonadota bacterium | reverse complement strand
CCCAGTATCGCGAGCAGCCCGTCGTCGCGGGCGGAGACTGAGCCATGGACCTCGGGCTATCCGGTCGCGTGGCGCTGGTCACCGGCGCCGCCGGAGGAATCGGCGCCGCGATCTGCCGCACGCTGGCGGCCGAGGGGTGCGACGTCGCCCTGCTCGACCGCGCGGCCGACGCCCGCATGGACGCCGCCGCGGCCGCGGTGGAGGGCGCCGGCCGCCGCGCGCTCCGGCTGGAGGCGGACGTGGCGGAGTTCCAGGCGGCGGGCCGGGCGGTCTCCGCCACCCTCTCGGCGCTCGGCCGGCTGGACATCCTGGTCTGCGCCGCGGGCATCACTCGCGACGCCATCAGCTGGAAGATGGGCGAGGCGCAGTGGGACGAGGTCATCGCGGTGAACCTGAAGGGGTGCTTCAACTTCGCGCGTGCGGCCACGCCCCCGCTGCGGGAGCGCGGGTGGGGGCGCATGGTCATGATCGCCTCCATCAACGGCATGCGCGGCAAGGCCGGCCAGGCGAACTACGCCGCCTCGAAGGCGGGGCTGATCGGTCTCACCAAGACGCTGGCCAGGGAGCTGGGTCGCTCCGGCGTCACCGCCAATGCCGTGGCGCCCGGCCTGGTCTCCACGGCGATGACGCGCGCGCTGCCGCCGGAGGCGTTGCAGGCGGCGCTGGCGGAGACCGTCGCCGGCCGCGCCGCGGACCCCCAGGACGTGGCGGACGCCGTCGCGTTCCTGTGCTCGGAGCGGGCGGGACACGTCACCGGCGACGTCCTGCGAGTGGATGGCGGCCAGTACATCTGAGGGCACACTAGCACGAGGCCTTATGCACGCGACGATGACAGGGCCCGGGGTCGGCACGATCACGCTGGACGCGCCGCCGCTGAACATCCTCACGGAAACGCTGCTGGCGACGATCGTCGCCCGGCTGGAGGAGCTGGCGGCGGACCCGGCACTGCGGGTGGTGGTGCTGCGGGCGGAAGGCCGGCATTTCTCGGCGGGCGCTTCGGTGGAGGAGCACTTGCCGGGCTCGTTCGAGACCATGATCCCCGCCTTCGGCAAGGCGGTCCTCGCCCTGTACGACTTCCCGCTGCCCGTGATCGCGGCGGTGCGTGGGCGCTGTTTGGGGGGCGGGTTCGAGCTGGTGCAGGCGGCGGACATCGTCGTGGCCGCCGAGGACGCGCTGTTCGGGCAGCCGGAGATTCAGCTCGGCGTCTTTCCCCCCGCCGCCTGCGCGCTGCTGCCTCTGCGGGCGCGTGCGTCGCTCGCCGCGGAGATGGTGTTCACGGGCGACTCGCTCACCGCCCAGGAGGCGCTCGCGGCGGGGCTGGTCAGCCGCGTCGTGCCGCCCATCACGCTGGACGACGTGGCGGACGGGCTGGCGCGCCGGATGGCGAAGCACAGCGCCGTGGCGCTGCGAGCGGCCAAGCGCGCGCTGCGGGCAGCCTCGGGCGCGAGCGTCCCGGCGGGCGTGGAGCGCGCGACGCGCATCTACGTGGACGAGCTGATGCGCACGGGCGACGCGGTCGAGGGGCTGCGCGCGTTCCTGGAGAAGCGCCGGCCGGAATGGAGTCATCGATGAACCCGATTCGGGTCTTCCCGGAATGGCGGGACAGGCCGCTGGACCAGGTACTGGGCGCCTGCCGCGAGCTTGTCGAGAACGCGAACTTCCCCACCGTGAAGCGCTGGCGCGCGGCCGGTGGCAAGGTGGTCGGGCACTTCCAGGTCTACTTCCCGGAGGAGATCGTCCACGCGGCCGGCGTGCTCCCCTTCCGCGTCCGGGGCGCCCCCATCGAGCCGCTGCAATCGGACTCGCGCTTCGGCTCGTACCTCTGCTCCATCCTCAAGACGTCGCTCGAGCTGGCGCTCAGCGGCCGGGTACAGCTGGACATGTTCGTGACGCACCCCATCTGCGACGCCGCCCGCAACCTGGCGGGCGTCTGGGGCCGCAACTTCCCTTACCGTTGCCAGATCCTGTACCTGCCCCAGAACGCCACCTCACCGAGCGCCCCGGCATACCTGCGCGGCGAGTACGAGCGGCTGCTGCACGACGTGGAGGCGGTCGCGGGCCACGCCATCAGCGACGACGACCTGCGGGCGTCCATCGCGGTCTTCAACGAGAACCGTGCCCTGCTCCGGGAGCTGTATGCCCTGAAGCGGCGCGCGCCCTGGCAGGTCGCCATGGACGAGGCTTACGTGCTCGTCGCCATTGGCGGCATGCTCCCCCGTGAGGAACACAACGAGCTGCTGCGCTGGGTGCTCCCGGAGCTGGAGCGGCGGACGGCGCGCAAGCTGGACCGCATCCGCGTCGTCTTCGAGGGCGGTTTCTGCGAGCAGCCGCCGCTGGACCTGATCCGCGCCATTGGCCGGTCGTGCTATGTCGTGGACGACGATCTGCTCATCGGACTGCGCTGGATCCTCGAGGATGTGGCCGCCTCCGGCGACCCGCTGGCCGACCTGGCCCACGCCTATCTGCATGCGTCCAGCTACAGCCCGGTCCAGCACGACGCGCGCAAGCCGAAGGAGGAGATGCTACTCGAGCGCATCCGCGGCGCCGGCGCGACGGCGGCGATCGTCACGGCGGCGAAGATGTGCGAGCCCGGGCTGGAGGAGCAGGTCGGCTACGTGCGCGCGCTGGACGCGGCTGGAATCCCGTACTTCGTCAGCGAGTTCGAGGAGAGCATGACGAGCTTCGACCACCTGGAGATCCAGCTGGAGACGTTCGTCGAGAACCTGATGTTCGACTAGGCGCATGGGCGACGTCACAACGGCAATTTCACCACAGAGTCACAGAGGACACAGAGCGGTAACATCCGCCAGTTACTCGCGGCCGCGAGGACACTGTTGTTGTTGAACAAACAGAACGAACCCATCGTCAGCCGGAACGGTGTGGGTAACCCGGCCGCTGATCACGCCGGCTCTGTGGCCGTTCTCCGTGCCTCTGTGACTCTGTGGTGAATTGAAGTCGAATTTGAATCGGGGAGATCACGATGGCGAATGGCGATAGCATCGTGGGGCGAGGCAATGCCGAGGGCGCGCGGCTGTTCCGGGAGTGGTTCAGCGAGCTGACGGATGCCGCCGAGGCCGGGCGGGGCGGCGCCTACGTCTTCGTCATGGGCAGCGTGGCGGAGCTGCTGCGCTGCTTCGACTTCCCGATCGTGTTCCCGGAGGTGAACTCGCTGCAGACGGCGGTGCGGCACGTGGCCCACGAGTATCTCGACGAGGCCGAGGACTACGGCTACTCGCCGGACATCTGCGGCTACGTCAAGGCCGACGTGGCGACGCAGCTCCGGGGCGGCAGGCTGCCGATGGGTCGCATCCCGAAACCGGCGCTGAGCATCTGCACCAACGCCTGCAACACCTACATCAAGTGGGGCGAGATCTGGGAGCGCACGCAGGGCACCCGCGCGTTCACCCTGGACGTGCCGGGGAGCCGGGCGGCGGACCTGTCCCCCGTCCGCGGAGACGTCGCCCTCGAGAACGACCGCCGCTACGTGCTGGCGCAGCTGCGGGAGCTGATCCCGGTCTGCGAGGAGGTCAGCGGCGTCCGCTTCGATATCGACCGGCTGCGGGAGAGTCTCGGGTACGCGAACACCATGAACCGCTGCTGGGCGCGCGTGCTGGAGCTGAACCGCTCGCGCCCGGCGCCGTTCAACGCGCTCACCGATGGCACCATCTACCTGGGCGTGTCCAACAGCCTGCGCGGCACCGAGGCCGGCGCTCGCTACTTCGTCGATCTCGTGGAAGAGATGGAGTACAAGCGGGACCACGGCATCGGCACCGCCACGGACGAGGAGTACCGCCTCATTTTCGTGGGTGTCCCCTGCTACCCGATCTTCCGGCGCTTCGGCGAGCTGTTCACCGAGTGGGGCGGCACGTTCGTGAACTCGACGTACCTCTCCTTCGCGTCCGGCGGCGCGAACGCCGCCTTCGAGTACGACCTCGAGCGGCCCCTCGAAAGCCTCGCCGACGGGCTGCTGCACAGCGTCCGCAACGCCATGGACAGCATGTTCTTCCAGACCGATACGCTGCTGCGGATGGTGACGGAGTTCGCCGCCGACGGCGTGGTCTACCACCCGATCAAGAGCTGCCGCACGGTCTCGACCGGGCTGGCCGACACCCGGCGCGCGGTCATGGAGCGCGCCGACGTGGCCAGCCTCTACATCGAGAGCGACATGATGGACCGGCGCGTCGTTTCCGAGGCGCAGCTCAAGAACCGCATCGACGCGTTTTTCGAGGGGCTGGCGAGCCGCAAGCACCAGGCGGCGGCGTCCTGAACGAACAACACCATTTCACCACGGAGCCACAGAGGACACAGAGGACACAGAGGAAGAATGGTTCAGTTCTGATCCGGCTGCCGCCGGCGTGCGGCGGCACCGCCGGCTACCGGCGGAGGCCGGATTCGGACAATAAGAAATCCGTTCTCCGTGCCCTCTGTGACTCTGTGGTGAATGGCCCGTTTTCCGTTATTGATGAGAGGGCACCAATGGCATACGCGGCGGGTGTCGACGTGGGGTCGACGCAGACGAAGGCGGTGATCATCGGCGAGGACCGGCGCATCGCTGCGCGCTCGCTCATGGAGACGGGGTCGAACGTGGTGCGCGCCGCGGAGCAGGCGTTCGCGGCGGCCCTGCGGGCGGGTGACCTGCGGGAGGAGGAGGTCGAGTTCGTCGTCGGCACGGGGTACGGCCGCTACAAGGTCACTTTCGGCAATACGCAGGTGACCGAGATCAGCTGCCACGGCCGGGGCGCGGTGCACATGTTCCCGCGCACGCGCACGGTCGTGGACATGGGCGGCCAGGACACGAAGGCAATCCGCGTAGCGCCGGGCGGCGAGATCGTGGACTTCTGCATGAACGACAAGTGCGCTGCCGGCACGGGGCGCTTCCTCGGCGCCGCGTCGGCGGCGCTGGACATCCCGCTCTCCGAGCTGGGGCCCACCGCGCTGCGGGGGGAACGGCCCGTGAAGATCACGACCACCTGCACGGTCTTCGCGGAGTCGGAGGTGCTGTCCTGGCTCGGCAAGGGGAAGAAGATCGAGGACATCCTGCTGGGCGTGCACCAGTCGATCGCCATGCGCTCCGCCGGGCTGCTGCGGCGCGTGGGCGTGGAAGAAGAGGTGACGTTCACCGGCGGCGTGGCGCGCAACGTGGCCATGATCCGGACGCTCGAGGAACGCCTGGGCGTGCGGCTGAACGTGAGCGAGGAAAGCCACTACATGGGCGCGCTCGGCGCGGCGCTCTTCGCCCTGGACCACGTGCAGGCGAGCCGGGCGCCGGCCGCCGCAGCCCGGAGGGCGGGATGACCTGGACGGCGGGGATCGACATCGGCTCGACCTACACGAAAGCCGTCATCGCGCGCGATGGCGAGATCGCCGGTCGCGCACTGGAGCCGACCGGCTTCCGCCTGGCCGCCGTGGCGGAGGCGGCGCTGGCGCGCGCCCTGGAGCAGGCGGGCATCGGCCGCGGCGACGTCGAGTACACCGTCGCCACGGGCTTCGGCCGGCACCAGGTGGACCTCAGCGACGCGCAGGTGACGGACCTCACCGCGGCCGCCCGCGGGGCCAACGCCATCTTCCCGGGCACCCGTACGATCCTGGACGTCGGCGGCCAGACCATGAAGGCCATCCGCATCGGCGCGGGCGCCAAGGTCGAGTCCTTCCGGTTGAACGACAAATGTGCCGCCGGAACCGGCGCGTTCCTGGAGAAGACGGCGCGCTACATGGGTTTCGGCACGGCGGAGATCGGGCCACTCGTGGCCACCTCGAAGGACTCGGTGCCCATCTCGGGCGTCTGCGCGGTCTTCGCCGAGTCGGAGGTGATCAACCAGCTCTCGCAGGGCGCCGCGCCCGCCGACATCATGCACGGCGCCATCGTGTCCCTGGTCGGGCGCGCCGTCCAGCTCATGAAGCGCGTGCGCATGGAGCCGGAGTTCACGCTCGTGGGCGGGATCCTGCGCTTCGAGCGCATGATCGACGTGGTGCGCCAGGAGCTCTCGAGCGAGGTCAACGTCGCCCCGGGCGACCTGGTCCAGTTCACGGCGGCGTACGGCGCGGCGCTGCTCGGGCTCTCCCGGCTGCGCAAGCTGCGCGGCCAGTCGGTAGCGACGGAGGCGGCGGCGTGAGCGCCGCTAGCGCGCTGGACCGGATGGTCGCGCTCGAGGCGCACCGCGCGAGCGTCGGCTTCCGGCCGGACCCGGCGCGCCTCGCCGCCGGCTGGGAATACCGCTTCGTCGCGGATAGCGGCCGTGCCGAGGAGAGCGTCACCCTGTATCGTGAGCTGGGCTTCGAGGCGTCGGCCGACCCCGTCGGCGCCGCCGTCTCGCCCGAGTGCCAGGACTGTCAGCTCGTGGCCGCGCTCAGCTTCCGGGCCATCTACACGCGCCGCCCCCTCGCGGGTTGAGCGCGGGCGGGCTCCAAACCAGGAGGACTCCAATGCGCTGCTCCCGCTGCGGCCGAGAAGCCGCCGAAACGGACCGCTTCTGCGCCGAGTGCGGCATGTTCCTGCGCGAGGGCTACGTCGATCACCGGATCATGACCGCGCTGCAGGCGGAGGCGGAGGGCCATCACCGCGAGGCGCGGCGCGAGCTGGAGCGGCTGGTCGAGGGCGAGCCGGACCACATCCTGGCCAACCACCTGCTGGGCACCGTCTACTTCCACCAGGGCACGCTGGACCTCGCCATCGAGCGCTATCGCCGCGCGCTGGAGCTGTCGCCGCGCTTCGTCGTGTGCTGGTACGACCTGGGCGTGGCCTGGTATCACCGCGGCAACATGCCCGAGGCGATCCGCGCCTACCGGCGCTGTCTCGAGCTGGACCCCCACTACAACGCCGCGCACTACCGGCTGGGCGTGGCCTGCTTCCACGCCGGTGAGCTCGACCAGGCACTGGAGGAGTTCGAGCGCTGCACCGCCCTCACCCCCGAGTACCTGATGGCGCGCTACCACATCGGCGTCATCCACGAGCGCCTGGGTGACTTCGCCGCGGCCGCGCGCGAGTTCCAGCGCAGTCGCGACGACGCGATCGGCGAGGTGAGCAGCCTGTATCACCTGGCGCACATCCGCCGGATGGACGGCGATGCGGATGGCGCGCGCGAGCTGCTGGAGCAGGCCCGCCAGTTCGCGCGCGCCCACGCCGTGGACGCCTGAGCCCGAACTTCCGCTTCATGGAGGCACAGGTGAACGCCCCAAGCGAAGCTGGCCTGATCCACGACTGGGCGCCCGCGGCCACCGCACCCGCCACGCCGCCCATGCTCGACGACGAGACGCTGCGCGATGGGCTGCAGAGCCCGTCCGTGCGAGATCCCGCCGTCGAGACGAAGATCCGCATCCTGCACCTCATGGACTCGCTCGGCATCGAGACCGCGGACATCGGCCTTCCCGGCGCGGGCCCCCGGCAGCGCGATGCGGTCGCCCGGCTCTGCCGGGAGATCGATGTCGCCAGGCTGCACATCCGCGCCAACTGCGCCGCCCGGACGCTGCTGGTGGACATCCAGCCGATCGCCGACGTGGTGCAGCAGACCGGCGTGCCCATCGAGGCCTGCGTGTTCATCGGCAGCAGCCCGATCCGGCAATACGCCGAGGAGTGGGAGTTCGAGCAGATCCTGCGGCACACGCGCGAGGCCGTCACCTTCGCCGCGGGCGAGGGCCTGGAGGTCATGTACGTGACGGAGGACACGGTGCGCGCCTCGCCCGAGCACCTGCGGGTCCTCTTCGCCGCCGCCATCGAAGCCGGCGCCCGGCGGCTCTGCCTGTGCGACACGGTGGGCGCCGCGATCCCCGAGGGGGTCGCCGCGCTGACCTCGTGGGTCGTGGCGCTGCTGCGGGAGCTGGGCGTCGCGAACGACGTCGGCATCGACTGGCACGGCCACCGCGACCGGGGGCTCGACGTCGCCAACACGCTGGCGGCGATCCGCGCCGGCGCCACGCGCGTGCACGGCACCGCCCTGGGCGTCGGCGAGCGGGTCGGCAACACGCCCATGGAGCAGCTGCTGGTGAACCTGAAGCTGCTCGGCTGGCGCGACGACGACCTCTCGACGCTCATGGAGTACGTGACCGTGGTCTCGGACGCGGTGGGCGTGCCCATCCCCGTGAACGCGCCCATCGCCGGGCGCGACGCCTTCCGCACGGCGACCGGCGTGCACGCCGCCGCCGTGATCAAGGCGCAGCGCAAGGGAGAGCAGTGGCTGGCGGACCGGGTCTATTCCGGCGTGCCGGCGGGCTGGGTCGGCAGGGAGCAGGAGATCGAGGTGGGGCACATGTCGGGTGGCTCCAACGTGCAGTACTTCCTGCGCGCCCGCGGGCTGGCGGTCACGCCGGAGATCGTCGAGGCGGTTCTGGCGCTGGCGAAGAAGTCGGAGCGCCTGCTGACCGAGGAGGAGATCGTGGAGGTGGTTCGCAGCGTCGCCAACGTGTAGTCCCGTAGCCGGCCGCGCCGAACGCGCGGCCGCAGAGATCATGGCAATCTGGCTCGCGGCCGCGATGGCCGCGCCCGCGGCGGCCCTGGCGCAGCAGGCGGAGCGGCAGGAGCGGATGGCGCCAAGGACGGTCCCGGTCTATCCGGGCGCGGAGCGCTACGAGCCGGACGCGGTGCCGTTCGGGACGACCATTCGCGAGACGCTGCGCGAGGATCCCGACGGCCCCCCTCTGGGCTCGAAATCGATCGACACTTTCATCGCCGAGGTTCCGGTCGCGACGGTCGATGCGTTCTACCGGGCCAGGCTGGGCGGCATCGCCAGCGGCCTCCTGCAGTGGCCGCCGCCGGCCGAGCGCGGGCAGGCGGTGGCTACAGCCCCAGCCCCTTGAAGAAGTCGTTCCCCTTGTCGTCCACCAGAATGTAGGCCTGGAAGTCCTGCACCTCGATGAGCCAGACCGCTTCCATGCCCAGCTCGGGGAAGTCGATGCACTCGACGTGCTTTATGTTCTCCTCGGCCAGGATCGCGGCCGCGCCGCCGATGCTCCCGAGGTAGAAGCCGCCGTGCTTCTTGCAGGCGTCGGTCACCTGCTGGCTGCGGTTGCCCTTGGCGATCATGACCAGGCTCCCGCCCAGCCCCTGCAGCAGGTCCACGTAGCTGTCCATGCGTCCCGCGGTGGTGGGGCCGAACGAGCCGGACGGCTTGCCCGCGGGCGTCTTGGCCGGGCCAGCATAGTAGATCGGGTACTTCGTCAGGTACTCCGGCAGCGGCTGCCCCGCGTCCAGCATCTCCTTGAACTTGGCATGGGCGATGTCGCGGCCCACCACGATGGGGCCGTTCAGCAGCAGCGCGTCGCCCACCTTCAGGCCCGACAGCTCCTTCAGCGTCTCCGCCATGGGCCGCTTCAGGTCGATGCGGTGCCCCTGCACCTGACCCGCCTTGCGGAACTGCTCGGGGATCAGTCGCCCCGGCTCGCGGTCCAGCTCCTCCAGGAAGATGCCGTCCCGCGTGATCTTCGCCTTGATGTTGCGATCGGCGGAGCAGGACACGGCCATGCCGATGGGGCAGCTGGCGCCGTGCCGGGGCAGGCGGACGACCCGCACGTCGTGGGCGAAGTACTTGCCCCCGAACTGCGCGCCGATGCCCAGCTTCTGCGCCGCCAGCAGCAGCCTGCCTTCCAGCTCCGGGTCGCGGAAAGCGCGCCCCTCCTCGTTGCCGCTCGTGGGCAGCCCGTCCAGCTCACCCGCGCTCGCCAGCTTGACCGTCTTCATGACCGCGTCCGCGCTGGTGCCACCGATCACGAAGGCGACGTGGTAGGGCGGGCACGCGGCCGTCCCCAGCGACTTCATCTTGCCGACGAGGTACGCCTCCAGCTTCTCGGGCGTGAGCAGCGCCTTCGTCTCCTGGAAGAGCATGGACTTGTTCGCGCTGCCGCCGCCTTTGGCGATGAACAGGAACTTGTACGCTTCGCCGTCGGTCGCCGTGATGTCGATCTGCGCGGGCAGGTTGGTGCCGGTGTTCCGCTCCCGGTACACGTTGAGCCCGACGGTCTGGCTGTAGCGCAGGTTCTCCTGCGCGTAGGTGTCGAAGATGCCCCGGGCGAGGTGCTCCTCGTCGCGCCCGCCGGTCCAGACCTGCTGCCCCTTCTTGGCCACGACGGTCGCGGTGCCGGTGTCCTGGCAGATGGGCAGCTCCCCGCGCGCCGCCACCACCGCGTTGCGCAGCAGTGCCAGCGCCACGCCGCGGTCGTTGGGCGAGGCCTCGGGGTCGGCCAGGATGGCCGCGACCTTCTCGTTGTGGGCGGGGCGGAGCAGGAAGGAGACGTCGCGCATGGCCTCGCGCGCGAGCAGGGTCAGCGCCTCCGGCTCGATGCGCAGCATCTCGCGACCGGCGAAGCGATCGACGCGCACGTACTTCTCCGACCCCTCGAGCTTGCGATACGCGGTGGAGTCGGCCTCCACCGGGAACGGCTCCTGGTATACGAACCCGGGCATCGTAGCCTCCCTCCAGCGGCGCGTCCTGGCGACGCCGGAAGCGCATTCATGCGGTTGTCGGTGGCCTACATAGACAACCTAGGCTCCGGCCGATCGGCTCGCCACGGGCGCTCCAGGGCTCTCTCGCCACCCCGCGAGCACGCGTGCTTCTTCGGGTTTCTCCTGATTGACCCTCCCGGCAAGGGGGCCTACACTTGTCCGGTTCGCTTGTTGGCTTCCGATGCGTTGGGGGGGCAGGGCGATGAAGGTCAAGGGGAACATCATCAAGGCGCGGATCGCCTTCGTTAAGGAGCGTTTCGGCCAGCCGGCGCTGGAGAAGGTGCTGGCCGCGTTGCCGGAGGGCGACCGGCAGCAGCTCGTCCGGGCGACCAACGTAGGCTGGTACGAGTTCGAGCTGGGCGATCGGCTCGACAAGGCAATCGTCTCCGCGCTCGGCGGCGGCAACACGAAGATCTTCGAAGAGATGGGGCGGGCGTCCGCGCGCGAGAACCTCACCACGGTGCACGCCAGCTTCCTGGAGCCGCGCGATCCGCAGAAGTTCATGGCCAAGGCGCCGCTGATCTTCCGCTTCTACTACGACACCGGCCAGCGCACCTGGGAGCCCACGGGACCCACCTCCGGGATGCTGATCACCTCCGGCAGTGAGACCTTCTCGACGGCGGACTGCGCCACCGTGATGGGCTGGTACCAGGAAGCTCTCGGCATGCTGGGCGCCAAGAACGTCGTGATTGTCGAGGAGACGTGCTGCGCCCAGGGCGGCGACGCCTGCCGCTACAAGGTCAGCTGGAGCTAGCCCGGCCCCGGTCGATCGGCGCACGGAAGCCGGAAACCGGAAACCGGAAACCGGAAACCGGAAACCGGAAACCGGAAGCCGGAAGCCGGAAACCGGAAACCGGATGCCGGAAGCCGGATGCCGGAAACCGGACGCCGGAAACGGAAACCGGGAACCGGGTGCCGGAAACCGGATGCCGGAAACCGGATGCCGGAAGCCGGCACGGAAAGATGTCGGACCGGAGCCCTGGCCCTCCCTACCAGTTCCAGCTGCCGTCGGGGTTCCAGCGCGTCGACTTCTGGAAGGGCAGCCGTGACTCGGTGAAGCCACCGGAGCGACCGGCGAGCGAGAACCCCGGGCGCTGGAAGAGGCGGGCCTGGCAGCGCGCCTCCGGCCAGTACGGTCTCGCGGGCTTGCCCTGCTTCCAGTCCTGGAAGGCCGCGCGCACGTCGGCGTCGGTTATCCGCAGGGTGTACGTGGCGTACGCCTGGGGTGTGGCCATACGGCACGGAGGCGAGACGATCAGATGAGTCTCGGGATCGGCGAAGAGCTGCGCATTCGGCGGCGCCGGGTCGGCCAGGCCGCACCCGGCGAGGATCGAGGTCGCGACCAGGACGATGACTCGGCGTCGCATGGTCCCTCGGAAGTAACGGGGAGGTTGGGGATGGCCTGGTGCCGAGACGGAGAGGCAGTTCCCGGGGGTGGAATCGAACCACCATTGACGGAGCCAAAGTCCGCCGTCCTGCCTTTAGACGACCCGGGAGCGGTGGGAGCGGATGCGGAAGGAAGCTAACGCCGGGGCGCGGGCGGGATCAATCCGGGCGGCTACGGCGCGGGCGCGGCCCAGGCTTGCGATTTCGCATGAAAACGTGAATTATGCGGCCTGCACAGCGGACGGTCCGCAGCGGAATGCGTCGTTCCCGCGCTCGCCCGACCCTCGGGCGGGTCCAATCCTCGGAAGGAGGGGTCATGCGCAAGTTCGCGTCCCTGGCCGTGCTGGCGCTCGGGCTGACCGGCGCCGGCTGCTACCACGCCATTATCGACACCGGGCTGCCGGCGGGCGGGCAGACCATCGAGCAGCCGTGGGCGATGTCGTTCGTGGCCGGGCTGATCCCGCCGCCGGTGCTGGAGACGGCGTCGCGCTGCCCGAACGGGGTGTCGAAGGTCGAGACGCAGCATTCCTTCCTGAACGCCCTGGTGGCGGCGGTGACGTTCAGCATCATCACGCCCATGGACATCCGCGTCACCTGCGCCGCGCGGCGCGGGGCCATGGCGCCCACGGTGCCGGCGCCGATCTCGGGCGGGCCGGAAGCGCTGACGCGCGCCCTGCGGACCGCCATCGAGCGCTCCGCCGCGCTCTCGCAGCCGATCTACGTGCAGATCACGGAATAGCGCGGGCATAGGCGCAAGAAGGGGGAGCGCCGCCGCCCGGCGCCGCTCCCCCTTCCCCGTCCGCCGCCGTTCAGCCCAGCAGGTCCGCCCTCTCGCCACCGTCCGTGCACGTCTCGATGAAGCCGACGTCGCCGAATGCGGCTCGCAGCGTATCGTGGGCGGCGCGCAGCGCGCCGGCATCGGGGAACAGGCCGAAGACGGCGGAGCCGCTGCCGGTCATGAGGGCCAGGAAGGCGCCGGCCTCGCGCAGCGCGGCCTTGAGGTCGCCGAGCAGCGGGTAGTCGGGGAAAAGCACGTCCTCGAAGACGTTGCCGGCGCCGAGCGCGCAGGAGGACCAGGTCTGGTAGTCGCCGGCGCGGTGCAGCCGGGGGGCGGGGGCGGGGGCGGGGGCGGGACCGACCTGTCCGTGCGCGGAGTCGTCGAAGCGGCGGTAGGCGTCGGGCGTCGAGACCTGGAAGGGCGGGATGGCCAGGAGCACGAGGGCGCGGGGCAGTGCGTCCAGGGGCAGCAGGCGCTCGCCCCGGCCCCAGGCCAGCGCCAGGGCGGTATCCGCGACGAAGAAGGGCACATCGCTGCCCAGCTCGGCGCCGATCTCCAGCAGCTCCTCGCCATCGAGCGGCTCGCCGTGGAGCTGGTTGAGCGCCAGCAGCGTAGCGGCGGCGTCGCTGGAGCCGCCGCCCAGGCCGGCGCCGGCGGGGATGCGCTTGACCAGGTGGATGTCGGCGCCGCCGGCCACGCCGGCGCGCCCGAGGAAGGCGTGGGCGGCGCGCAGGGCGAGGTTGTCGGAGGCGGGTCCGAGGTCGGGGCCATCCAGGGCGAGGCGGACGCCGGCGTCGCCCGTGCGGATGTCGAGCTCGTCGGCCAGCTCGAGGCGGCAGAAGAGGGTCTCGATCTGGTGCCAGCCGGAGTCCTCCCGCGCCAGGATCGCGAGGTGCAGGTTGAGCTTGGCGCGGGCGAGGATCCTCACGGGGGCGGCTCGCGGCCACCTTTGGCGCGGAGGATCTCGCGGGCGGCGGGGATCTCCTGCTCGACGGTCTCTGCCACCGCCTGCTCGCCGCCGCCGACCTCCTTCCAGCTGATGCCCAGGCGCCAGGTGTAGTAGAGCCCCATCACGGTGACGGGCACGTAGCCGGCGATGTGGAAGCCGATGGCGTAGCTGAAGGCGCGGTTGGGATCGACGTTCCAGATCTGCACCAGGCCGATCTTGACGGCGTACTCGAAGATGCCGAAAAACCCCGGCGAGGACGGGACCGCCACCGCGAAGGACACCACGGACTGCAGGAAGAGCGCGCCCAGGAAGGGCACCTGGATGCCGAAGGCGCGCAGTCCGAACCAGTAGGAGAGGGCGCCCAGGATCCAGAGCGTGAAGGACCAGGCGACGATGCGCAGCAGCAGCACGGGGTGGCGGATGGCGCCCAGCGCCGCCAGCAGCGATTCCAGCGCGTCCACGATCGGCCGGCCGTAGGCGACGGGCAGGAGGCGGGCGGCCAGTCGCTCGATGACGGCCACGACCCGCTGCGGCCAGATGACCAGGGCGACGAAGACCACGCCCACGCCACCGAACACGATGGCCAGCACGCTGGCGACCTTGTGCAGCTCCTCGCCCGCCACGGTGTGGGCCGGGAAGCTGGGGACGGCCAGTGCCACGAAGGTCAGGACGACCAGGGTGATGCCGTCGAAGAGTCGCTCCACGACCAGGGAGCCGAGCGAGGTGACGACGGGCACCGGCTCGAGGCGCGAGAGCACGTACGCCCGCAGGAACTCGCCCACCCGTGCCGGGAAGATGTTGTTGGCCATGAACCCGATGCACGAAGCCGCGAAGCGCGCGCGGAACTTCGTCTCGGGGTAGACCGGTACGATGATGGACTTCCAGCGCCAGGTGCGGACCCAGAAGGGGAACGTCGTCCCGACGATGGCGGCCAGGTACCACAGGGGGTTGGCGGCGGCGACGTTCTGGACCACCGCCTTGAAGCTCACACCCCGGAGCGCGAAGTACAGGAAGAAGAGGCTGAGGAGCACCCCCAGCACGGCCCGCCAATCCAGCATGCGGCGGGACTTCTCGGCAGCGCTCACGTGCGCGCCAGCTCGATGAGGTCGAACACCTCCTGCAGCAGCTCCCGCACCCTGGGCGGTCCGCCCGCGACCGCATGCTGCAGGGGGGCGCGCAACTCGAGCGCCCGGTCCAGCGCGCGCTCGCCGCGCAGCAGGAACTGCTCGATGGGGACGACGCCATCCTCCTCGGCCTGCGGCACGGCGGCTTGCGCGACCGGCCCGCGGGCGCCCGCGCCCGCCCCGGCCCGGGTGCCGACAATCATGCTGGCCGCCGCCGCCTCCGCGGCCATGGTGGCGGCGTCCTGCGGCTCGATGCCGGACGGCTGGCGCGGCGGCTCCTCCACGCCGTACCGGTCCACCAGTTGCTGGCGCAGCGTGCGCAGCCGGGTGAGCGCCGCGCCCG
Organism: Gemmatimonadota bacterium; assembly: GCA_017881445.1. Lineage (GTDB taxonomy): Bacteria > Gemmatimonadota > Gemmatimonadetes > Longimicrobiales > RSA9 > JADGQX01. Next base: position 2,681 of record JADGQX010000070.1, on the reverse strand, counting down.
GCAGCGGCTCCGCGTCCTGCTCCAGCGCGGCAGTGGCGGCCTCCAGCACGTCGCGGGCGGCGCCGTAGGCCTCGAGCCACTCCCCCGCCACGGGCACGTCCAGGCGCGCGACCATGCGCGTGACCTCGTCAATGGCCGTCAGCGTCTCCGCCAGGATGGGAATGGTGGGCAGGCGCGCCGCGCCCATGAGCGCCCGCTGGCGGCGGAGCACCACCTTGAGCGGCTCCCGGTCGCGCGGGTCCGCGCCCACGCCCTGCAGAGCAGCCTGGACCGTGACCAGCACGCCCGCGCTCTCGCGGGCGGCGAACTCGCGGAAAGCGCGCTCGGCGCCCTTTGCGGCGCTGCCATCGGCGGCGCTACCCGCGGGCCCGATGCCCGCGAAGCGCGCGGCGGCCGCATTCGCCCGGTTGGCCGTGCCCTCCGGACCCTCGGACATCATGACGCGCAGGTCCTTCAGCGTCGCGCGCACGCGCCCGCCCAGGTCGGGCGTCCAGTGCACGCGCCCGTCTGCCAGGGCGCGGGCGGCGCCCTCCATGGCCGTGACCACGCGGGCGAACGCGTCCTCCCGCGCCATCTGGGCGGCGCCGCGCAGCGCGCGACTGATGCGCAGCATCTCCGGGCCCAGCACCGCACCGCCATCGAGCCCATCGGCGATCCGGTCGAGCCGCTCCAGGTACTCGGCGGCCTCCCCCGTGAAGAAATCCCGAACGGTCGGCATGCGTTACTCCCCGGGGGCGCTGCCGCCCCGCGCGCGTTGGATCGCGTCCGCCATCTCCCGCACGGCCCGCTCGAGGCCGACCAGGACGGCGCGACTGACGACGCTGTGGCCGATGTTGAGCTCTTCGATCTCCGGGATGCGCGCGACCGCCGCCACGTTCTCGTAGGTCAGCCCGTGGCCGGCATGGACGTCCAGGTCGAGCGACGCCGCCAGCGCGGCGGCGCGGCGCAGCCGCTCGGCCTCCCGGGCGATCTCCTGGCGGCCCTGCGCCGACGCGCGTCGCTTCCACGCTTCCGCGAACTCGCCCGTGTGCAGCTCGATGGCGTCGGCGCCCAGCGCTTCGGAGGCGCGGATGGCCGCCTCGTCCGGGCCGATGAAGAGGGAGGTCCGGATGCCGGCGGCCCGCAGCGCCCGCACGGCCGTCTCGACCCGCTGGCGGGCGGAGGCAGTATCGAGGGCGAGGCCGCCCTCGGTGGTGACTTCCTCGCGCCGCTCGGGCACCAGCGTCGCCTCGGCCGGCTTGAGCGTGCAGGCCATGGCCACCACGTCCGAGGCCGCGGCCAGCTCCAGGTTCACGCTCGTGCGCACCGTTTCGAGCAGCAGGCGGACGTCGCGGTCCTGGATGTGGCGCCGGTCCTCGCGCAGGTGGACGGTGATGCCGTCGGCGCCGCCCAGCTCCGCCAGCACGGCGGCGCGGACGGGGTCGGGCTCGTCCGTCCGGCGCGCCTGCCGGATGGTGGCGACGTGGTCGATGTTGATGTGCAGCCGCATCAGGCTCCCAGCAGGCCCTCGAGTTCGGCGGCGCGCCGCTCGTCGAGCCCCGCGGCCCGTGCAAGTGGCAGCAATTCCCGCCCCAGCGCGCAATATAACTCGCGGTCCTCGGCGGACAATCTGGCGAGATGGAGCCGGATGGTGTCCGGATCGCCCCGGGCGATGGGGCCCGTGAGCGCCGCCGGCACGCCCAGCTTCTGCACGTTGTCCAGCGTGCCCCGCACCAGCGGCAGGATGGCCGGCAGCGCGTCCTCGCCCGGCACGCCCGCGTCCTGCAGCAGGCGCACGGCCACGGCCAGGAGCGCAATCAGGTAGTTGGAGGCGAAGACCGCCGCGGCGTGGTACGTCGGCCGCATGGCGGTCGGGATCAGGAGCACGCGACCACCCACGGCATCCACCAGGCGGCGCGCGGCGTTGACCGCGGTGGGCTCACCCGCCACCGCGAAGGCACTGCCGACCAGGCGATCGCCCGCCGACCAGGGGTCGGCCACCGACTGCAGAGGGTGCATGGAGCCGACCGCGTAGCCCGCGGCGTGCAGCGGCCCGAGCGCGTCAGTGGAGAGGGCGCCCGAGAGGTGCAGCGCGGCGCAGCCCGGCGGCGCCGCGCCCTGCCCGGACATGTCGTAGGCGACGTCGCCCAGCTTGGCGTCGGGGACCGCCAGGATCAGGACGGTGGTGTCGGAGGGCAGCGGGTAGGGCCCCATGCGGTACTCGGCGCCGCGCTCGTCGCCCATGTCGAAGAGCGGGTGCGGCGGCGGCTCGGAGCCCCGGCCCTGATAGGTCAGCCGCTCGACCGCCGCCTCCTGCCGGAGCGCCGTGCCCAGCGCGAGGCCCATGCGCCCCGGCCCCACGATCACCACGTTCTCGGTCATCGGCGCCCCTCGAAAACAGATCATTCACCACAGAGCCACAGAGTCACGGAGGAATCACGGAGGAACAGATTGTTATGTTCAAATCCGGCTCGGCAACGATCGCGGCCGTCTGCCGGCGACGATGCCCTGCCGGATCGAACAAACAAAGACTCCGTGCGTTCTCTGAGCCTCTGAGACTCTGCGGTGAAAGAAGTTGTTCAGACTACTTGCGAGACCTGGACCCCGTCGCGCTGCTGCAGGCGGCCGAGCGTCCACTTGGGCAGCCGGGCCCGCAGCCGGATCACCTCGCCATCTTCCTCGCGGGTAATGACTTCGCCCTC
>JADGQX010000261.1 GCA_017881445.1 Gemmatimonadota bacterium | reverse complement strand
CTGGAGCACCTGGCGGCGCGCTTCCCGGGGCGGCGCCTGGGCGCGGTGGGCTTCTCCCTGGGCGGCAACGCGCTGCTCAAGTACCTGGGCGAGGAGGGCGGCGCCGCGCGGGTGGCGGCGGCGGCCACCGTGTCGGTGCCCTTCGACCTGGGCGCGGGCGCAGACGCCCTGGAGGCCAGTCGGATGGGGCGGTTCTACACCGGCATGTTCATCAAGACACTGGTGCAGAAGGCCGAAGCCAAGCGGGAGCTGATCGCCGCCGCCGGTCTGGACCTGGAGCGGATCCGCGCCTCGCGCAGCTTCCGGGACTTCGATGGCGCGGCCACGGCGCCGCTGCACGGCTTCGCCGACGCCGAGGACTACTACCGGCGCTCCAGCTCGGCCGCCTTCCTGCCGCTGATCCGCGTGCCCACGCTCCTCATCCAGGCCAGCGACGACCCCTTCCTGCCCCAGCACGCCTTCCCCTGGGCCGCGGTGCACTCCAATCACTGGCTGCAGGCAGAGATCTCCGACGGCGGCGGTCACGTCGGCTTCGTGGGCGGCACGCCCTGGCGGCCGACGTTCTGGGCCGAGCGGGAGGCGGCGCGCTTCCTGGCGGAGGAGCTCTCGCGCTAGTCTCGTGGGCGGCATCTGAAGTGACGATGGCATGAGCCCCGCTCTGCCGGCTCCCACCGGGAGGCTGCGGCCAAAGCGCCTCGGGGCCTGGCCGGGGCTTTGCCCCGGGCGGCGTTTCGGGTGCCGGGCGAACGGAATCGGGCAACGGCCGCACTCCCATACGCGCGTGCCGTTTTGGGTGCGGATATCGGAGTCAAAGCGCCTCGCGCGCGAGCGGTCCCGCGGCGGCTGTCCGATTGCACCCGCATAGCGAATGGAATCCGCCACGCGTTCGCGCGGCCGCGGCGCTTGCCCGATTTCACTCGACGACTGCGCCGCATCGCAGGTAACCACGCCAGGAATGCCGCTCTGCCGGGTCGCAGCGAGCTGCTGCGATCAGGGCGCCACGCTCCTGTTGTCCGAGATACGCTCCGCTAGTCGCGGCGCGGCGCGGTCAGCACCGCCCACAGCCGCGGCCGCCGCAGGAGCAGCCCAACCCAGACCAGCGCCCCGAAGTACACGGGGAACAGCGTTTCCGCGAAGAGGGGACTGCCGGCGCGCAGCTGGATGGCGACGGCGCCGCCCAGGTATCCCGTGAGCAGGATGGCCCCGAGCAGGGCGGTGCGCGGGACCAGGTACACGACCAGGCAGGCGATCTCCAGCGCCCCGATCGGACCGGCCAGGCCGACGGGGACGCCCAGTCGCACGAAGGCTTCCACGACGGGCGGGGTTTTCATCAGGTGGTTCCCGGCGTCCAAGAGCAGGAACAGCACGGACACGGCGGTGATGATGCGCCCGGTCCAGATGCGCGGGGCCGAAGCCGGGATGGTCCCTGCGAGCGGTCGGGTTGCTGCGATCTCCATGATTCCCTCCCCTGGCACGACGGTCGTTGGCCCGATGCTGCCTCAACCTGGCGACGAACGGGGGAGGGGGATTTCGACAGCCTAGTACAGTCCCCTGATCCAGCCTCCGTCCACGGCGATGGACTGCCCCGTGACGAAGCCGGCCCGTTCGGAGGCCAGGAAGGCGACCATGGCGGCGAACTCCTCGGGCTCGCCCAGTCGCCCCATGGGGATCTGGTCGATCCAGTGGCGGCGGACCTGCTCGGGGTCGCCGCCCCGTGCGCGGGCCGACTCGGCGAGGTCCACGAGGCGCTGGGTGCGCGTGTAGCCGGGCAGCACGTTGTTGACCGTGATCCCGAAGGGCGCCACCTCGTTGGCGAGGGTGCGGGCGTAGCCCGTGACGGCGGCGCGCAGCGCGTTGGAGAGCATCAGGTTCTCGACCGGCTGCTTCACGGTGATCGAGGTGACGTTGAGGATGCGTCCCCAGCGGCGCTCCTTCATGCCTGGCAGCAGCTCGCGCGTCAGCTCGACCACACTGCGCAGGGTCAGGTCGTAGGCCGCCCTCCACTGCTCGGGCCCGAGCTGGTCGTGTGTTCCGGCCGGAGGTCCTCCGGCGTTGGTCACGAGGATATCGACGTGGCCCAGCCGGGCCAGGGCGGTTGCCGTGGCGGTGGTCACCCCCTCGAGGGTGGACAGGTCGGCCGACACGGCGACCACGGGCCGGCCGTGCCGGTCGGCGATCTCCGCGCGGGCCGCCTCGAGCTTTTCCTTGCCGCGGGCGCACAGGCAGAGGGCGCAGCCCTCGGCAGCCAGTGCTTCGGCCACGGCTCGGCCCAGCCCCTGGCTGGATGCGGCCACGAATGCGGTCCTGCCCTCGATTCCAAGATCCATGTTGCCTTCGCCGATCGATCAGGGCTCGAGCGCCGCGTAGACCAGCTTCTGGAACGTGGCCTCGAGCGGGAACGCGCTGCCGGGCGAGAGCTGGGTCCAGACCATCGCGACCAGGTCGTTGGCCGGGTCGACCCAGAAATACGTGCCCAGGTATCCCGACCAGCGGAAGATACCGGGCGGGCCCGGCCGGCGGGCGAGCGTGGAGTTCACCAGCACCGCGACGGCCAGGCCGAAGCCGTAGCCGTCGTCGGGCAACGGTCCGCCGGACACGGGGGTGAGCGACGGCGGCAGCGTGTTGTGCGTCATCAGCGCCACCGTTTCCGGCCGCAGGATGCGCCGTCCACCGAAGCTGCCGCCGTTCAGCAGCATCTGCGCGAAACGCAGGTAGTCGTCGGGGGTCGAGAGCAGGCCGCCACTGCCCCAGAGGAAGCGCGCTTCGGGCTCGAACATGGCCATGAGCCCGCCGCCCCGGCCCGGCCGCAGCGCTCCATCGGGGCCGTGCGAGTAGACGGTGGCGATGCGCGCCCGGGTCCCGGGTCGCACGCGGAACCCGGTGTCGCGCATTCCCAGCGGCCGGAAGATCTGCTCGTCCAGGAACCGGTCGAGGGTCTCCCCGGACGCGACTTCGATGACGCGCCCGGCGACGTCGAGCCCGGAGCTGTAGCTCCAGCGGGTGCCGGGGGAGAAGAGCAGCGGAATCCGGGCCAGGCTGTCCGTGAACTGCTGGAGCGTGCGGGAGGCGTCGTACAGCCTGGCACGCGTGAAGATGGTGTCGGCCGGCCCGGCGGTGAGGCCGTAACCCAACCCCGAAGTGTGGTTCAGCAGCTGGCGCACGGTGATGGGCGAGTCGGGGTCCCGCAGCACGGGCGCATCGGCGGAGCCGCCCGCGAACACCTTCACCGCGGCGAACGCCGGGATGTACTTCGACACCGGATCGTCCAGTCCGAGCTTGCCGTCCTCCACCAGCCTGAGGATGCCCACGGCGACGACGGGCTTGGTCATGGAGTAGATGTGGAAGATGGCGTCGCGCCTCATGGGCTGGCGCCGCTCGACGTCCATCCAGCCGAAAGTCCGCTCGTAGCCGATCCTGCCGTGGCGGGCGATCACCGCGTAGATGCCGGGCACCTTGCCGGAGTCCACGAACGGCCGGAGCGCCGGGGCGATGCTCGCCAGCGCGGCAGGCGACAGCCCGAGCGCGCCGGGCGGCGCCATGGGAAGCGCGGGCCGGGGGTTCCTGGCGCAGGACGCCGCCGCGCCCAGGCAGGCGACGAGGACGAGTGCGAGACGAGAGCGGACGCTCATCGGACGGGCGTGGTCGCTCACTTCCGCAGGTAGTCGTCGGTCCGGTTCAGCCAGTCCTCCCGGGGCGGCGAGAAGACGTCGACGTCGAGCGTGTCCTCGAGCGCTATGGCCTTGTGCGGCACGTTCGACGGGATGTGCAGCACCTCGCCCGCGCCCACGACCAGCTCTTCCGCTTCGTCCTCGCCCAGCCAGAAGCGCAGCGCCCCTTCGAGGATGTAGGAGATTTGCTCGTTCTCGTGGGCGTGGCGTGGCACGATACAGCCCTTCTTCAGGTACACGTGCGCCAGCATCATGCGCTCGCCCGTGATCAGGCGGCGCTCCAGCATGTCCGTGACCTTCTCGCGGGGCATGTCCTCCCAGCGGTGGAAGGTCGCTTTCGCCTCGGCCATCTCCACTCCGTTCGACGTGAGTTCGGGTGAGGCACGACAGCGGCAGGAGATACGACGGGCGCGGCTTCCGGCGCAAGCGTTCGGCGAATCAGCGTTCCGGCCCGCCGGTCAGCCACTCCTCCAGGCGCGCCTTCACCGCAGGCCACTCCTCGTCCAGGATGCTGAAGTACACCGTGTCGCGCACGCGACCCGTGGCGGTGACCATGTGCCGGCGCAGAGTCCCCTCCTCCACCCCGCCAATGCGACGGATGGCCTCGCGGCTGCGCAGGTTGAGCGCGTCGGTCTTGAGCTCCACCCGGCGATAGCCCAGCTCCTCGAAGGCGTGGCGCAGGAGCAGGTACTTGGCCTCGGTGTTCACGACGGTGCGCTGCCAGGGGCCCGCGACCATGTCCGCGCGGGTCTCGACCGGTCCCAGCATCCAGCGCCAGATCTGCGGGTCGAGCCCCACGGCGCAGAGGGCATCGACGTGGGAAGCGGTAAGCGACTCCAGGCGCACGTGCGGGCCCTCGAGCACCACGGGCTCAGGCGGGCGTGCGCTCATGCGACTCCCTTCGCCGGATGTGCACCGTCTTGCGCACGGAGGCGTGGACGACGCCGACGTCGTCGGTCAGATCCACGTCGTAGACGCGCTCCGTCGTCGGCTCCAGGGCGAGGGCGGCCTGGATGTCGGCGAGCTCGCGCTCGTCGATGAGGAAGCGGGCGTAGAGCGTGGAGCGGCCCGGCTTGCGGAAGCGGATGGTGGCCGCCTTGTCCCAGACCTGGTACTCGGCGCCCAGGTTGTGGATCAGCATGACCATGTAGATCGGGTCCACCGCCCCGTACATGCTGCCGCCGAAAATGGTGCCGACGTAGTTGCGGGTCCGGCGCGAGAGCGGCAGGCGGATGCGGATCTCGCGGAAGTCGTCGGCGATATAGGTGATGCGGGCCCCGGTGCCGCGGTACGCGGGGAAGAAGTTGAAGTACCAGCGCTGGAGTCGGGAGCGGATCGACTCGGGCATCAGGCGCTGGCTCCGGGCGCCTCCACACCCGCCGCGGGGCGGATCATGCGCCAGACGAGCCAGCCCCCGAAGCCGAGCCCGGCCAGCATGCTGAGGATGCCGAGAGCCCGGAAGCCCGAGCCGATGGCCAGGTCCCGGTGGAGCATGCCGAAGCGGCCGAGCATGTAGGCCCAGTCGTGCATGGGGTCGCCGCTGGTGGGCGAGACCAGGGGCAGCTCCTGCGCCCGGGCGTCGGCGGCGTAGCGGGCGACGGAGAAGAGATTCGTCGCCAGCCAGCAGGCGACGACGGCCAGCCCGAAGAAGTCCCGCTGCCGGCGGAAGACGAGGGCGGCCGCGAAGGGCGCGGCCAGCTGCAGCAGCGTTCCCCCGGCCACGGCCAGCAGCTCGCCGAACGGCCCGAAGACGATGTGTCCCGCTTCGTGGATGACCAGGTTCAGGCCGCCGAAGATGGAGTCGTAGTCGGGGTCCCGCAGGTGATTGCGCAGGATGTAGGCGAACCAGAGCAGCACGGGCAGCCGCGCCCAGCCGCTGCGGCCCCGCGCCCATTCGCCCGCCTCCAGCAGCAGGCGCGGAGGCCTGCGCTTGGCGGCCACGCCGCCGGCGACCACGATGCCACGGGAGAGGTCGTGCACGCGATCCGGCTCGATAGCCGGCGGAATCTGGGTCCCGTTGGGATAGGTCATCGACTGAAAGTTAATCGCCCCCGCCCCCGGTTGACACTCGCGCGCCGCTGCCGTTAGCTTTTTCCGCATGAGCCACTACGTCGCAGTCCACCATCATCATGCGCATCACCACGGCCCCGACGGGTCGCGGACGACGCGTGCGTGCGGGGCCGGGGCGTAACCAGGCCGGGACACGAGCGATCATCCCGCGGTCCGTCGATTCGACGGGCCGCGTTTTTTTGTACCTGCGTCCGACCGGGGAAACCATGATCCGCATTGCGCTGCCCAACAAGGGGCGGCTGGCCGTGAGCGCGAGAGAGCTGCTGGAGCGCGCCGGGCTGGAGTTCGACATGACGCACGAGCGCTCGCTGACCGCGACGCTGGGCGACGATTTCCAGGCGTTGTTCTTGCGCGCCAACGATATCCCCGAGTTCGTGGCGGACCGGGCCGCCGATGTGGGCATCACCGGCCGCG
>JADGQX010000260.1 GCA_017881445.1 Gemmatimonadota bacterium | reverse complement strand
AGAAACCCGATCTCGGCTGCCGCCGGCGGCGCCGCGGTTGTGCTGGCACTCCGCTCCGCGTGCTCGGCGCCTCAGCGTGACCCGCCTCTGCCGTGTCCGCTCGCTCCCCCGTTTCTCTACCGTTGCGCCGCGCCCCGGCGCGTGCCCGCGCTCACACGGAAGACTCCGCGGGTGTGCGCTTTCCGCCTCCGCTGATCTACGCGCTCTTCCTGGGCGCGGCCGTGCTGCTCCAGCGCCTGGTGCCGGCGCCCGCGCCGGCCCCGGGAGTGCGCGGGTCCCTGGCCTGGGCCTGCCTGGCGCTGGCAGCGGCGCTGGGCGCATTGTCGCTGGGGCTGTTCTTCGCCCTGCGCGTGAACCCCATGCCGCACACGCCCACGCGCGCCCTGGTCGTGCGCGGGCCCTACCGCTTCACCCGCAATCCCATGTACCTGGGGCTGCTCCTGCTTTACCTCGGCCTGGGCGCGCTCTTCGCCTGCGTCTGGGCCCTCGTGCTCGCGCCCGCGCTGGTGGCCACCATACGGTATTACGCCATCGCGCGGGAGGAGCGGTACCTCGCGGCCCGTTTCGGCCAGGAGTACCGCGACTACGAGGCGCGGGTGCGGCGCTGGATCTGAGGCGCCGCGGCGCGGACCGGTGCAAGGGACTGCGGAATGGTACGGCTGAACGTCGCGGCCTGGGTCGTCCTCTCGCTCACGGCCTGCGGCGCCGGCGGCCGCCAGCAGCCGAAGCCGAGCCAGAGCGGTACGGTCTCGCAGGATGTCGCCGACACGCACATCGCCCTGGTGTACGATCGGCCGGTGGCGCGGGGCCGGACGCTCTTCGGCGGGATCGTGCCCTGGGACGCCGTGTGGATGCCGGGGGCGAACTGGGCGACCACGATCGAGCTGAGCCGGGACGTCCGCATCGAGGGCCAGCCGCTCGGGGCGGGGCGGTACAGCCTGTGGACGATCCCGGGACCCACGGAATGGGTGGTGATCTTCAGCCGGCGGGCGCGGGCGTTCCACACGAGGTACCCGGCGGGCGAGGACGCGCTGCGGGTGCGGGTCAAACCCACCGCGGGCAGCCACATGGAGACGCTGGCGTTCTACTTTCCGGTGGTCGGGCCCGACTCGGCGATCCTGGCCCTGCACTGGGGCACGACCGTGGTGCCGATCGCGATCCGGGTCGCTCCGTAGCCCGCCGACTCAGCCCGCCCGTTCCACCCCCGCGCCCGCCCCCGCGCCCACGCCGCGCGGCAGCCTCACGCTGAAGATCGAGCCCACGCCCAGCACGCTCACCACGGAGATGTCGCCACCCATCCCGCGCGCGAACTCGCGGCTGATGGACAGACCGAGCCCGGTGCCGCCGTACGCGCGGGTGTCGGCCATGTCCACCTGGGTGAACGGCTGGAAGATCTCGTCCAGCTTGTCGGCGGGGATGCCGATCCCGGTGTCGTGGACCCGGATGATCACCTCGTCTTCGCCCCCGCACTCCAGCCGGGCGCGGCCGCCGCGGGGCGTGAATTTCACTGCGTTGCTGAGCAGGTTGAGCACGACCTGCCGCAGCTTCCCGCCATCGGCCCGGGCTACGACGTCCCGCGGCACGGCGCCCAGCACCAGCTCGACCCCGGCCGCGTCCGCCTGCGGCCCGATCAGGATCTCGACGCCGGCCAACACGTCGGCCACGGTGACGTCGTCCAGATCGTAGACGGTCTTCCCCACCTCCACCCGCGTGAAGGCCAGCACCCCCTCGATCACCCGCAGCAGGTGCTCCTCGGCTATGCGGATGCGCCCGATCTGGTGCAGCTGCTTCTCACTGAGAGCGCCGAACAGCCCCATCTCCAGCAGCTGTGTGTAGCCCGCAATGGCGGTGAGCGGCGTGCGCAGCTCGTGGCTCATGACCGCGAGGAACTCGCTCTTGGCGCGGTTGGCCGCCTCCGCCGTGGCGGCGAGCCGCACCAGCTCCTGGTTGGCCTCCTCGATCGCCACCGCCAGGGCCTGCGCCTGGGCGCGCGCCTGCTCCGCCTCGGCGAAGGCGGCGTGCGCCTCCTCCAGCGCCATCTCGGCCTCGATGCTCGCGTTCTCGGCGGCCAGCCGCGCCTCCCGCTCGGCCGCCAGGGCGCGCGCCGCGTCCAGCGCCGGCCAGAGGCGAGCCGCCACGTCCCGGGCCAGCCCGACCTCCCGGGGCGTCCATTCCCGGGGCACGTCGTCCCCCAGGGAGAGCATCGCCATCAAACGCCCCGCCCGTGACAGCGGCACGGCCACGAACGCGCGCGTCGAGCTGGCCTGGTGGTGACGCCGGACCGGCTCCTCGCGCGTCCGCTCGTCCGTGGCCGTATCCGCCACGACCATGGCTTCGCCCGCCGCCAGCGCCTCGATGGCGCCTTCCCCCAGGAGGCTGAGCGCGGAGCTCCCGGAAGTCGAGGCCGGCTCGCCCCGCCGGTAGGCGGCACGGACGAAGACCACGTCATGCACCAGGTCCAGGTCGGAGAAGACGCAGGTCGTCGCGCCCAGGTATTCGGCCAGCCGGCGCGTCGCTTCCGCCGTCATGGTGGCCGGATCCAACGTCGATTGCAGGACCGCGGTCAGCTCCAGCAGGAAGCCCTGGTCGCGCCCGGCCTCGACCTGCTCGCTGATGTCGCGCGCGATGGTGGACGCGCCGATCACAAAGCCAGACGCGTCCAGGATGGGCGAGACGGTCAGGGACACGTCCACCAGGCGGCCGTCCTTGCGGCGGCGGACCGAACGATAGCGGTCCACGGTTTCCCCGCGGGCGAGTCGCGCCAGGATGCCGGGCACCTCGTCCGGGCGGTCCGGCGGCACCAGCAGCGAAACCGACCGGCCCACGATCTCCGACGCCGTATAGCCGTAGAGCCGCTCGGCGGCGCGGTTCCAGGTGGTGATGATGCCCTCCAGCGTCTTGCCGGAGATGGCGTCGTCGGACCACTCCACGATGGCGGCCAGCTGCGCGGCCGTAGCGTCCGATGCGTCGTTCGGAGGAGTGCCGGCCGGGCCTGTAGCTTCCAGGTCGCTCAAAGGCACCTTCCTGACGGGTTCGGTGGGGCCGCGGCTAGATACGGTGGCCCAGCTTCTCATTGAATCCCCTGGACTTGCCGCGCTCGATGGAGAGCGTCTGCCAGCGCTCGCCGCTGACGTGCTTGGCAATGTAGACGACCTGCCCCACGTGACTCGCCAGGTGGCAGAGCTGGCGGTCGATCGCCTCGATGACGCTTTCCGGCTTGCTGCGCGTGGTCACCGTGCGCAGCAGGTCCTCCGGCCGTACCCGCGCCAGCTCCGCCTGCTGCAGCTCCCAGGCTCCATCCCACCAGGTCATGATCTCGTCCCGGCTCGTGGCCGGACCGATCTCGAACTCCGAGTCCCGGTCGCGATCCGGCTTCTCGCCGTCGCTGCGCCCGAAGTCGCGCCAGCGCGAGCGCAGGTTGCCGGCAATGTGCCAGAGGAGGATGGCGACGCTGTTGGATTCGGGGTCGGGCTTCCAGTGCAGCTGCTCGTCGTCCAGCCGGGCAACGGCCTTCTCGGCACTCTGCTTCCACTGGGCGAATCGCGCCGTCACATCGCGCAGGTACTCGCGGGCGACGTCGTCCATTCCATCCTCCCGGTTTCACGCCGGCGGCGTCGGGCCCGCCGACTCCGGCGGCTCAGTCGGCCGCGGCGGCCGTTTCCGGCTTGTGGGCGCGGGACTCCACTCCCTGCCCCAGAAAGAAGGCGCCGCCCACCAGCAGCGCTCCCGTCCAGAAGGGGACCGGCGCGCCCAGGTGGTCCCAGGCGAAGCCCGCCCAGATCGGCGCCAGCACGCGGGCCATGCCGCCGAACGTCTGCTGCACGCCCATGTAGAGCCCGCGCTCGTGGCTGGCAATGACCTGCGAGAGCAGGCCCGTGACGCACGGGAAGGTGAACGCGGTGCCCAGCGGCATCAGTCCCACGGCGAGGGCGAAGGCCGGGATGCTGCGTGTCAGCGGCATGGCCACCAGCGACACCGTCATGAGCGCCAGTCCCAGCCGCGAGAGCTTCGCCTCCCCCAGCCAGTCCACCATCTTCCCCAGGACCAGCGCCCGGGTCACCACCGAGAGCGAGCCGACGTAGGCGAAGAAGAAGCCAATGCGGTGCTCGTCCACGCCGAAGCGCCGGGCCAGGAAGAGCGCCAGGATCGCGTTCATCCCCGCGAATGCAGCCATGCCGATGGTGTAGATCCAGATCAGGCGCGACGCCGGCTCCCCCGAATGCGCGATCACGCGCGTGACCGCCGCCCGGGACGTGACCGGCGCCAGCCCCGTCAGCGAGCCCCTGTCCTTGTGCGATTCCGTCAGGAAGCGGAAGGCGAAGGCCATGTTGGCCAGGCACAGCCCCGCCGCGAAGAGCCCCGGTGCCGCCGTGCCCATCCCCCGCGTGAACGCCCCGATGAGCGGACCGATGGTGACGCCCAGGTTGGTCGCGGCCGAGAGCCAGCCCAGCGCCTTGGCGCGGTTCTCGGGCTTCGTCGCATCCGCCACGTACGCCTGCACCACGCCCACCGTGCCGCCCCCCGCGCCCTGCACGAGCCGCGACAGGAAGAGCAGCCAGATGGAGTTGGCGTAGCCGAAGACGACGTAGGCGATGGCGGATGCCGCCAGCCCCGCCAGCAGCGCCGGCCGGCGGCCGTACTTGTCTGAGACCCGGCCCCACATGGGCGCCGCCGCCAGCTGCGCCACGGCGAAGGAGGAAACCAGCAGCCCGATCGTCAGCCCGTTCGCGCCGAAGCGCATGGCGTAGTAAGGCAGCAGTGGCAGCACGGCGAGCAGGCCCACCATGTCCACGAATGCCGTGATCATCAGGACGACGAGGCCGCCCACTGCGCTCCTATCGGTCCGGGTTCGAGAGGGCGCAATCTAATGCCAGGGCCACTGCCACGGCACCCGCGCTGGGACAAGGCTCGCAGCGGGCGCCGAGGCAGCGGCCCGGCGCGCCGTCATTCCTTGCGGGGAACGAACCTGTGCGCCGTGTGGGTGGCGGAGAAGCGCGCCACCTTGGTGTCCACCAGCAAGGCGCCGCGGCCCGCCGCCAGCACGGCCGACTCCGGCACCGGCGACCCCTTCCCCTTGGGCGCCACGATCCAGAGCGCCATGCCGCGGCGCAGTCCGGCGGCGAGCCTGGGCACGCGCTCCAGCGCTTCCGGGGCGTCGGTCCGGAGCAGCAGCAGCTCCGCCCCGGCGGCGACGTCCAGCAGCCGCGCACCCCGCGTCCCCAGCTCGCATCCCGGGCTTGACGCCCAGCTTGTCCAGCAGCGAGGGCCGGTTGCGGATCGCCGCCGCCCAGGCGGCGGCCGCGTCGCCCAGGGCGAAGCGCGCGACCCGGCCATCCCACTCCAGCACGAGCACGCCCGCCTCCGCCGACACCGCCGTAACCGCGGCCAGGGGGGTGCGCACCCTGAGCCCCTGGCCGCGGAAGATCAGCTCGTCCGTCTCCAGCAACGCCTTGCCCTGGGCGTGCACCGCGCCGACCTCCGCGGTGCACGCCGCTTACCGGCCCATCGGCCCGCCCTCAGCGGCCGCGGGTGCCGGTCACAGTCCCACGGCGTGCGCCGCGTTGACGCGCCCTTTGCCGTAGAACGGGTCCGTCCCGGGCTGGCCCAGGTCGTCGGAGGATTGCTCCAGCCGAGCCTTGATCCGGGCCGGGTTGGGTCCCACGTCCTCGGCGATCAGCGCGGCCACGCCGCTGGCATGCGGCGCGGCCATGCTGGTGCCGATGGCCCCGAGGATGAAGAAGCCGGTCCGGCAGATGGGGATCACGAGACTCGTCTGCGAGCACGACGCCCAGACGAAGCCGAAGGTCGTCCCGCCGGGCGCGGCCACGTCGATGGCCGAGCGCCCGAAGTTCGTGTAGAACGCGGGCGCGTCCACGTTCTGCCACGGCCCCAGCGTGACGTTGGTGGCGCCGGTCGGGCCGGTCGCCGACGTGCACACCACGTTGGGAGCGCTGCACATGGTGTTGAACGTGTTGCCGTTGTGGTCCATGTCCTCGGCGGCGTTGCCGGCCGCTGCGACGATAAGGGTGCCATTCGCGCGGGCATAGTTGAAGGTGCGGTTGAAGAGCGCCACGAAGCGGCCGTTCGACGCCTTGGAGAACTCGCCGCCCAGGCTCATGTTGGCCACGGCCGCGCCGTGGTCGGCCGCCCAG
>JADGQX010000069.1 GCA_017881445.1 Gemmatimonadota bacterium | reverse complement strand
CGAGTACGTGGTCGGGTTGCCAATGTTGTTGCGCAGCCCCAGGGAGGCCGAGCGCCGCGGTCCCGGCCGGCCGCCACTGGCGACGATGCCCATGCGCAGGGCGTCGCCGGCGGGCCCGCCCACCACTGGCAGGCCGGCGCGCGGGATGGCGATCTCCAGGCGCCAGCCCTGCGCATCCCGGCCACTCGCCACGCGCGCGCCCGCCGCGGCGGCGGCGTAGGCGGGCGGGACCGGACCGGAGAGGTTCGACAACTGGAAATCGCTGAAGACGAAGTCGGCGTGCTCCGCGATGGCATCGCGGAAGAAGGCGGTCAGGCGCAGGGAGCGCCCGCCGATGGCCGCAGGCTGTGTGGCAGTGGCCGGCGTGGCCATCAGCAGCAGGTCGCGCTCGCTCATGCGGGTCTCGGCGCCGGACGGGTCCGCCGCCAGCACCATGGCCACGTGGTCGCCGAGGGTGACGCTGTCGCCGCCGAATGCGACCACGGCGGTGTCCGGGACCTGCAGCGCGATGTAGAGCGTGCCGGCGTCGGCGCGGAAGGCGATGCGGGCGCCCAGTCCCGCGCGGCCGTGCATCGGGCGCCAAGCGGCGTCGCTCCAGTCGGAGAGGTCGCCATCCAGCACCGGCGACGGCGCTGTCGGCACCACCACCCGGTCGAGATCACTGCGGAACACCAGGCTGTCGTTGCGGAAGGTGTACATGGAGTCCGCCCGGAAGCGGGCGAGCCGGGCGGCGGCGGAGTCCGCGAAGGGAGTCAGCTCCCGCACCAGCGGCACCCACGTCGCCGAATCGGCCGCGCCCAGCTCCCGCATGGTGCCCAGTGCCCGCTGCATGGCCGCCACCACGGCGAAGGCCCGGCCGTAGTCGAACGCGCGGGCGGGAACGTAGAGCGGGTCGATCGGCCCCGTGCGGAAGATGTCGTTGCCGTAGGCGGCCTCGAAGGCCGCCATCGCCTCCACCCCGCGGTCGTCGCCGCCGGGCCGGCCGTAGAGTGCGACCAGCGCGTTGCGCACCGAGCGGTCCGGATCGTAATGCGCCGGGTCGCGCAGGTAGTCGGCGATCGTCCAGAGCGGCAGCATGGACGCGTGCGCCTCGTTCATCGGGTTGGAGAGGTAGCCGTCCACCGCCGTGGCCAGGTCGGGCGACCGGCCCCGCAGCGGTCCCAGGAACGGGCGCCAGCGGGCGTAGTCGTTCACCGGGTAGTTGTCCCAGAGCAGCGGCTTGCGCCGGAGGATGGCGCCCCACTCCCGGGCCTGCGGCACCGTCACGTCGGGCGCGTAGACGTCCACGCCCGTCCAGGCCAGCGGGATGTCCGTGGGCAGCGCAGCACTCAGGTCGCGCAGGTAGGAGCGGCTGCCGAAGGCGTCGGTGTACGTTGTCTGCACCACCGCCAGTGCCAGCCCGCGCGTGTCCAGGTCGGCCTTCAGCCGCCGGATGAGCGACGCGTGCGCCGCGGCCGACGTCGCGAAGCGGGTCTGGTCCTCGGGATGTGCCAGCGCCTCCGGCACGTCGTCCAGGAAGAGGCCCACGTGCCGCACGCCCACGGCCGCCACCGCGTCCAGCTTGGCCAGCAGGGCCGCGTAGTCCACGTCGTCCGAGTAGCTCATGCTGAGCCCGGGACTGATGGCGAACCAGATGTCCACCCCGGCCTCGCGCCCCACCTTCACCAGCTCGCCTATGCTCGCGATCTGCTCCGCCGGGTACGACTCCCGCCAGCGGTCCCGGTGGTAGGGATCGTCCTTGGGCCCGTAAAAGTACACGTTCAGCCCCACCCGCCCCATGAAGCGCAGCATGTCCAGCCGGTCCTGGTGCGACCAGGGCGGGCCGTAGAACCCCTCGATGATGCCCCGCCGGGCGAAGCCCACGCCCAGCGCCGGGCCGGCGGGCGCCGCCGGCGGGCGCACAGCCGCGACCGGCGTGGGGGTGGGGGTGGGGGTGGGTGTGGGGGTGATCGTGGACGGTCCCGCGGCGCACGCGCCCAGGGCCGTCAGCAGCAGCAGCGCGGCGAGCGCGCTCGCGAGGGCGGGCGCGGCGAGCGCCCGGCCGGAATTCTGGCGGTTGGTCATGCCGTTAAGTGAACCCGGGCGCGCCGGACTGTCAAACGGAGGCGCACGCCTTTCCACGGGCGGCGGCCGCGCGCCGGGCATGCGCGACCCGTCGCAGGAATACCAGGTGGGCCCGTTCAAGACCCGGGCTCGCAACCTCACCCCGGACAACGAGACCGGACTCGGCCGCTTCAGCGAGCGCCAGATCTTCAACGCGCTGCGCTACGGGCTGCGCCCCGGCGAGACGCCGGACGTCGTGATCACGTCCACCACGCCCGGCAAGGGCAACTTCCCCGACCACCCGAAGTACATCGCCCCGCCCATGCCCTGGCCCGCCTGGCGCCTCATGTCGGACCAGGAGCTGTGGGACATCGCCGCCTACCTGAAGCGCGGGCTCAAGCCGGTGCACAACAAGGTGGCCGACAGCGAAGGGCCGCCCGATTTCTGGGCCAGCGCCTACACGCCGGACAAGATCGGGACCCGTCCGCCCCCGCCCTTCCCCACCGCCAACGAGAAGGCGCTGCTGAGCGTGCACTGACCGCGGCGGACGGCAAGCTCGGCCCGGCGTACCGCCGGGTCGAGCTACCGCCCGGCCGGACGTTTCCCTACCTTTGGCCGGTCCCGCGCAAAGACCGCATCTCCTTGCGCCCCTCGTCGCACCCGATACCGGGTGGCATGAAACCAGCCCTGCGACCGCTCCTCCCCGTTCCGGCGCTGCTGGCGCTGCTGGCGCTGCTGCCGTCCGCGCCCGCGTCCGGGCAGCGTCCGGTCGGCTGGCGCCTCGCGCGCAGGCCCGCCACGGAGGCGCTCCGCGCCGGCGCGCCCGTGCAACTGCGCCTCTCCGCCACCATGCGTGACGGCTGGTACATATACTCCCTGACCCAGCCGCCGGGCGGCCCGTTCCGCTCCAGCATCGCGCTGCCCGACGCCGGCCCGCTCCGGAGCGACGGCGACATCGAGGCGCCGCCGCCGGAATCCCACGACGACGCCAACTTCGGCATCGTCACGGAGATCTACCGGCGCGCGGTCACCTTTGGCATCCCGGCCCGTCTGAGCGGCTCGCCCCAGGACACCGCCCTGGTACTGGTCCGCTTCCAGACCTGCAACGACACCACCTGCCTGCCACCTCGCACGGACACGGTGCGCCTGGCAATGGCGGCGCCGACCCGGAGGGCGGCCGACGCGGCCGGGGCCGCTCCGCCCGCTCCGGCCGCTCCCGCCGGCGGCGCGCCCGGCGGCCGGAGCGCACTCGCGGGCCGCGGCGCGCTCGCGCCCTTCCTCTGGCTGGCGCTGGTCATGGGGCTGCTCTCGCTGCTCACGCCCTGCGTGTTCCCCATGGTCCCCCTCACCGTGGGGTTCTTCACCCGCGCCGGGGGCGAGGCGACGGCGCGGGCCGGCAAGTGGCGCGCGACCGTCTACGCCCTGGGGATCGTCGCCTCCTTCACCGCGCTGGGCATCACGGTGACGCTGGCCTTCGGCGCGGGAGGTGTCACTCGACTGGCGTCCAATCCCTGGCTCAACCTGGCCGTGACGGCGCTCTTCCTCGGCTTCGCCCTGAACCTGCTGGGCGCCTTCGAGCTGCGCCTGCCCGCGGGCCTGCTGACCCGCACCACCCGCATCGGCAGCGCCCACGGCGCCGGGGCGGCGCTGCTGCTGGGCAGTGCCTTCGCCCTGACCACGTTCACCTGCACCGCTCCCTTCGTGGGCACCCTGCTCGTCCTGGCCACGCAGGGCACGTGGAGCTGGCCCGTGCTGGGACTGCTGGTCTTCTCGGGCGCCTTCGCCCTGCCCTTCTTCCTGCTGGCGCTCCTGCCCGATGCCGTGGCCCGGCTGCCGCGCTCGGGGCCCTGGCTGCTCTCCCTGCGACGCGCCCTGGGCGTCCTGGAGATCGCCGCGGCGGCCAAGTTCCTGTCCAACGCCGACCTGGTCCTGGGCTGGGGCATCTTCACCCGCGACGCGGTCATCGGGATCTGGATGCTGGCGGGGCTGGCGCTGGCGCTCTTGCTGCTGGGCCCTGGCGTATGGCGCAGCCCGGCGCCCCGCGCCCGCGTCCTGGCACGCGCCGCGCTCGCCCTGCTCGCCCTCGCCGGCACCGGCTGGCTGGGCACGGGTCTGCGCGGCTCGCGCCTGGGCGAGATCGAGGCCTTCCTGCCGCCGCCCGCGGGCGGCGCTCTCCCCGACGACGGCCGCGAGCTGCCCTGGCGGGTCAACGACCTCCCCGGCACCCTCGCCCGCGCCCGCGCCGAGCGCCGCCCGGTCCTGCTCGATTTCACGGGCTATACCTGCACCAACTGCCGCTGGATGGAAGCCAACATGTTCCCCCGGCCAGAGGTGCGCGCGCGCCTGCAGCCTTTCGTGCGCGCCCGCCTCTTCACCGACGGCATGGGCGAGCCCTTCGGGGCCCAGCAGGCGCTGGAGGAGCGCATGTTCGGCACCGTCGCCCTGCCGCTGTACGCCATCCTCAGCCCCGCGGGCGAGCCGGTCGCGAGCTTCACGGGCATGACCCGCAACTCGCACGATTTCAACGACTTCCTCACTCGCGGCCTGGCCCTGGCCCGCGCGCGCTGACCCGCCCGGAAGCCTGATTCCACCCCTCGTTGCACGTCATCGTTGACTTGGCGCCCCCGCATGCTGATTTTTTAGCATTGACGGCGAGCGACCCGGTATGGAGGTGCGAGAATGGAGCGCCGCAACGTTGTGGCCCTGCTCAGCTGGATCCTGGCGCTCGCGCCTATGGCCCAGGCGCAGGGCGCGCGTGCGCAGACCGCCCGGGCGCAAGCCCGCGCGCTGCCGGTGCGGGCGCAGGCGGGCGCCAGCCACCTGCTGCTGCGGCCCACGCGCTACGAGCTGGACGCGAGCGTGGATTTCGGGGAGGAGCGGCTGAGCGGGCGCGCGCGCATCGCGCTGGTGAACGGGAACGCGCGCCCGGTGCGGGAGGCGTCGTTCACGCTCTACCGGCTGCTGAAGGTGAGCGCGGTGCGCGATGGGCAGGGCCGGCCGCTGGCGTTCTCGCGGGAGGTCGTCGCCTACGAGGACGAGCCCCTGCTGCAGGTGGAGCACGTGCGCGTGCCGCTGGTCCCGGCGCTACCGCCGGGCGGCAGGATCACGCTGGAGCTGTCGTACGGCGGCTACCTCGCGGGGTACGTGGAGACCGGGATGTTGTACGTGAAGGACCGGGTGGACAGCGCCTTCACGATCATCCGCGACGATGCCCAGGCGTACCCGGTCCCGAACGTTCCGGCGGACAGCGTGCGGCGGAACGCGGGCTACCCGGCGTTCGATTACGTCGCCCGGATCACGGTGCCGTCGAGCCACGTCGTGGCCAACGGCGGGCGGCTGGTGACGCGGACGGAGGCAGGCGGCCGCGCGACGTACGAGTACCGCTCGATCAAGCCGTCGTCACGGATGGACTTCGCCATCGCGCGCTTCGGGGTGGTGCAGCGAGGCCCGCTGCGCGTCTTCCACCTGCCCGGCGACTCGGCGGGCGGGGCGCGGGCGCTGGAGGCCATGGAGCGCACACTGGCGCGCTACACCGCCCGGTTCGGTCCGCTGGCGGGGGATCCGGGCTTCACCGTGATCGAGGTGCCGGACGGCTGGGGCTCACAGGCGGACGTGACCAGCATCCTGCAATCGGCGGCGGCGTTCCGCGACACGACCCGCATGGGCGAGCTCTACCACGAGATCAGCCACCTCTGGAACGTGGCGTCCACGGAGAACCCGGCCCCGCGCTGGAACGAGGGTCTGGCCACCTTCCTCGAGTACCTCACGGCCGCCGAGGTAGACCATGCGAAGCCGATCGAGGACCGGGCGGAGGAGTACGCCACGTGGCTGCGGGGCAAGGCCGCCCACGAGCCCGGACTGGCCCGCGTCGCCCCGGCGGATTACGGCCGGGAGCGCATGACCGACTATTCCTACAGCGTGGGCATGCTCGCCTTCTACGGCCTCTACCGCCTGGCCGGCCCGGAGGCGTTCAATCGCATGGTGGGCGACTACTACGCCCGCTACCACGAGACCGGGGCCGGCACCCGGGAGCTGGAGGAGAGCGCCCGGCGCGCCTCCACCGTGGACCTGGCGCCGTTCTTCCGTGACTGGTTCTTCACGCCCGCCTGGGCCGGGCGCCTGGCGAAATACGGCACGTTCCGGGAGGTGATCGCCTCCTACGGGCCGTCGGCATCGCGGGCGCCTTGAAGCGGCGACGCGACGACGGCGGCACCGCTGCCCCTGTCGGGCCGCGCGTGAGCGTTACTGCTTGGGCTTGGCGGCCCGCCGGGGCGGGGGCGGGGGCGGGGTGCGTCGGGCGGCGGCCGCCTGCTTCGCGGTCAGGGCTGCGTCGATGCCGTGCCGGCGCCGCAGGACCACGGGCACGGAGAAGCCGTCCAGCCCGCGGATGGCGAATGAGCCGGTGTGGGCCACACCCGCATCGAGCCTGCCGTCGATGGGCACCAGGGCGTGCACGATCCGCTGCTCGCCGGGCTCGAGCTCCAGCTTGGGCGGGTCGAAGGTCGCGGCCACGGCTAGCGGGGCGCCATCGGGCCCCGTGAAATCGGAAGCGTAGAGCTCGCAGGAGAGCTTGCGCCCGAGGTCGTTGGTGACCAGGAACGCGCAGCGCACGGTGGTCCCTTCCTCCGCCTCCACCACGATCGCGCCCGGGCCCGCCTCCGGCTCCTGGGCCGCGGCGCTGGCAGGCGGAGGCGCGCTCTCGGCGCCACTGAAGATCTCGGTGATCCCGCGCATGTACTCGAGCGAGAGGTCCATCCAGCCCTTGTAGAACCTCGCGTTCGCCTGCACGGTCCGACGAAGCAGCTCGGACATGTCCAGCCCGTCAGCCATACTTATCGAGTCCCCTCTGTGAGGTGGGGCGGCAGGGCCGCGGGCAGTAGAAGTGATCGTACCAGTGGTGGATCTGGTCCTGGCAGTCATTGACGACGACGTCGCAGCAGCACAGCCCGGCGCACTCGGCGACAGTGACGTTCACCCTGATGTAGTGATCCACGCAGCCCAGGACGAGGAGCGGTCCGGCCACCGACAGGCCCGGCTTCACGTTCTCCGGTACCTTCACGTGGACCAGGATGGTCGCGCGCTCCTGGGGTCCCGGCGCCACGGTCGTGGGCTGGAAGCTCACGAACTCCGCGAATCGGCCGGGCGCGGTAATGTGCACCACCTCGCGGGTCCAGCCGCAGTTGGTCACGTGCACCCGGATGGTCCCGACGGAGCCCGGGGCGAGCGTGAGGCAGCACGTGCCCGCGAGGCGTGGCTCCCAGCAGGGCGGCGGGATCTCGCAGCAGGAGGACCCTCGCTGCGCCAGCGGCCCGGCCAGCATTGCCGACGCCACTCGCGTCGGCACGTCCAGCAGCGATGTGATCGCCTCGCCCAGCAGCTTCGTTCCCGCGCTGGCGTTGACGCCGCTCATAGCGCCTTTCCTCCCTGGCCGTTGCGCGCGCCGTTCACGACGTCGATCACGACCACGTGGCCCGCGTTGCCGATCTGCCACGCACCCAGGTACGAGTGGCCCACCTTCACCGCGGCCGGGACATCGAGAACGCACTTCAGCTCACGGGACGCGCCCGGCTCGATTTGTCCCGCGCCCGCGACCACGGTCACGTGGGCCAGGCCGCCGTGGCTCTCGCGCATCTCCTCGAAGAAGCGGTCCACGCGCCGCTCGCCGGGCGGGAGCGTGGCCCGCAGCGCGCGGCCCAGTGCACGATCGTGTCCCTCGGCCGTGTCCAGGTCGAAGGAAGCGGCCCTGGGCACCTCGATGGCCACATTCCCGTCGTTGGCGACGTCGAGGTCGAACTCCACCTTGGCGCCGGCTCGAGTCGTGAACGAGCTGCGCCGCGGCGCTATGCTGAGGCGGGGGACGGCCTCGACCACGACCACGACCTCACGCTCGGCTCCGTCGAGGACGGCCCGGCCCCGGTACGTGCCCGCCGGCGTGCCGCGGGGCAGGCGGAGCCGGATCTCGCTCGCGTTCTCGCCGAAGGGGCGCACGTAGGCGCGGTGGATGGCGGGTCCGTCCGCCAGCTTCATGGTGATGGGCACGACCCGGTCGCTGGGCGAGAGCCGGACCAGCGCCGACGCCTTGCCCGGCGGGCCCGAGAGCACGATCTCCTCGCCCGCACCCACCGGCTTCATGCTTCGTTCACCCGCAGCACCGCGCCCACGTATTCGTCTATGGGCGGCAGCTGCCGCACGGTGCCGCCGCAGCGCTCGCACGGGTTGGGCACGTACGGCTCGGTGATGATCTGCGCCTCGCCGCACAGGTTCAGCGCCGCGAGCTCCAGGCCCAGCACGGAGAAGCCGAGGCGGAAATTCGCCGGCACGTGTGCCCGGATGGACGGTATTTCCTTGATGCGGAGGTTCAGGTCCGGCAGAGTACTGATGGCGACCGTGAAACTGTCGGGAATGCCCGCCAGCGTGAGCGGGCCCATGGGTCCGATCTCGCTGATCTTCAGGTCGGGCAGAGACGCGACGTCGACCGGCACGAGGTCGATGACATTGACCTCGACGGTCGGGAGGTCGTCCACATCGACATTGACAGTGCTTACGACGTTGACATCGGTGGCCATGGCTCCGCTCCGCGCCGGCAGGTCACGCTATCTACCGGAAGGCACCGGCCAAAAGCAAGGCATTGGGGGCACACGCCCCTGCATGGCAGTCCCACCGTCCCGCAGCGCGCCACCCGGCCCAGGAATCTTGCGTTCGGTACCCGCCTCAGGCACCATTTCGTCACTCATCGGATCGTCTCGCAGGAGCTTGCCATGGCTGCCGTTCGCTGGAACGCCACCGTCGTCGACTCCCCCGATTCCGATCCCTACGCCGTCATGGGCGACCTGGTGGTGGCGGTGCGTACGCCGCGCTCCAGCAACTTCGTGACGGTGGAAGTCGGACCGACCGACCGCTGTGGCCCGGAGCTTTCGCGCCGCCCCGAGACGATCATCTCGCGCACGCCCTATCCGTCCTTCGCCGACGAGTGGCATGGCGAGGTCCAGATCGGATCGACCGTGGAGTTCCAGGTCGCGGGCGAATCCTACCGCCTGACCCTCGCACGCCTGGCGGAAAGCGACCCGGGGCTCCCCTGGATCACCTGCGATTTCTTCCTCGAGCGTGACTGAGCCGCGACGGCGCAACGGCCGCCGGACCGGGTTCGACGTCGTCGTGGTGGGCGGCGGGCCCGCTGGGGCGGTCATGGGCTGGGCCCTCGCCCGGCGCGGCGTGCGCACCCTCATTCTCGACCGGGCGCGCTTCCCGCGGGAAAAGGTGTGCGGCGACTTCGTCGAGCCGCGCGGGCTGCGCCTCTTCCAGACCATGGGGTGCCTGGGCGAGCTCGAGGCCAGCGGGCCCCTGGCCATCACCCACGTGAACCTGTTTCTGAACGGCGCCAGCGCGTACCGGGAGCACATCCCCTTCTACGCCGGGCAGACGGACGTCCCGCCCCACGGCTACATCATCCCCCGCTCGGAGCTGGACGACCGCATCCTCGCCACCGCCGTCGCGGCCGGTGCCGAGCTGCGCCAGGGCTGC
Source organism: Gemmatimonadota bacterium (assembly GCA_017881445.1). Classification (GTDB taxonomy): domain Bacteria; phylum Gemmatimonadota; class Gemmatimonadetes; order Longimicrobiales; family RSA9; genus JADGQX01. The sequence goes on along the minus strand of JADGQX010000069.1, from coordinate 8,164 downwards.
CAGGCGACCGGCGTCGAGCGCGCCGGTACGCGCATGGTCGTCCGTTACCGGGATGGCGCCGGGGAGCAGTCGGTGCGCGCGACGCTCGTGGTGGGCGCCGACGGATCGCATTCCATCGTGGCCCGCACCTTCGACCTGGGCATGGAGGATCCCCGCTACATCGCCGTCTCCCAGCGCGCCTACGTCGAAGGCGTCGAGACGACGCATGGCGAGGCGGCGTTCGTCTTCGACCGCGACCTCTTCCCGGGCTACGGCTGGATGTTCCCCATGAGCGGGGGCCGCGCCAACGTGGGGGTGGGGATCCTGGCGGAGACGCGCGACCGCTACCAGATCAGCGTGCCCGCGCTCTTCAACACGTTCCTCGGGAAGCTGCAGAGGCTGCACCCGGGGTGCCAGAAGATGCGGCTCGCCTCGAAGCCGATCGGCGGGATCGTGAAGACGTACGGCGGCCGCGGCCCGAACTACTTCGACGGCGGTATCCTGGTCGGCGACGCCGGCTGCTACGTGGACCCCATGACGGGCGAGGGGATCACGCCGGCCTCGGAGTCGGCGCTGCTGGGCGCGGCCACGGTCGTCGATGCCCTGGAGCAGGGCCGCACGGACGCGGAGTTCCTCTCGGCCTATGGGCGCAGCTCCCGAGCCTACTTCGACCCCGCCATGTGCTACCTCGACTTCGTCGCCTGCCTCATGCGCAACCGCCATTTCAGCGAGTTCTGGCTGGGCGTGGTGACGCACGGCTGCGAGCTGGCCATGCGCGATCCCACCTTCGCGCGCCTGGGCGGCGCCGCGTTCGGCGGCCTCGATGTGCGGCCCCTCGACGCCATCAGCCGCATCTGGGCCAAGGGCGCGGGCTACGCCATGGCCGAGAGCGGCCGCCTCGCGACCGACCTCGCCGCGGGGCGCGTGAGGTTCATGCCCGGCATCGCCGACCTGGGACGCTGGTACTCCGGCTGGTGGGGGTCGCTGGCGGAGGACCCCGCCTGGCACGCCCGCTGGCTGGGGGATGTGACCCGGAAATGGCTGCGTCTGCCCGCGACCACGCGCCTGCGCGATCCGCGCATGCGCGGCCCCGAGCTCCGCCTGTCCGCGAGCGGCGCCTCAAGCTGAGAGGTGCCTCACGCTGAGAGGCGCCTCACGCTGAGAGGCGCCTGGTGTTGCGCACCAGCTTGATGAGCACTTGGGGGTCCCGGGCCACCTGCTGCGCTTCCGCCTCCGCCTCCAGCGCGATCCCGTCCAGGTAGGCCTCGGCCGCCGGCAGCGCCTCCTCCATCTTCCTCAGCAGGTGCTGCAGCCCGGCAGGCGTGGGATTGCGGAAGTGCAGCGCGGTCTCGGGATCCTGGATCGCCAGCGCGGTCGGCAGCGTCAGGATCCCATCCCGCAGGTCTTCCTCGCCCCCGCCACCCAGCGCCACGGCACCCTTCACGTCGCCCACGTCGTCGCAGCCGTGGTACAGCATCCCCAGCAGGTGGCCGAAGTGGCGCAGCGTCTCGTCGCCCGTGCCCAGGCAGGCGCACGCCTCGAACATGCTGCCCGTGTCCTCGCCCGCGATCATGCGCCAGTCCTCCACCCCCAGCGGGTGGCGCCGCAGGCGCCACTGAAGCACTTCCGCTGCGGCCAGGCGCCGGAAGAGCTCCGCGATGCGACGGACCGCGAAGGGATTGTGGTCCACGATCTGGTAGGCGTCGGCCGTGATGTACCCGGAAGCCATGAGGGCGGGCAGCAGGCCGAAGCGGCAGTGCAGCGTCAGCACGCCCCGTCGGAAGCGCGAGCGGTCGAGGATGTCGTCCACGATGAGGGAGACGTTGTGCACCATCTCCACGGCCGCGGCCGACCGGATGGTCAGATCGGCCACCGGCTCCTCGAACATGGCCGCGTGGCAGGCGAACACCGTCACGGGGCGGAAGTACTTGGAACGGCCGAGGAACTGCCACTCCAGCAGGGGCTTCAGCTCGGCGCTGCTCTTCCCGGCCCAGGCCTGGAGAAACTCCCGCAGTTGATCGAGCTCGGCATCGAACCCTTCGGCCATGACCAGGCCGGCCGGTGCCACCTCCACGGTACCCGTCGTCACCACCCCCCGTCCCCGAGCTTCAGGCCTTCACGCGTCCCGCGCGCCGGGGGCGAGCGGCGCCCCGTCCCTGTGGGGTCGCGTCTCCCGCGGCCGCGGGTTCCGCGCCTACATTCCCCGCCCCCGCCCCCCGTCCGGCCTTCGCCTTCGCCGTGGTTTCCTCCACCTTCTTCTTCTTCTCCAGCTTGTCCAGCTCCTCCAGGAAGCGCCGCGCCGTGTGCCGGGGGATGTCCGTCAGCGACCGCACGCTGGCGCGGCCCGCGTCCACCAGCTCCAGCAGCACGTCCTTGGGCGCTTCATTCGAGTTGATGCTCGACAGAGTCTTCGTGGCCGACTGCACGAAGCCCGAGGTCTGCTCGACCCATTCGCTCCAGAAGCTGATGCCGGCACGGAGCGCCGCGAGCTGCACCTCGATGGCATCCGTGAGCAGGCGACGCAGATCTTCTTCCCGGGTCGGTTTCGTATCGGCCATGCGCGCATCTCCTGCCTGCGGGATCGACGGGTAGCGCAAGATTGCAGCGCGACCCGCCAAGTGCAACCGCGATGCCCTGGACTCCCGCGCGCCGAACCGGCGCCCGCCCCTCTGAAACCCGCCGCCCGTCCCTGGCGTAGGTGAAAATACCGGCGCTGCAGAGCCGGCCTTGATGGCATACAGCGACGATGAGGGCGGCCTCAGCGGTCGGCGCCGCCACAACAGGAGGGTCTATCATGACACGTTCTGCGCGGTGGATGGGTCTGATCGCGGGTATCGGCATGGTGTGCGCCAGCGCACGCGGCATGCAAGCGCAGACTGTGGGCCCGGACGCCCTGGAAAACGGAGCGGTGGCGCTGCTCCAGACCTGGCCCGACTATGCCGGCGCGGCCCGGATGTACCAGCGGGCGGCCGCCCTGCGGGCGGCGGACGACGCCCAGGCGGTGCAGGACATGCGACTGGCCGGCCTGCTCTTCGCCAACGCCGGCGACCTGCACCGGGCCGCCGTCGCCATGGAAGGCGCGGGCGAGCGGGCGCTGACCATCGGCCAGCCCGGCGCGGCGGCCGAGGCCTACACCAACGCCGCCTTCATCGCCGCCAGGGCGGGCAGCCGGCGCGCCGCGGTCCTGGCCCACCGCGCCCTCTGGCTCGCCACCGCCGACGGCGTGACCGACACCGAGCGCACCGTCATCCGCCACCGGATCGGCCCGACCGTGGTCGCCGCCGTCCAGTAGCCTGCGCGCCCAACGGGCGAGAACGGGCACCTCCGCGAAACCGCGGAGGTGCCCGTTTCGTCTGGGCGACGGACTTGACATCCTCCCCCACAGGAGTGTAGAATACTCCTGTACAGGAGGATCGGGAGCCCATGGCCAAGCCGGTACGCGTTCAATTCGATCTCAGGGCCGGGGAGGCGCAGGCGCTGGACCGCCTGCGCGGGGCGCTGGACCTGGGCACGCGCAAGGACACGGTCCGGACGGCGCTCGCCGTGCTGGAGTGGGTGCAGCGGGAAGCGGCCGCCGGGCGCCGGGTGCTGGGCGTAGGCCCGGACCAGGTGAGCTTCCTCGCCATCCCGGGATTGACTGCCGCCGCCGAGGCGGCCGCACCGGAGAAGGTTGAATCATGAAGCCGCCGGAATCGTCGCCACGGAGCTTCGGCTCCTTTTTGGACGCGGTGCAGGGCTCGCAGGAGCAGGTGCCGGCCACGGGCCAGGTGTCGGTCAAGCTGCTGCGCCAGCTCTCGGGGGGTCCGCTGCCGGTGCAGGACCTGATGCAGCGGAGCGGGATCCCGCTCATCGACTTCGCGGAAGCGCTGAAACAGATGCGCCAGGCGGATCTGGTGTACGTGCAGCCGTCGTCGCTGGGGGAGCAGGTGCGGCTGACGGACATCGGTGCCAGGGTGATGAGCCTGGGCGAGCTGTGATCCCATGAATCCTGCGGCGGGAGCACCGGGAACCATGACGCTCCTCGCATTTGCCGTGGCCGTAACGCTGTTCGGCGGAGCCGTGGGCATGGCCGAGCTGGTGTCCCGCTATCGGGATGCGCCCACTCGGGCCATCGCCTCCCTGCCCGCCGGTCTCTACATCGCGCTGAACGCCGCTGCGTCGCTGGCCGCGTTCGGGCTGATCCAGGTCTTCGACTTCCGCTTCGGGGTGACGGGCGCCGACGCCGGTGCGAAGCTGCTCTGGGTGCAGGCGCTGGTGGCCAGCTTCGGCGCCATGGCCGCGTTCCGCAGCTCCCTCTTCACCGTGCGCGTGGGCGACCAGGACGTTGGCGTCGGCCCGCAGGGGCTGCTGCAGATCATCCTGGATGCGGCGGACCGGGGGGTGGACCGGGAGCGGGCGGCGGGCCGCGCGGCCGAGGTGGCCACCGCCATGAAGGATCTCTCCTTCCAGCGCGCCTACATCGCTTTGCCCACGCTGTGCCTCGAGCTGATGCAGAACCTGCCGCAGGACCAGCAGGCCGCCCTGGGCGACGAGATCCGCAAGCTCAAGGACGCGCCCATGGACGAGGCGACCAAGGCGCTGGTGCTGGGGCTGAAGCTGATGAACGTCGTGGGCCACCCCGTGCTCGCCGCCGCCATCACCTCCGCCGGGCCGAAGATCCGCCGCGCCGCGGCATTGGAGCCGCTGTCGAAGCCCGTGGAGCTGGTCGTGGGCGAGCGCCGGCAGCTGCTGGCGCAGGCGACCGACGCGGCCGGGGCTCACCTGCCCGCCGGGGTCATGAACTGGGCCGGCGGCGCCGCCGACGTCGCGGAGATCACGACCGAGGGCCTGGTCACGGCGGTGGCTCCGGGCTCCGCATACGCCACGGCCGCCGTGGACGGCCTGATCGCGCAGGTCGAGATCCTCGTCAATGCGCGACGCGCCCAGGGTCAGATCCTGGCCATGGATACCGCATCGTCCACCCCGGCCGCCCCGGCTCCCTTGCCGGTCGAGCCGCCGCGGAAGGCTCCGGCCGCGACGGGCTGACCGCTGCGCCCGAATGAAGTTGCGGGCACCTCCGAGAACAGGAGGTGCCCGCTTTTCATTCGTCATGGCGACGCGGCTCCGTCCGGATCCGCGCGCCTCAGAAACCGCCGTCCGCGGTCGGACCGCCACCCGGGAACGGCCGGCGCGGTCTCACGACGCCGCCACGCCCGCCCGCGCCGGGGGTTCCCATGCGCTGGAAGCCCGCGGCACGCACCGGCCCGCCCCGCCCTGCGCTGAGGGTCTCCCACAACGTCGCCTGCTGGTCGGGCGTGAGGACGGTGATGGCGTCCTTGAACTCCGCGTGGCGGCGCTCACGCAGCCGCTGCATGTCCGCGCCGGCCGGCATGAGGGGCCCGCGCGGCGCCCGGCGCATGGAATCGGCCGGTGCCCCCGGGCGCCGGGCCGTGCGCATGGAATCGAGGCCCGCCCGCAGCGCCTGCCGCTCGGCCTCGCCCCGCCGCGCGATGGCCGCCAGTCGCACGACCTGGGCGTCCGTGAGCTGCAGCTGGGCGGTGCGGGCGAGCAGGAACTCGGCCGGGCGCATGCCCGGCATGCCGGCGCCCATGCGCATGCCGGGCATGCCTCCGCCCGGGAGCTGGGCGCGCACTCCGGCCGGCGCGGCCAGGGCCATCAGCGCGAGAAACATCGGGACCGAACGTCGCATGTCTTCCTCCTGTCGGTTGGACAATGGAATCGTGATCAGCGCGGCGGCGGCCCACCGAAGCCACCGGGACCCGCCGCTCCCGGAGCCAGCCTGCGCCGGCCGGGCGGTCGCATGCTCTCCAGCTTCCGGAACTGCTCGGGCGTGAGCACCCGCTGCAGCGCCTCCCGGCTGGCCCTGAACTGGGAGTCCATTCTCGGGCGCATCTGCTCCTGCAGCGCCCGGAACTTCTCCATGTCGTCGCGCATGATGGAGTCGACCTGCACCCGCTGGCGCCCGCTCAGGCCCAGGGCCTGGGCCAGCGCGTCCTGGCGCCGCTGCCGGTCGGCCGTGGTCATCATGCGCGGCGCAAAGCCGCGCCCCGCCACCCACGCCGCTCGCGCCCGCGGCCGCAGCACCGTCCGGTCGAGCAGGACCCCCGCGGTCACTCCCGCGACCGCGATGAGCAGCAGCACGATCACCGCGATCAGTCCGCCCGAAACCGCTCCGGGCTGCCGCAGGGGAGGCACGCCCGGATCGCCCGGGGTCGTCGTCGCAGTGCGCATCAGTTCTCCGCTCTCACGTTGAAGAGCCACTCGCCGGCACCCGAGCTCAGCACCTCGTCCATCAGGCTGGTCTGGGCCTGCTCGTCGCCGATGGCCGCGTAAAGTGTCGTCTCCTCGCTCGGGGAGCGGCTGCTCGCCGCGGTCTCCGTCGTCTCGCTCCCGCTCCGGGAATGGGCGATGCCGAGCAGGAAGGCGAGCGAGGCCGCGGCCGCGAGCGGCAGCACCACGTGCGCCCAGCGCTCCGCGAACTGCCACCAGGCGTGCGGCGCCGTTCCCGCGGAGCGGCCGCCCCGGCCGCCCCGGCCGCCGACCTCCGCCATGACGGCCGCGTGCAGCGCCGCCCAGTCCACCCGCTCCAGGGGAACCGGGCCCAGCGCGTCGCGCAGCGCATCACCGATGGCAGGATCGGGCCGTTCCTCCCGATCGTTCATGGCTCTCCTTCCCTCCCGGGCTCGTACGCGGCGAGGATCGTCCTCAACGCGCCCCGGGCCATATGGAGGTGCCAGCGCGCGGTCGCGCCGGCGATCTCCAGCATCTCGGCTACATCCGCGGGTGCGAACCCCTCCAGGTCCACCAGCTCCACCAGCAGTCGCTGCCGCGGCGGCAGCGCGGCGAGCGCCGAACGGATCCGCGCCCGCAGCTCCGCCCGCTCGGCCGCCAGCTCCGGTCCCTCGCCCGGAGAACGCGCATCCTCGGGCAGCTCATCGGTGCGGCGCAGCTGCGCCGACTCCCGCGCGTTCAGCCCGCTGCGCACCAGGATCCGGAAGAACCACGGGCGGAACTCCCGTCCGGGCTCGAAAGAGCCGAGTTTCCGGTACGCCCGCCCGAACGCCTCCTGCACCAGGTCCTGCGCGTCCTCCCGGTTGCCCAGCAGGCGATAGGCGACGACGAACGCCGGCTTCATCAGCCGGGCGACCAGCTGGCCGAAGGCCGCCGCATCCCCGTCGCGGGCGCGGCGCGCCAGCTCGATCTCGTCGGCCGCCTCCCGCGGGTCCGCCGGGAGCGCGTCAGGACTGTCCGCCAAGGTCCCGGTCCGCGTAGATGCCTCTCGTGTCGGGCGGGCTGCGCACCCGCCTACGGGCGCTGAGGCGCCGCTGCCGGGCCCGTTTCCGACGCCAGGTCGTAGACCCGGCGCAGCTCCATGTCCCGCGGACCCGAGCCACTGATCTTCGTCAGCACCATGAGCCGCGGTGAGCCGGGGCCCCGCTCGAACGTCTCCTCCACCCGGATGCCGCCCGCGAAATCGCGCCGCAGCTCCAGGGCGCCGTCGTGCCAGCGCGCCCTCGCGGTCACATCGCCCAGGCGCTCCAGCGCCAGCTTGTGTTTGCGCCCGTCGGTGGGCAGCTCCAGCTCGGCGCCCGACGAACCGAGCATCTCGACGGCGCGGTCGAAGACCTCGCGAGGACCGCCGCGATCGCTGTCGCCGGGAGCACCTGACGCCAAAGCGGCGCCCAGAATGCGCAAGGCAGTGCCCACAAGAGGTGCGGCACCCATCTTCTCGGCTTCCCCTGCGGCGGCTGCCGCATGATCGCGGGCTGCCAGAAAATCCCCGCGCGCCAGTGCAATCTCGGCGAGCCCACGATCGGACTCGGCAACCAAGCGACGGGCGCCAAACTTCTGGGCAATGTCGCGTGCCGCCCGGATTTCCCTCTCGGCCGCGTCGTAGTCCGCTTGGGCCAGCAGGCAGTCGCCGATTTGTAGCGACAAATGACAGTCGGTCAGGTGGTCGCCCAGGCTCTCCGCGGTTCGTCGCGCCTGCAAGAGCAGCTTGTGCGCCAGTTCGGAATGGCCGGCCTCGCGAGTCAACGCCCCGAGATCCAGCAACGCGAAAACGATGCCGTGCGGGTCGCGAGTCGCCCGGCTGATCGCCAAGGCACGCTCGAAGCTCTGTTGCGCCAAGCCCAGATGGCCGCTTTGCGCCTCCACCAATCCGATCCAGGCCAGGGTGAGCGCC
>JADGQX010000068.1 GCA_017881445.1 Gemmatimonadota bacterium | reverse complement strand
AGACGTTGGGGTTCCAGTCGGCGAACGTGCCGGCGGGGTTGTGCTTCCCGATCCAGGCGTGCAGTACCCAGAGCCCGAAGCCGAAGTTCTGGTGGAACGGGATGCCGTGCAGCGCCGGGGCCTGCGCGGTGGAGGGGACGATCGTGAAGGGCACGATGTACTCGACCGCGACGAACCGCAGGCTGCCGTTCTTCTGCGGCTCGTACACCAGCAGCTCGGGCGCGAACTCCTGCGGAACACCGTCGATCAGCGCCGTGTTCGCGTAGTGGTAGCCCATGCCGCCCAGCCCCGGCATCTCCAGGCAGCCGGTGATCCTGGCGTCCCAGCCGGCGCGGCCGGCCAGCTCGATGTCCTTGAAGGACGACGTCGCCGCCTGCAGGCGCGCGCCTGCCGCGAGAGAGCCGGCGCCGTCTACGGCATCAAGGGCTCGTTCCTCTTCACCGCCCTGCACTCCCACCCCAGGTTCACGGCGCTGCTCAGGCGGATGCGGCTGGCCTGAGCCGCGACCGCATGTTCGGCTCGGAGGAGACCCATGGAACTCAGACGACGCCGCGCGGCCGCGGCCGCCGGCCTGCTGCGCCCGCTCGGCGCGCTGATCGCGGCCGGCTGCTTCTTCCTCCCCTACGTGCGGCTGCTCCGGGTCTTCGGCGCGTCCGTGACGCTGTCCGGCCCCCGCATCGGCGGCGCGCTCTGGCTCGTGCCCGCGACCGCGCTCGCCATTCTCCTCGCGCATTTCGGCATACGCGGCGCCGGCCACCACCGGCTGCGCGCGGCGCTTTCCGCCGGCGCTGCCCTTCTCGGCCTGCTGCTGCTGTTCGCCGTCGTCCTGCGACTCCACCATCGGGTCGGCTTCGTGATCCACTTCTCCGCCGCCACGTTCGGCGTCCGACCCGCCGGCGGCTGGCTGGGCAGCCTGGTGGGATTCAGCATCAGCCTGGCCGCGGCGCTGAGCGGGCTCGGAGAGGGGGCGCGCCGGCGGTAACGGCCTCGGAACCGCCTGCCGCGTAAGCGACTTAACACTTAGTGTTCGACTCGCTCTTCGCCTTCCTGTTTCGCTACCCCGCGGTGGTCTTCGAGCGGGGGAGGCTTGCCCTCGATTCGGGGCGCGCCGGCTGGCTCGCGGCTGCGCTGCTGGCCGCCGCCGCCCTCGCCACCTGGAGCTACCTCAGGGCGAAGGGCAAGGCGCGCCCAGCCGACCGCCTGGTCCTGCTCGCGTTGCGCACGGCCATGCTGGCGCTGCTGGTGCTGTGCCTGGCCCGACCCCGGCTGGTGCTGTCCTCGCTCGTGCCGCAGCAGAACTTCCTCGCCGTGCTGATTGACGACTCCCGCAGCATGCGCGTGGCCGACCAGGACGGCCGGCCCCGGGCCGAGTTCGTGGCGCGCGCGCTCGGCGCCGACACGGCCGCGCTGCGGGTCGCGCTGGCGCAGCGCTTCCGCCTGCGCTTCTTCCGCTTCTCCTCCGCCGCGGAGCGCGTGGACGATATCGGGCAGCTCGGCTATGCCGGCACCTCCACCCGGATCGGTGCGGCGCTCGACCAGGTGCGCCAGGAGCTGGCGGGCGTGCCGCTGGCGGGCGTGGTCCTGGTCAGCGACGGGGCGGACGATGCCCGGGAGTCGCTGGCCGCACCGCTGCTTTCGCTGCGCGCCGCGCGCGTGCCGGTCTTCACCGTGGGGGTGGGCCAGCGCGCGCTCCGGCGGGATATCGAGATTCAGCGCGTGGATGCGCCCGTCTCGGTGCTGCGAGGCACGGCGCTGGTCGTGGACGTCGTCGTCGCCCAGACCGGCTTCGCCGGCCGGCGGGTGCCGCTCTACGTCGAGGACGGCGGCCGCATCGTCGCGGAGCAGGACGTCGATCTCCCGCCGGACGGCGAGCCCACGCCCGTGCGGGTCCGCTTCCCGGCGGACTCCGCGGGTCCGCGCCGGTACCGCGTCCGCATCCCGGCGCAGCCGGGCGAGGTGGTGTCCCAGAACAACGAGCAGACCGCGCTGGTCCGGGTCTCGGACCGGCGGGCCCGGATTCTCTACATGGAGGGGGAGCCGCGCTTCGAGGTGAAGTTCCTGCGGCGGGCCGTGGCGGACGACCCCAACCTGCGGCTCGTGGTGCTGCTGCGCACCGCGCCCCGGAAGCTGCTGCGCCTGGACGTGGACAGCGCCGACGAGCTGGTGGCCGGCTTCCCCACCACGCGCCAGGAGCTGTTCCGCTACGACGCCATCGTGCTCGGCAGCATCGAGGCGAGCTTCTTCACCCACGAGCAGTTGCAGCTCATGGCGGATTTCGTGGCCGAGCGCGGCGGCGGGCTGCTCATGCTCGGCGGCCGGCGCTCGTTTGCCGCCGGCGGCTACGCCGGCACGCCCCTCGCCGACGCCCTGCCGGTGGAGCTGGCGCCGGGCGCCGCCGAGGGACGCTTCACGCCGGTGAAGATCGAGCCGACGCGGGCCGGGCGTGCGCACGCCGTGACCCAGCTCGCGCCCACCGAGGACAGCTCGGTGGCGCGCTGGAAGACGCTGCCGGCGCTCTCGGTGGTCAACCGCGTCACGCGCGTGAAGCCGGGCGCCTCCGCGCTGCTGCTCGGCCGGAGCGATTCGCTCGCGGACGACGAGGTCGTCCTGGCCGCCCAGCGCTACGGCCGCGGCCGCGCACTGGCGTTCACGCCCCAGGACTCCTGGATCTGGCGCATGGACGCCGCCATGCCCGTGGACGACGCCACGCACCGGACCTTCTGGCGCCAGCTCCTGCGCTCGCTGGTGGACGGCGTGCCGACTCCCGTGCAGGCCGTCGTCGCCGCCGACCGCGCCGAGCCGGGACAGCCGGTGACCGTGCAGGCGGAGGTGGCCGACTCCGCGTTCCTGGCGGTGGACGACGCACAGGTCACGGCGCGCGTGCGGGGCCCGGCCGGCGCCGGGCAGGAGCTGTCGCTCCCCTGGACGGTGCAGCGCGACGGCAGCTACGGCACGCCCTTCACGCCCGGCGCCGCCGGGCTCTACGAGGTGGCGCTCGATGCCCGCCGCGGCGGCCGCCTGCTGGGCACCGATACCACCTACGTGGCGGCGGCGCCCAGCACCATGGAGTACTTCGGAGCGGCCATGCGCGAGCCCCTGCTCCGGCGCATCGCGGACGAGACCGGCGGCCGCTTCTACACGCCGGCGGAGCTGCACCGCCTGCCGGAGGACATCCGCTACGTCGGCAGCGGGACCAGCCGCATCGAGGAGAAAGAGCTGTGGGACCTGCCGGCCGTCTTCCTGCTCCTGCTTCTGCTGGCCGGGGCGGAATGGGGCTGGCGCCGCGCCCGGGGGCTGGCCTGATGCGCCGCGCCGTCGCCGCTGCCGCGTTCGTGGCAGGCCTTGGAGCCGCGGCCGGGCCCGCCCCTGCCCAGGCGACGCATCTCCTGGTGGTCAGCGGCCTCGGCGGCGACCCGGCCTACGCCGACGCCTTCTACCGCGACGGCGCCGCCCTGGTGGACGCGGCCCATGGACGTCTCGGGCTCGCGGACTCCAGCGTCGTCTTCCTGGCCGAAGACCCGGCCCGCGACCCGAAGCGGATCCGCGCGCGCTCCACCACCGAAAACGTCGCCCGGGCCATCGACGACCTGGCGCGCCGCTCGCGGCCCGGCGACCGCGTCCTCGTCGTGCTCATCGGGCACGGCAGCGACGATGGCGAGCCGCGGCTCAACCTGCCCGGTCCCGACCTGTCCGCCGGCGCGCTCGCTCACCTGCTCGAGCGCCTCGATGGCCGCCAGGTCGCGGTCGTGAACACCACCAGCGCCAGCGGCGCCTTCGTGGCCGCGCTCGCGCGACCCGGGCGCATCGTGATCACGGCCACGCGCGGCGCCGGCGAGCGCAACGAGACCGTGTTCGGCCGCTACTTCGTCCAGGCGCTGAGCGCCGATGGCGCGGACACCGACAAGGACGGCCGCATCTCGCTGCTCGAGGCCTTCGAGTACGCCCGTCGCGAGGTGGCGCGCGCCTACCGGCAGGAGCGCGAGCTGCAGACCGAGCACGCCCAGCTCGATGGCGATGGCGACGGCGTCGCCACCATGGCGCCGGACTCCTCCGCGCCCGATCGCCTGGCGGCGGCGGCGTTCGTCCTGACCGGCTCTCCCACGCTTGCGGCCGCCGCCGCCGACCCGGCCCTGCGCACCCTGCTCGAGCGACGCCGGGAGCTGCAGCAGAAGATCGCCGCGCTCGAGGCGCGCAAGCCGACCATGGACGCCGCCGCATACGAGGCGGCGCTCGATCCGCTGCTGCTCGAGCTGGCGCGCACCGACGCCGCCATCCGGGGCGGCGGCGCGAGGGCGCCATGAGGGCGGGCGCGCGGGCGGGCCTCACCCTGGCGCTGCTGCTCGGGGTAGCGGCCGCGGCGGCGGGGCAGGCGCCCGCGGCGGCGGCGGGGGCGCGCACGCAGGCGCGGGCCCTCGCCGAGGCCGGACGCTACGAGGAGGCGGAGCGCATCGCTCGCGCCGCCGCCTCGCCCGAGCTGCTCGTCACGCTGGGCGAGGTGCTGCTGGCGCGCGGACAGCGCGCGCCCGCCGACTCGGCGTTTCGGCTCGCCCTGGCCGGCCACCCCTCGGACCGGCTCGTGGCCGAGCTGGACCGCGGCAAGCTGCAGCGCGCCCGGGGCGCGCGCGACAGCGCCCGTGCCAGCTTCCGCCGCGTGCTGGACCAGGCCGCCGGCGCGCGCGACGCCCGCTCGCTCGTGGCCGTCGGCGACGCGGCGCGCTTCCTGGGCCAGGACGATCCGCCGCTTTTCAAGGACGCGCTCCGGCAGTACGACCGGGCGGCGGCGGCGGATCCCCTGGACCCCCTCCCGCGGGTGCGCGCCGGCGACCTGTTCCTCGAGAAGTACAACGGCGAGGACGCGCAGCAGTCCTTCCGGGAGGCGCTCGAGCTGAATCCCCGCCAGCCGGATGCGCTGGTCGGGCTCGCGAGGGTGCTGGAGTTTGACGGCCGCCCGGGCGCGGCCGACGCCGCCCGGCGCGCGCTGGCCACGAATCCCCACTCGGTGCCCGCCCACCTGCTCCTGGCTCGCCTCGCCCTGGAGGGCGAGGACTTCGCGGCCGCGGAGCGGGAGGTGACGGACGCGCTGGCCGTCGATCCGGCGTCGCTGGACGCCCTGGCCGTCCTGGGCGCCACCCGCTACCTGGGCGGCGACCCACCCGGGCTCGAGGCCGCCTGGCGCCGCGCCGCCGCGCTCGATCCGCGCGATGCCGAGTTCTTCACCACGGCGGCGCAGCTGGGCGTGCAGGGTCGCCGCTTCGGCGGCGCGGTCGAGCTGGCGCGGCGCGCGCTGGCGCTCGACACCAGCAATGCAACCGCGCTCGGCATTCTGGGCATCAACCTGTTGCGGGACGGGGACATCGCGGGCGGGCGCGCGGCGCTGGAGCGCGCGTTCCGGCGCGACCCTTACAACGTCTGGTACAAGAACACGCTCGACCTGCTGGACGCGCTGAAGGGCTACCGCGAGACGCGCACGGCCGACTTCCAGATCGTGATCAGCCCGGGCGAGTCGGAGCTGCTGGCGCCCTACGCCGGCGAGCTGGCGGAAGAAGCGTACGAGAAGCTGGCCGCGCGCTACGGCTACCGCCCGCCCGCGCCCGTACGCCTGGAGATCTACCCACGTCACTCGGATTTCTCCGTCCGGACCGTCGGGCTCGTGGGACTGGGAGCGCTCGGTGTCACCTTCGGTCGCGTCGTCGCCATGGATTCCCCCGCCAGCCGCGAGCGCGGCGACTTCAACTGGGGGTCCACGCTCTGGCACGAGGTGGCGCACGTGTTCCACCTGGGCATGACCGACGCACGCGTGCCGCGCTGGTTCACGGAGGGGCTGGCCGTGTACGAGGAGCGCCGCGCGCGCCCCGGCTGGGGCTTCGCACCCACGCCGGACTTCCTGCTGGCCTTGAAGCAGGGGCGGCTGCCACCCCCGAGCCGGCTCAACGACGCCATCGTGCGCCCGAGCTACCCGGAGGAGGTCGTTCACGCCTACTACGAGGCGTCGCTGGTCGTGGAGCAGATCGAGCACGAGCACGGCTTCAAGGCGATCCTCGACCTGCTGAGCGCCTACAAGGCCGGCAGCAGCACGGGGCAGGCCTTCCAGCGCGTACTGGGCCTGGACCCGGCGGCGTTCGACCGCGCCTTCGACGGCTGGCTGCGCCAGCGCTTCGCCCCGGCGCTGAGCGACCGCTACGCCGCCGAGGTGGACGCCGCCGCGAAGCTGGCGGCGCAGGGCCGGACCGCGGACGCCGCCTCCGCGCTCGAGCGCGCCATCGCCCTCTTCCCCGAATACGCCGGTCCCGACAACGCCTACGCCCGCCTGGCGGAGCTGCACGAGAAGGGCGGTCAGCCCGCCCTGGCGGCGCACGACCTCGGCCGGCTGGTCGCACACGCGGAGACCGCGTACGACGAGCGGCTGCATCTGGCGGATCTGCAGGAGCGGCTCGGGGATGCGGCGGGCGCGGCCGCGACGCTCGAGGGCGCGCTCTACGTCTGGCCCTACGACCCCGCCCTGCATACCCGCCTGGCCACTCTGTACGCCGGTCTGGCTCAGTGGCCCAAGGCCGTGCGCGAGCGGCGGGCGCTGGTCGCGCTCGCGCCCGTGGACCGCGCCGAGGCGCTCTACCAGCTCGCCCTCGCCCTCTACCAGTCCGGCGACGCCGCCGGCGCGCGCCGCGAGGTGCTGCACGCACTGGAAGCGGCGCCGGGCTTCGAGAAGGCGCAGTCGCTGTTGCTGCGGATCCAGGACGCGCCGCGCGGGGCGAGCCGATGATGGGCGCGCGCCTGCTCCTCGTTCTCGCCCTGGCGCTCGCCCTCGGCACCGCCTCCGCCGGGACGCCGGCCGCGCCCGGCGCCCGGGAGACGCCGGCGCCACTGCAGGGCGCCAACGTCGCCTACGACGGACGCTACACGCTGGCCCGCATCCGCTACACGGCCAACGAGCGGGGCAACTACGAGTTCTTCGGCGACCGGTTGCAGGTCTGGGAGCACGACTATCCCCGCTCGGAGCGACACATGGCCCGCATCCTGGCGGAGGTCACCGGCATCGTCCCGGACCTGGATGCCAGCAACATCTTCACGGCCGACGATGGAAAGCTGGACGAGTTCCCCATCACCTACTTCTGCGAGGCGGGCTTCTGGGGCCCGACGGACAAGGAGGTGGTGGGCATGCGCAACTACATGCTGAAGGGCGGGTTCGTCATCATCGACGATTTCCGGGGCGAGGACTGGGAGAACTTCCTCGTGCAGCTGGGGCGGGTGCTGCCCGGCATCCGACCCATCCGGCTCGACGTCAGCCACCCGATCTTCCACGTGTTCTTCGACGTGAAGGCGCTGCCCACCGTGGCGCCCACGTTCCGGCGCTACACGCCCGAGTTCTACGGTCTGTTCGAGAACAACGACCCGCACGGGCGCATGATGGCGATCGTCGACTACAACAACGACGTCAGCGAGTACTGGGAGTGGTCGGACACGGGCACGTTCGGCATGGACCTGACCAACGAGGCGTACAAGCTGGGCATCAACTACATCGTGTACGCCATGACGCATTAGGCGCGGTCAGGCGCCCGGGAACCACATCTCACCGCCGAGGACGCCGAGGACGCCGAGGGTCATTCGGGAGATCCAATACGAACCGACGGATCCCGTCCTTCAACAGGGGGACGTTGAAATTGATCAACAAACCGATGTGCAGACCGGACAACCTCAGGTACGTCAGGATCTGTGCTGTGTGGACCGGGTCCAATCTGGCAACGGATTTCAGCTCCACGATGACCAGGTCCTCGACCACCAGGTCGAGGCGGTAGACGCACTCGATCGGTGTGGCTCCGTACACGAGGCTGACCGGCCGCTGGCGCTCGAAGTGCAATCCGCGCTGGGCCAGCTCGCTGACCATGCAGGCCTCGTACGCGGATTCCAGGAGCCCTGGCCCGAGGCGCCTGTGCACCGTGATCGCCGCCGCGATGATCCGGTATGTGATGTCATCACTTTTCACTCGGCGTTCCTCGGCGTCCTCGGCGCACTCGGCGGTAGGATGTGGTGTGGGATGATGCGGACGCCCCCGAACCTGAGGACATGGCCGGATGTGGCGGACGCATGCCGAGCCGGGACGCTTCGGCTTCGACGGAATGGCTGATTCACCCAGGAGGTAGTCCGTGGCGACGGTGCGAGCGATGCTGGATACGGAGGACGACGTTGCGCTGGCCGAGCGGCTGCGCGAGGGGCGGCGGCAGATCCTCGCGGAGCTGCGCAAGGTCATCGTGGGCCAGGACGATGTCATCGAGCAGGTGCTGCTGACCCTCTTCGTGGGGGGCAACAGCCTTCTCGTGGGCGTGCCGGGGCTGGCCAAGACGCTGCTGATCCACACGCTGGCCCAGGTGCTGGACCTGCGCTTCAGCCGCATCCAGTTCACGCCCGACCTGATGCCGTCGGACATCACCGGCACCGACATCATCCAGGAGGACGCGGCCACCGGCCGGCGGGCCATGGTGTTCGCGCCGGGGCCGATCTTTGCCAACATCGTGCTGGCGGACGAGATCAACCGCACGCCGCCCAAGACGCAGTCGGCGCTGCTGGAGGCGATGCAGGAGCATCGCGTCACGATCCAGGGACGCACCTACACGCTGGACGAGCCTTTCTTCGTCTTCGCCACGCAGAACCCGATCGAGCTGGAGGGAACGTACCCGCTGCCGGAAGCGCAGCTCGACCGCTTCATGTTCGAGATCGTGATCGAGCACATGCCGGAGGACGACGAGCTGGCGGTGGTTCGCTCGACGACGTCGGTGCAGGAGCCAGTGTTCACGCACGCGGTGACGGCGGCGGACCTCGTCGCCTTCCAGCGGCTGGTGCGGCGGCTGCCCGTGGCGGAGCCCGTGCTGCGCTACGCGGTGGCGCTGGCGCGAGCGACCCGCCCGGGCCCGGAAGGCGCCTCGCCCGAGTTCGTGCGCAAGTGGGTGTCCTACGGCGTCAGCGTGCGGGCGGCGCAGTACATGGTGCTCGGCGCCAAGGCGCGGGCGCTGACGCAGGGCCGGCACCACGTGAGCTTCGAGGACGTGCGCGCGCTGGCCCGGCCGGTGCTGCGCCACCGCATCCTCACGAACTTCCACGCGGAATCGCAGCACGTGACCACCGACTCGCTCGTGGACCAGCTCCTGGCGACGGTGCCGGCCCCTCGCTCCGGGCTCTGAGGCCGCCATGCCCGCGCAGGGCCCGCGCATCTCGTCCCGGGCACCGGGTGCCCGCTTCATCGACCCGGCCGCGCTCGCCCGCATCGACAACCTCGAGCTGGTGGCGCGCACGGTCGTGGACGGGTTCATGAGCGGGCTGCACCGC
The DNA here is from genome assembly GCA_017881445.1 of Gemmatimonadota bacterium. Lineage (GTDB taxonomy): Bacteria > Gemmatimonadota > Gemmatimonadetes > Longimicrobiales > RSA9 > JADGQX01. The sequence goes on along the minus strand of JADGQX010000068.1, from coordinate 8,414 downwards.
TCGCCGCACCTCGGGCTCTCGCTCGACTTTGCCGATCAGCGCCCGTACATGCCCGGCGACGACATCCGCCGCATCGACTGGCGGCTCTACGCCCGCACCGACCGCTACTACGTGAAGCAGTACGAGGCGGACACGAACGCCAATTTCCTGGTGGCGCTGGACGCGTCGGCGTCCATGGGCTACGCCGGCGCCGGCGCCGGCGTGTCCAAGCTCGACTACGCCCGCTGCCTGGCCGCCACGCTGGTCTGGTTCGCGTCGCGCCAGCACGACCGCGTGGGACTGAGCGCCTTCGCCGACGAGCTGATCGAGCAGGTACCGCCCGGGGCGCGCAACGTGGACGCCGTGCTGCACGCTCTCGACCGCCTGCGCCCGGCTCGCTCCGGGCGACTCGGTCCGGCCCTCGCCCGGCTGGCCGACGGCGTCCGGCGCCGCGGCATCGTCGCCGTGATCTCCGACCTCTACGAGCCGCCCGAGGCGGTGGTCGAGGCCGTCGCTCCCCTCAGGGGCCGCGGCGGCGACGTCATCGTCTTCCACGTGCTGGATCCTGCCGAGATCGACTTCCCCTTCCAGGACGAGCTGACACTGGAGGACCTCGAGAGCGGCGCGCGCATGCCGCTGCTCCCCGAGCGCGCCCGGGCCCGCTACCGCGAGCGGATCCAGGCACACGTGGCCGAGCTGGCGCGCCGCCTGGGCGACGAGCGCATCGACTACACGCTCATGCGTACCGACGTCCCCCTGGACCAGGCGCTGTTCGCCTTGCTGGCCGCCCGCGAGCGGCTGCAGCGGGTGCGTTGATGCCGCTCGCGTTCCTCGCACCTGCCTTCCTGCTGGGCCTGGCCGCGCTGGCGGTGCCCGTGCTGCTCCACCTGGTGCAGCGCGAGCGCAAGCGGGTCGTCCCCTTCCCCTCCCTCATGTTCCTGGAGCGGCTGCCCTACCGCTCCGTGCGACGTCGTCGCCTCCGCCACCTGGCGCTCCTGCTGCTGCGCTGCCTCGCCCTGGTGCTGCTGGCCGCGGCGTTCGCGCGGCCGCTGCTGCTCCGCTCCGCGGCCGCCCCGCGACTGGCGGGCGGTGCGCGCGAAGTCGTGCTGCTGCTGGACCGGTCGTACAGCATGGGGTACGCAGGACGCTGGGCCGCCGCCCGCGCCGCCGCCTCGCGCGTGCTGAGCGGCCTCGCGCCCGGCGACCACGTCAGCCTCGTCGTGTTCGACGCGGGCGCGGCGCTGGCCGTGCCGCCCACCACCGACGCCGCGCCCGTGCGGGCGGTGCTCGACACGCTGCGGGTGGGCTGGCAGCGCACGCGCTACGCCCCGGCGCTGAAGCTGGCCGCCGACATCCTGGGCGCGTCGCGCCTGGAGCGCCGGGAGGCGGTGTTGATCTCGGACTTCCAGAAGATCGGCCGGGACGCCGCGGACCCGGTGCGGCTCCCGCCCGGAGCGCGGCTGACGCCGCTGCAGGTCGGCGCGGGTCCCGCCCCGAACGTCTCGGTGACCGGCGTGACCTTCCGGCGCGAGCCGGTCCCCGGCGCCGAGCGGGTCACCGCCACGGCACGCCTGACGAACGCGGGTGCCGCACCGGTCCGCGACCTGGCCGTCACGCTGCAACTGGACGGGCGGGACGTGGAGACGCGGCGCGTGACGCTCGCCCCCAGCGCCGCGACCGTCGTCACCTTCGCGCCCGTCATCCTCGCGCACCCCGACACGCGCGGCTCCGTACGAGTGGCGCCGGATGCGCTGCCCGCCGACGACGCCTACCGCTTCGTGCTCGCCCCCGGACAGGCGCTGCCCGTGCTGGTGCTCGATGGCGGCAGCGGCGGGCGCAGCCTCTACCTGGAGCGCGCCCTCTCCTTCAGCGAGCCGCCCGGCTTCCGCGTCTCCCGCCAGGAGCTGGCGCGCTTCCGCGCGGCCGACCTCGAGGGAGCGGCCGTCGTCGTGCTGGACGACGCGCCCTTCCCCGGCGGCGAGGCCGGCCGCCGGCTGCGCGACTGGGTGGCGCGTGGCGGCGGCCTGCTGGTCCTGCTGGGAGATGCGAGCCGGCCGGACGGCATCCCGGGCATCCCGGCGAGCGCGATCGGCCCCAGCACGGATGCCGGCGGGCCCGACGGCCTGGCCCTCGGCCGGCTCGAGTACGGGCATCCGATCCTGGAGCCGTTCGCCGCGCCCGGGGCCGGCACCTTCGCCGACGCGCGCTTCTACCGCCGCCGGCCGATCGCGCCGGGCGACTCCGGGGCCGTGCTCGCCCGCTTCGAGGACGGCGTGGCCGCGCTGGTCGAGCGACGCTACGCCCGCGGCCGGGTGCTGCTCTGGGGGTCGAGCTTCGACGCCGGTTGGAGCGACTTCCCGCTGAAGCCGGTCTTCCTGCCCTTCGTACAGCAGCTCGTGCGCTACGCCTCCGCATGGACGCCCGCGCCCGTGGCGGCCACCGTCGGCCAGGTCATCGACCCGACCGTGGCCCGCCAGCCGATCGACGCCCGGACCGACGGCGCGCCCAACGGCAGCGGCGCACGAGCTGCCGGCGGCGCGGACCTGCCCGCCGGTCGGGGCGATCTCACCGTGATCGCGCCCTCCGGCGCCCGGACCCGCCTGAGTCCGGGCGCCGGGGCTCCCGCGCTGGCGCTGGGGGAGGCGGGTTTCTACGAGCTGCGCGACGGCGACGCGCGTCCGGCACGCGTCATCGCGGCCAATCCTGACCTGGCCGAATCGGATCTGAGCGCCCTCGATCCGCAGGAGCTGGCCGCCGCCGTCACCACGCCGGCCGCCACGGCGCGGCCGGCGCTGGAGCCGGACCTGACGCCCGCGGAGCGGGATGCGCGCCAGCGCGTCTGGTGGTATCTGCTCGCGGGCGCATTCGCGCTCTTCGCCACGGAGACGTTCGTCTCGAATCGCCTGTCACGGGGCGGGGGGGTAGAGGCATGAGCCCGGAGCCGACGGTCGCACGGGCGGAGCTGCTGCGCATCGTGAAGGCGGCGCGGCGGCGCTGGCGCATGCGCCTCGCACTGCACGGCGCAGCCATCGTGCTGGCGGCTGGGACGGCCGCGGCCATCGCCGGGGCCTGGGGTGTTCAACGGCTCGCCTTCAGCCCGGGCGCCATCACCGCCTTCCGCGCCGTGCTCGCGCTGCTCGTGGCCGGGCTCGCCGTGGCGTATCTCGTCCGGCCCCAATTGCGACGTCCAACCGACGCGCGCATGGCGCTCTACCTGGAGGAGCAAGAGCCTTCCCTGGACGCGACGCTCATCAGCGCGCTGGACCCGGCGGCCACCGGGAGCGAGTCGCTCTCCCCCGAGCTCCAGCGCCGGCTGGCGGCGGATGCCGTGAGCCGCGCGCACGCCGTGGACGACGGCCGGCGCGTGGAGCGGCGCCGGCTGCGCAGCGCCACGGCCATCCCGGCCCTGTCGGCTCTCGTGCTCCTCCTCCTGGTGGCGGCGGGCCCGGCTCAACTGCGCGACGGCGTGCTGGCACTGGTCGAGCCGTGGCGGCGCGCCGAGGCGGCCACGCCCTTCCGGGTGGACGTCGAGCCCGGCGACGCTACCGTGCCGCGCGGCGCCGACCTGACCATCACCGCCCGCCTGCACGGCTTCGCCAGCGGTCGCGTGGACCTTCTTGTCCGCACCGGCGCCGGCGCAGCCTACGATCGCATCCCCATGACGGCGCCGGCCGACAGCGCCGGCTTCCAGGCCATCCTCTTCGACCTCGCCTCGCCCGCGGACTACCAGGTGGAGGCAGGCGGAGTGCGCTCCCGCGTCTTCCACGTCGCCGTGGTGGAGCTGCCCTACGCCCGCAAGCTCGAGCTGGAGTACCGCTTCCCGGCCTACACCGCGCTCCCGCCGCGCGTGGTGGAGGACGCGGGCGACGTCGCGGCGCTGCGCGGCACCCTGGTCCGGCTGCGCGTCTGGACCACGCGGCCGGCGCCCGCCGGCCGCATCGTGCTGGGCGACGGTCGTGCGTTCCCGCTCGTCGCGGAAACGGACGGCACGCTCGCGGGCACGCTGCCGGTGGACCGCGATGGCATCTACCACCTCGAGCTGCGTGGCCCCGACGGCCGCGCGGTCACGGGCTCGCCCCAGTACACCATCGATGCGCTGGACGACCGGCCGCCCACCGTCGCCATCGAGAAGCCCGGGCGCGACCAGGCGGTCACATCCGTCGAGGAGGTCTTCGTCCAGGCGCGCGCCGACGACGACTACGGCGTGGGCCTGCTGGAGCTGGTGTACAGCGTGAACGGCGGCCCGGAGAAGCAGGTCCGCCTCTACGCGCCGCGGGGCGACGAGCGCGCGCCGCTGAAGGAGGTGTCCGCCGGGCACACGCTCTACCTCGAGGAGCTCGGACTCCGGCCGGGCGACCTCGTCGCCTACTATGCCCGGGCGGCCGACAAACGTCCCGCGGCCGCGGCCGCCGGCCGCGCCAGCAGCGACATCTACTTCCTGCAGATCCGACCCTTCCGCAAGGACTACCGGGCCGCGGACGAGCGGGGCATGCCGGGCGGCGGGGGCGGCCCCGAGGACGGCCAGCTCTCGGAGCGCGAGAAGCAGATCATCGCCGCGACCTTCAACCTCGTCCGCGACCGGGCGGGTCTGAGCGCGAAGGACGCACAGCAGCACCGGACCACGATCGCCCTGGCGCAGCAGCGCCTGCGCGAGCAGGTCCGCACGCTCGCCGACCGGATGCAGGCCCGCGGCCTCGCGCACGCCGACTCCACGCTCGCCGCCATCATCGCGCTGCTCCCGCGAGCCATGGCGGAGATGAGCGCCGCCGAGGACCGGCTGCGCGCGGCCGGGGACTCCGATGCGCTGCCCCCGGAGCAGCGGGCGCTGCAACAGCTCCAGCGCGCGGAGGCCATGTACCGCGACGTCCGCGTCAGCATGGACGACTCCGAGGGCGGTGGCGGCGCCAGCCCGAAGGCGAGTGAGCTGGCCGACCTGTTCGAGCTCGAGCAGGACAAGCTGCGCAACCAGTACGAGACCGTTCGGCGCAGCCAGGAGGACCAGGCGCGCTCGGAGCTGGATGCCACCGTGGATCGCCTGCAGGACTTGGCGCGCCGGCAGCAGCAGGCGGCGGAGCGGCAGCGCCAGTTGGCGCGCGGCCGGTCCGGTGGCGCCGGCGCCGCCGCGCAGCAGGCCCAGCGCGAGCTGGCGCAGCAGGCGGAGGAGGAGGCCCGCCGGCTGGAGCGGCTCGCCCGCGAGAACCCGCAGCAGCCGCAGCTCGAGGAGAGCGCGCGCCGGCTGCGCGACGCGGCCGATGCCATGCGGCGAGCCGCCTCCGACCCGTCCGGCGCCGGCGCCCAGGCCGCGCAGGACCGCCTGGACGCCGCCCGCCGCCTGCTCGAGCGCAACCGCACCGACCGGCTGTCGCAGGCGGCGGCCGACGCCGCCCGCCGCGCCGACGAGCTGGCGCAGGAGCAGCACCGCATTGCGGGCGAGGCCGCCGCACTCGGGGCGGGCGGGGCGACCGCCCCCCCTGCCGACCGGACGCGTCGCCTGCAGGAGCGCGAGGACCAGCTCGGGGCCGGCGTCCAGGACCTCGAGAGCAGCCTCGACCGGCTGGCGTCCGGCGCCACGGCTTCCGATCGCGAGAGCGCCCGCAAGCTGGCGTCGGCCGCCGGTATGATCCGCGACGAGCGCCTGAAGGAGAAGATCCGCGCCTCGCGCGGCCTGCTCGCGCAAGGCCCTGACGCGGCGGCGTACGGCGATCGGCTCCAGCAGAACATCACCGCCAATCTCGACGACCTGCGCGGACGGCTCGCGGACGCCGCGCGCGCCGCCGCCGGCGCCGGCGCCGGCAAGGACCAGCAGGGACAGCGCACCCTCGACCGGGCTGCCGCGCTGGCGCGCGGCATGGAGTCCCTGGGCGAGCGCATGCGCCAGAGCGCCGGCGACGCTTCGCCGCCCGCCGCGGGCGGTCCCCGAGCGGGCGGCCTTCCGCCCGCGGACGCCAGGCAGTTCCAGGCCGAGGCCCGCCAGCGCCTGGCGGACGCCCAGGCGCTGCGGAAGGAGCTGGCCGCCCAGGGCCGCGATCCCCGCCAGCTGGACGACGTCATCGAGCGCCTGCGCGCCCTCGGAACCTCCCGCGCCTACGGCGATCCCGCCGGGCTGCGGCAGCTCCAGGAGGCGGCCGTCGAGGGGCTGAAGCGCCTCGAGTTCGGCCTGCGCCGCGAGCTGCGCCAGGACGGCCGCGACGAGGTCCTCCTCTCCGGGTCCGGCGCGGTGCCCGACAGCTACCGCCGGCTGGTCGAGCAGTACTTCAAGTCGCTGTCGCAGACCCATGAGCGCTGACGCGCCGCGCGCCCGGGGGCGCGCCCTTCCCCGCGCCCTTGCCCTTGCCCCTGCCCTTGGCCTTGCCCTTGCCCTCGGCCTCGCCGCCCAGTCCCCCGTGGGCGCCGAGCGCCGCCCGGCGAGGCCGGACACCGGCTTCGCCGCCATCGTCGCGCGCCTGTCCGAGCCCGGCGGCTACTTCGACACCGACAATCTCATCTCCAACGAGGCGTCCTATCAGCACGTGCTCGGCAAGCTGGATGCGCTGGGCGTCCACGGCGGCGCCTACCTGGGCGTCGGACCCGACCAGAACTTCACCTACATCGCCGCCATCCGGCCGGAGCTGGCGATCATCGTGGACATCCGGCGGGACAACCTGTTGCAGCAGCTGCTCTTCCGCGCGCTGTTCCAGCTCTCGCGCGATCGCCTGCAGTACCTGGCGCTATTGCTCGGCCGGCCGCTGCCGCCGACGCATCGCGCCGACGAGGACATCGAGCGCATTGTCGCCTACCTGGATGCGACCCCCCTGCAGCCCGCGACGCTCGATTCGGCGCTGGCCGCCGTCCGGCGCGCGGTGCTCTCGTACGGCGTCCCTCTGAGCGACGCGGACCTGGCGACGATCCGGCGCTTTCACACGACTTTCGCGAAGGCGGGGCTCGATCTGCGCTTCGAGAGCTTCAGCCGCGGCGTGCAGAGCTACTATCCCGTGCTCCGCCAGCTGGTGCTGGAGCGCGACCTGGACGGCCGCCGCCGCGGCTACCTGGCGCGGGAGGAGGATTTCCAGCTCGTCCGCACGCTCGAGGCACGGGGGCGGGTTATCCCGGTGGTAGGCGATCTGGCAGGTACCGTGGCGCTCCCCGCCATTGCGGACTTCCTGCGCGAGCGGGGGCTGGCGGTCACGGCATACTACACCTCCAACGTCGAGTTCTACCTGGCGCGAGAGGACAAGCTGGGAGCCTTCATGACCGACCTGCGACGGCTGCCACGGGACCCGCGCGCCGTCGTCATCCGCAGCGTCTTCCGCTTCAGCCTGCCACAGAGCGTGCCCGGCTACGCCAGCACGCAGCTCCTGGAACGGATGGACGACCTGCTCGCCGCCTGGGATGCCGGCAAGATCCACGGCTACTTCGACCTCGTGACCGTCGCCGCGCTGCCGGCGCGCTGACCGCCGCCGGCGGTGGCCGGCGTCGTTCGAGCCGGCGGCCCAATCGCCCGCAAGTGGCCGAGCGACGTCGCAACCTCCCGCGCGACATCCTTCTGGACGTCCAGGATCGCCCGCCGCGGACGGTCGTACTGGCGATCCCAGACCAGGAAGCCGTCCCGCGTGCTCGCCATCTCGACGGAGAAATGGACGCTGTCGGCCGTCAGTCTGAAGGTGCCGCCCACGGTCCAGTTGGCCGCCAGAAGCCGCCCGATCTCCCGCGTATTCAGGTTTCGCCCTCGGACGGAGCGGGAGGACCTGAACGATACCAGCTTCAGCCCCTCGACGTAGTACAACTCGTCCAGGATCCGCTGCGCGATGACATCCCCCACGTCATCGCCCCCGACGTGGGGCGTCAGGTTCTCGAACGGGAGCACCGCGACAGAAAGGGGCGCGACGCCCGCAAACGGCGCCAGCTCCAGCCGGTCCCAGACGTTCTGCAGGATCGCCACGGCACCGCCGAGCACGCCGACGACTCCGATCGCGACGGCCGCGGTCGTCCAGATGAGGGTGCGCCGCGACATGCGGGTGCCGCTGGCAGGCAGCATCGCCGGCTCGCTCGCCGGCTGCGGCGCTCGGGCCTGTACCTCCGCGTCTGTGACCCGCTCCGGTGATGTATCGTGCATTGGCGCCGTGGCCGTCGGTACCACTGACGGCTGCGCGTCACGGCCGGGGTGTCCGCGCCCCGGTTCCGGTTGCCCGGCTGGCCGCGCGCCGTCGCCCGACGGCGCGCTCATCCTTGCGGCGGGCGGCGGCTCACCTTCCTGCCGCAACGCCTCCGCGAACGCCTCCACCTTGGGGTCCGGCCCGGCGTCGAGCTCCACGTTCAGCATTTGCCGATGGACGGCCGCGTGCCGGATTGCCGCGGCTCGGTTCCCAGACTCCGCTAACGCCTTCATCAACCCGAGCGCGGCGTGGCTGGAGCACGGGTCGAGCAGGGCTAGACGCTGCCACGCCTCTAACGCTCGC
>JADGQX010000067.1 GCA_017881445.1 Gemmatimonadota bacterium | reverse complement strand
AATGCAGCGATATCCGATGTGACTCTTAGCGGGCTGCCTGGCAATCCGGCCACGGGTGCGGACGGTTACTACAGCGCGTCCGTCAATGCGGGCTGGTCCGGGACGGGAGCGGGTGGCTCAGGATCTCCTCCCCGGAATACGTCCGGATGCTCCCCGGCTCCGCCTCCGCCCGCACGGTGTCCACCAGGATCACGGCATCGTAGCCCGCGAGCAGCGGGACGAGATCCCCGCCCGGGGTCCCGGCATCGACCACGTCCACGTTGGACGCGACCGCGTACCGCGCCTGGAAGGTCTTGACGACGTACGGACCGAAGCCGTCGTCGCCCACCAGGACGTTGCCGATGCCGAGAACCGCTAGGCGCATACGTCCGTCTTGCAGGCCGCGTAGGCCACCGGGCTGAACACGTTCACGTTGGCCACGGCGACCTCCTTGCCCTCCACGTCCTGCGTATGGATGGCGCAGGCCAGGCACGGATCGAACGAGTGGATGGTGCGCAGCACCTCGAGCGGCTGCTCCGGGTCCGCCACCGGGTTGCCCACGAGGGAGGCCTCGTACGGCCCGATCTGCCCCGCGGCGTCCCGCGGCCCGGCGTTCCAGGTGGAGGGCACCACCGCCTGATAGTTGGCGATCTCGCCGCCATCGATCACTACCCAGTGCGAGAGCGCACCCCGCGGCGCCTCGTGCATGCCGACGCCGGACACCTCCCCCTTGGGGAACACCGGCTCGTTGCAGACGGCGGTGTCGCCCTTGCCGATGTTGTCCACCAGCAGGTGCCAGTGCTTGTCGGCGATGTCCGACAGGTACGCCGCGCGCACGGCCCGGGCCAGGTGGCGGCCCAGCGTCGAGTGCAGCACGGCCGGTGTCAGCTTCACGCCCGCGATGGACCCCGCCTGGGAGAGCGCGCCGTCCACGTACGAGCGGATCTGCGGGTGCCCCTGGGCGTAGCCCACCAGCATCTGCGCCAGCGGACCGACCTGCATGGGCTTGCCCTGGAAGCGCGGCGCCTTCACCCACGAGTATTTGCCCTCGGCCTGGAAGTCGGTGTAGTCCGGGTCGGGCATGTCCTCCTTCCAGGGGTGCTTCTGCCAGTCGCCCTTGTACCAGGCGTGCGCCACCGACTCCTCCACGTTCTGCCGGAAGTAGTCGTCCTTCCAGCCGTGGATCGGGCGCATGGTGGCCAGGTCGCCGCCCATGATCGTGCCGCCCGGCAGGTCGAACTTCGTCGCCTTGCCATCCAGCGGCAGATCGGGCACGGCCATGTAGTTGGTCACGCCCGCGCCGTAGCCCAGCCAATCCGGGTACATGGCGCCGATGGCGATCACGTCCGGCAGGTACACCTGCTGGATGAAGCCGCGCACCTGGTCGAAGAGCTGCTTGATGTTGTACAGCTTCTCCATGTTGAGGGCGGACTGGTTGTCCAGGTTGATGGCGTTGGCGACGCCGCCCACCGCCAGGTTCTGGATGTTGGGCGTCTTGCCGCCCAGCGTGGCCACGATCTTGTTCGCCTGCCGCTGGTACTCCAGCGCCTGCAGGTAGTGGGCGACGGCCAGGAGATTGACTTCCGGCGCCAGCTTCATGGCCGGGTGCCCCCAGTAGCCATTGGTGAAGATGCCGAGCTGACCGCTCTTCACCAGGCCGGCCACACGGTCCTTCACGGCCGCCATCTCCCGGGCGCTGTTGTTCGGCCAGGGCGACAGGGATTCGGCCAGTTGCGCCGTCTTCTTCGGGTCCGCCTGCAGCGCCTTGGTCACGTCTACCCAGTCGAGCGCCGACAGGTGGTAGAAGTGCACGATGTGGTCGTGCAGCGCGTGCGAGATCAGCAGCAGGTTGCGGATATACTGCGCGTTCAGCGGGATCTCGAGGTTGAGCGCGTCTTCCACCGCCCGCACCGACGTGATGGCGTGCACCGTGGTGCACACACCGCAGATCCGCTGCGCGAACATCCAGGCGTCGCGCGGGTCGCGCCCCTTCAGGATCGTCTCGATCCCGCGCCACATCTGACCGGACGACCAGGACTTCCGCACATGACCGGCATCCACCTCGACGTCAATCCGGAGGTGACCCTCGATGCGCGTGATCGGATCGATTGTTATGCGCTGTGACATGGTTGCTCCTCAGTCGGTCAGTCGCCCGAAGCGGGCGCCGTGGACGGAATCGGTAGCCTGTCGATGACGTCGGCGCCCAGCCGGCGGACGGTCGCCCGCCGCGGCCTGGACTGCAGGATCGGGAACTTCTTCACCACGAAGATGTAGGCGGCGATCTCGCCCGCGATCAGACCCACCGTGATCAGGGTTTCGCCCACCGAGGGGAAGTACACCCACCCCTTGCTCGGCCGGAACGCGACCAGGAAGGTCGAGAAGCGGTAGAGCGCGCCCGCCAGCACGATCATCATGGCCCCCCGGAAGAGCTGCCCGAGCTTGGGCTTCGCCTCCGTGTAGAACATCACGATCGGCGTCACGAACAGCGCCATCTCCGCCAGGAAGAGCACGCTGAAGAACCCGGACGTGAAGATCAGGCCGAGCTTGCCGTGGATGGCCAGGTCGCCCAGCCGGAGCACCAGGTAGAGGCCGAGCAGCGGCGCCACCACGCGCCCCAGGCGCCGCAGCAGCGGCGTCTCGCGTGGCAGCCCGAAGTACGTGCTCGAGAGCGCCGACTCCAGCACCACCACGCCGTAGCCCATGCAGATGCACGAGATCAGGAAGAGCAGCGGCAGCAGCGGCGTCTGCCAGAGCGGGTGCACCTTCTGGCCCGCCAGCATCATGAGACTGCCCAGCGATGACTGGTGCATGGTGGGCAGGAGCAGGCCCAGCGCCACGATGAACGGCATCGCCTTTTCCAGCGGGCCGAGCGTCTTTTCCGCCAGGCGGCGCAGCTTCGGGTTGCCCGCCGCCTTCGCCCCCTCCAGGAAGGCCGGCGCCAGCTCGATCCACAGCACGAACATGTACGCCATGATGCAGAGCGCGACTTCCAGCAGGATCGAGCTGAAGTTCCACTTCCAGAACAGCGTCGGCACCTTCCACACGTTCCAGAACCGGCCCAGGTCGACGATCACGCTGAACCCTCCCAGCGTGTAGCCCAGGGCGCTGGTCAGGATCGCCGACCGGATCAGGGGGTGGAACCGGCCCTTGTTCAGGATGTAGATCAGGATCGCCAGTGCGTAGCCGCCGCAGGCCAGGGCGGTCCCGGTCACGACGTCGTAGGCGATCCAGAGACCCCAGGGGTAGCGGTCGCTCATGGCCGTCACGGCACCGAGGCCCTGGATGAAGCGCCAGAGCAGCAGGGCGGCGGCCAGGCCGAACAGCCCCAGCAGCACCAGCATTGGCTTCGTCAGGATCCGCCCGCCGACGGGCGCGGTCGCGTGGCTCATGCGTCGCCCTCCTCTCCGCCGGCCGCGCTCTTTCGCCGGTTGCGGAAGATCACGGCGCCCAGGGCGCCGTAGAGCACCACCGGGGCGAGGAACCCCTTGTAGATCGTGTGCTGGATGGTCTCCGGCAGGGAAGGCACCGACTTCTCACCCAGCGCCGGCAGGCCGAGCTTCTCGAAGGGGATTCCCGCAGCCGTCAGATACAGCACCTGCGTCCCGCCGCCGTCTTTCTCCCCGTAGACCTTTGGGACGTATCTCTTCGGCTCCGTGGCCAGGCGACGGTGAGCCTCCTCCAGCAGCTCCGTGTAGCTGCCGAAGATGACCGCGTGCCGCGGACAGACTTCGGCGCATGCCGGGATCTTGCCCTGCGCCAGCCGGTCCCGGCACAGCTCGCACTTCACGATCTTCGGCGTGGCCTTGCCCCACTCGAACGCCGGCACGTTGAACGGACACGCCACCTGGCAGTAGCGGCAGCCCACGCAGGCGTCGGCATCGTAGGTGACGATCCCCTTGTCGCCCTTCTTGAGCGCGCCGAGCATGCACACGCTCACGCAGGCGGGGTCGACGCAGTGCATGCACTGCATCTTCATGAACGACTCCTCCCCCTTCGGACCGCGGTAGAAGGAGATCACGTTCTTGGCGTTGCCGCTCAGCGACTGCGGGTCGTACCACTTGCCATCGCGCTCGGCGGCCGTGAGCCCGTTCGCCTCCCGGCACGCCGTCATGCACGCCTTGCAGCCGATGCACTTCGTGGCGTCGTAGAGCAGGCCCACCGCATCGTCCGGCCGGCGTTTCAGCTCCTTGGCCTGGCCGGCGGCGGGGAGGCCGGCAATGCCGGCGCCCGCGGTCGCCAGACCCTTCAGCAGCGAGCGTCGAGAAAGCGACATCTCACGCCTCCTCGTCCGCGGACGGCTCTTCCGCGTCCAGGGTCGTGGAGAACTTGTAGCCCGCGCTGACCACCGCCCCCAGGATCGCGCCGCCTACGCCCACAGCCGCGACGCCCATCTTGCCACCGCCGGAATTCACCGCGGCGAAGGTCGTCGAGGGGGTCGGGTTCTCGATGGGGACGGTCGTGCTCTGGGCGATGCTGAAGCCCACGAACTGCTCCGTGCAGCCGAAGCAGGGATGCCCGATGCCGATGGGCCACGCCCCCGGTACCTCGCCGAACGGCTGCAGCGAGCAGTTGGCGTGCGTGACCGGGCCCTTGCAGCCCAGCTGGTAGAGGCACCAGCCATCGCGGTGGCCCTGGTCGCCGTACTTCAACGCGAAACGGCCGGCGTCGAAGTGCGGACGCCGCGGGCAGTCCTCGTGGATCGTGCGGCCGTAGGCGAACTTCGGACGACCCTTGGAATCCAGCGCGGGCAGTGTGCCGAAGGTCGCGAACTGCAGCGCCGTGCCCAGGAAGTTGTACGGGTTCGCCGGGCAGCCGGGGATGGTGACCACCGTCTTGCCTTTGAGCGCGCCCGTCACCCCCACCGCTCCTGTGGGATTCGGGTCGGAGGACGGGATGCCGCCCCAGGATGCGCACGAGCCGATGGCGATGATCGCGCCCGCCTGGGCCGCGCACTCGTTCAGGATCTCGACCGCCGTCTTCCCTCCGACCTTGCAGTAGATCCCGTTGTCCTTCATCGGGATCGCGCCTTCCACCACCAGGATGTACTTGCCCGCGTTCGCCCGCATCGCCTGCGTGCGCGCAGCCTCGGCCTGCTTGCCCGCCGCCGCCAGCAGCGTCTCGTGATAATCCAGCGAGATCAGGTCCAGCAGCAGGTCGTCCAGCGGCGGATGCTCCGCCCGCAGCAGCGACTCCGTGCAGCCCGTGCATTCCTGGAAGTGGAGCCAGATCACCGACGGCTTCTTCCCCTTCACCACCGTCTCCTCGTACATCTTCGCCGCCGCCGAGCTGGGCAAGCCTACCACTCCGGCGGCGATGATGCACGCGCGGCGCAGGAACTCCCTGCGCCCGAGCCCGCCGTCCGACCACGTGAGAGCTTCGCCGCCGGGTAGCTCGCCACCAGGCTGCGCCTTCACCACGGTAAAGGACATGCCCTACCTCCGATCCGCGACACCGCGGTTTGGTTCGTGATCGCCCGGGGGCGCGGGCGTGCTCGTGGGTCAACCGACTGTGTGGGTCCCTCCTGATCGTGCGCCTTTCACTTCACCTTGCGTCAATCCGCCACCAGCAGTTCATCTGGATTGTCGCCCTCGCTCTGCGCCGCCTCCGGGAAGAGCCGCTCGTACTCCAGCCCGTGCTCCTCCTCCAGGCGCTCCACGGACATCTCCCCCGTGAAGATCGTCGTGTCCAGCGGGAATACCTCCGGCCTCAGCATCACCCCGTAGGAGTGCCATAGCGCGACCACCGAAACCGCGAAGGTCGCCTCGAGGCCGTGCATGACCCGGAACGTCGCCAGCAGTACACCGGGAACGAAGCGGGTGAACAGCTCCGGGAAGATCAGCGCCAGGCCCGTCACGCTCATGAGCGTGCCGCCCAGGAACAGTCCCCAGTACTCGAATTTCTCGGAGGAGTCGAACTTTCCCGTCTTGGGCTTGGGAGCGCCCCACACGTAGTGCTTCATCATCTGGAGTGTGTCGGGGAAGTCCTGCCGGGTCGGGATCATCACGGGCAGGCGCTTCGTCCGCAGCGACCGGACGATCGCCCGCAGCACGTGCGTAACCAGCAGCAGCACGAAGAGCGTGCCCGTGATGCGGTGCACCAGCCGCGTGGCGGCGATGCCGCCGAAGACGCCGATGATCCCCTGTGCGAAGGACAGGTCGGGGCGGGTCTGGGGCAGCCCCGTGATCACCAGCAGGATGAACGTGCTCATGGACAGGAAGTGCTCGAGCCGCTCCAGTCGGCTGAAGCGCGTGACCGTGGGCTCCGGCGGCAGTGGCTTCCCGGTCAGCCGCGCACGCAGCCGCTTCATGCCGTGCGTCCGCAGCGGGCGGGCGCCCTTCCGCCGCTGGTCGATCAGGTGGAAGAGGATGACCAGCGTCAGGCCGATCAGCTCGAAGGGGATCAGCACGTAGTAGAACAGGCGCGTCAGCCAGATGATCGGCCGGTTGCCCAGCCCCGCGGGCGAATGCCCGAGCCAGGCCCCCGCCAGCTTGGCGTCGCCTTCCTTGTGACAGCGCAGGCAGACGGCGGCCAGCACCGCCTTCTCGTTGCGCGCCACCGCATGGGCGCTGTGACAATCCGAGCAGGTCAGGACCGCCGGCTGCCCCGGCGCTGCCGGGTGCTTGGCCCGGAACTCCAGCGTCGCGCCGTGATAGTCCTTCAAGTACGAGGCGCCGACCGTGCGTGCGAAGTCGTACTTCCTGGCCAGGCGCGCGTCGGAATGGCACTGGATGCAGCGCGACGTCGCCGCCATGCGGACGTCCTGCCGCGTGGCCGCGTGCCCCGTGTGCGTCGGGTGGCAGCTCACGCAGGTCGGCAGGTCGCCGTTGGGGACCGGCGTCGCCAGTCCGTTGGCGTGCATGCCGGAGCGATACTGCCGCATGGCTTCCGTGTGACAGGCGCCGCAGCGCTCCGAGATCGATGCCCCGGCCGCCGGAAGCACCCTGTCCCTGCCGAAGTCGTGGCAGTCCGTGCACGAGGGCGCGCCCTTCCGGATCCCCCCGGCGGCCACCGCCGTGGCCGGCACCCCCGCGTGCGCGGCCGGCACGGTCTTGTGGCAGCTCGTGCAGGCGGCCGTCGTCTGCGCGGCCGTCTTCAGCTTGAGCCCGTCCACCCCGTGGCAGCTCGTGCACGCGCTGGCCAGCTTCTGTGCGGCCGCGCCCGTGTGCGACGGGTGCGCGTCCTTATGGCAGGCCGCGCATTTCTGCGAGAGCGCGGCATCGGCCTCGCGCAGCGGCCGGTCCGAGTGCGCCGCATGGCAGTCCGTGCACAGCGGCGCGGACTTCGTCACGGCCGCGTGCAGCTTGTGCGGCGTCGTGTGGCAGGACGCGCAGCGCTGCGATACCGCGGCGGCGGCCACCGGGTCCGGCAGCCGCTTCTCGTCGTGGATGCGGTGGCAGCCGCTGCACGAGGGCGCCGCTTTCGTGACCTCGCGGTGCGTCGGCTTCAGCTCCGCGTGGCAGCCCTTGCACACCTGGTCGCGCCGCGCCGCGATGGTCGCGGGGTCGTTGCTGAACCCCAGGTGGTGGCAGCTCTGGCACGTGAGCGCCCTCCCCTTCGCGTGCCCCAGCGCCCGGTCCCGCGACGCCTCCAGGTTCCGGTGGCATTCCCCGCAGACCCCCGGTCGCCTCACCTGCTGGGCGGCCACCGGGCGGGGCGCGACCCCGAGCGGGAGCAGCAGGAGCAGGGGTAGCAGCTCCCACCAGCGCCTCCAGCCGCGCCCTTCGATTCCTCGCTTCACACGTCCCCCAAAGCTCTCGCCGGTCAGGCCCGCGCCGGCGCAGCACGCTTCCAGATCGCCTCTCCCACCACCCACAGCAGAGCCCCGATACCGATCACCGGCAGGAAGATCACGAACGCCAGACCCAGCAGCGGCGCCATGGTCAGCCCACCGATGACCTCCGCCGCGCTCCTCGCGGCTCCCTGCGGCTCCGTCTCCACTTCGGGCGACGTCGCCACTTCCAGCGGCGCGACTTCCACCACCTCCGGCACCGCCGCCACTTCCGCGACCACCGCCCGCGCCTGCTCCTGCTTCTGGAGCTGCGTGGCCGCCGTGATCAGCGCCGAAAGCGCGTCCGGGCTGATCGGCTTGTTCAGGTAGCCGAACGCCCCCAGCTCCCGCGCCTTGCGCTCCACCTCCTCGCTGCCGTACCCCGTCAGCAGGATGAAGCGCGTCTCCGGCTTCCGCTCGTGCACCCACTCCAGCAGCTGGAGACCATCCAGACCGGGCATCCGGAGATCCGACACCACCACGTCCATCGGCTCGTTCCGCAGCCGGTTGATCGCTCCCTCGCCCGTCTCTACCGTCGTGACGTCGAAGCCGCGCGCGGAAAGGAAACGGTCACAGCTCACCCGGACCCCTTCCTCGTCGTCCACGACCATCACCCGCTGATACTTCTCGGACGGATACATTGACTCTCTCCTCGGCTCAGGCCGCGCTCGTCGCCGGGATCCTACCGGCCAGCCACGGCATCCGCTCACGCATTCGGTCCACGATCGAGGCAACCTCGTCGATCCGCTCCTCGCCCGTCCCCGCCCATACCAGATCCACTCCGCAGGCCGTCAGGTACTCGGCGACGGGGAGCGGAGGCGGCCCGTCCATCACCGCAACCTTCTGCATCGTCGGGTACTCCTCGTTCATCCGCCCCAGCGCCACCAGCAGAACACCCCTGGGAGCCTGACGCGTCTGAACCACGAGCACCTCGACCGACGACAGCGGTTGTCCACGAACCAGCTCTTCCATGCTGCGGTAGCACGGCACACGATCCGGCGCCGGTGCGAGCCGCTCCGCCAGCGAGCGTCCCGCCTCCGACTCCGAGAGGAGCACTACGCACCCTGCCTCGTGTACCCTTGCCACCGGATCCTCCCTTCCAGCATCGGACCGGCACTCTCGGTCCGTACCTTCGCTGATTCGTGCACTCCGGTAAGGCAACGCCTATGCCGAAGTGTGAACGGAAAATTCCGTGGACTGAACACGTGATGAGTCAAAGAGTTATGGCATTCTCCCGATAACTGTGTGCGAATTGCCGTACGCTCGTTCTGTATGCCCGCCATATACGAAACGGCCGGCCACGCCGGCCGTTGCCGGGGGACGGCGCGCAAATAAGCCAGACACGACGCGAAAAAGTGCCAGTGTGCCCGGCGAGAGAGGGGTGTATCCGGATTGCATACAGGGGCGTGGGACCGCGGAGCCCGGCAGAAAAACGCACGCCCACAAGGCCGCGCGGGCTGCGGTCGGGCAGTCCTGCGGCCCAGGAGCGTCGGCCTTGCCGGCGCGTGGTGCCCTGCTTCGGGTCCACGGCAGCATCTCTGGAGTGAGAGAATCTACTTTTGTCTACGGCGCGGTGCTCCTGAAAGGCGCCGGCCGGGAACAGCTCGTTCAGCCTGACTCCGGAGGCTCAGACGGCGCCCTCCTGCGGCTCCTCCTCTTCGGCTCCGGCCATGCCCTTGGGACTGGTGATCCCGTGCTTGCGCATGAGCGCATGGAAGTTCGGGCGCTGCATGCCGACGGCGCGGGCAGCGCCGCTGACGCTCCACTCGGATCGCCGCAGCGCCTTGAGCACGAACAGTCGCTCCAGGCGGTCCACGGCCTCGGCGCGCAGCTCCTTCTTCTGGTCGGCCAGGGTGCGGGCGTCGTCGGGGACGTGGTCCCAGGGGGCGGAATCCTCGCCCCCGCCGAGCGGGATGGCCTCGGGGCCGATGGCGCGCCCGTCGGCGAGGAGGACCGCCCGCTCCATGAGGTTCTCGAGCTCGCGTACGTTGCCGGGCCAGTCGTGTCCCTCGAGGAGCGCCATGGCCTGGGGGCTGATGAGGTCGATGGGCTTGCCCAGCTCCTCGGCGATGCGTTTCACGAAGAAGTGGGCCAGCAGCGGGATCTCTTCCCGCCGCTCGCGCAGCGGCGGGATGCGGATGGTCACCACGCTCAGGCGGTAGAAGAGATCGTCGCGGAACGTGCCCGCCCGCACCAACTCCTGCAGGTCCTTGTTGGTGGCGGCGATGACGCGCACGTCCACCGACACGGCCTTGTCCGAGCCGACGGGGCGGATCTCGTGCTCCTGGATGAGCCGGAGCAGACTGCCCTGGACCTGCGGCGAGATGGTACTGATCTCGTCCAGGAAGAGGGTACCGCCGCGGGCAGTCTCGGTCAGCCCCTTGCGGTCGCGGACCGCGCCGGTGAAGGCGCCACGCACGTGGCCGAAGAGTTCGCTCTCCAGCAGCGACTCGCTCAGCGACGCGCAGTCCGCGACCACGAACGGCTTGTCCTTGCGCGGGCTGTTGTAGTGGATCGCCCGGGCGATCACGTCCTTGCCCGTGCCGGTCTCGCCCGAGACGAGCACCGTGCTGTTGGCCGGCGCCACCTTGGCCACCAGCTGCATGACCGCCCGCATCTTGGGCGAGGAGCAGATCACGTTGCCGATGCGATGGCGCGTCTCCAGCTCGGAGCGCAGCCGCTGCGTCAGATCGATGAGGCGCTTGCGCTCGAGGGCGCGCGCGGCGGCGACGATGAGCTGGGGCGGGCTGACGGGCTTCTCCAGGTAGTCGAAGGCGCCCAGCTTGATCGCCTCCACGGCGGTCTCGATGGTGGCGTAGCCCGTGACGATGATGACCTCGGTCTCGGGCGAGACCGCCCGCGTCTCCCGCAGAAAGTGGATGCCGTCCACGTCCGGCATCTTGATGTCCAGCAGGAGCAGGTCGAAGGCCTCCTTGCGCACGAGCTCGAGCCCCTGGCGCGAGGATGTCGTCGTCGTGACCTCGTACCCCTCCTGGGAGAGCACCCGGCGGATGCTCTCGCAGACGACCGATTCGTCGTCCACCGCCAGCACGCGCGGCGGCTCGCTCCAGGCGGATTCGTCGCTCATGCGCTCGCCACCAGGGCGGGTTGCTCGGAAACCGGGACCAGCACCGTGAACTCCGTCCAGGAGGCGCCGTCGCTGTCCACCAGGATCGTCCCGCGGTACCCCCGCACCAGCCCCAGCGACACCGAGAGCCCGAGCCCTGAGCCCTTGCCCACCGGCTTGGTCGTGAAGAAGGGATCGAACACCTTCGCCAGGTTTTCCCGGGCGATCCCCGTGCCGCTGTCCCGCACCACGATCTTGACCAGTGTGGCCCCCGCCCCCGGCGGCAGCTCGCGCACGTATGCGCGCTGCGACACTACCTCCGCCCGCACGCTCAGCTGACCCCCTTCCGGCATGGCCTGCACCGCATTCAACATGAGGTTCACCAGCACCTGCATCAGCTGGACCTCGTTCGCCTCGATCTCCGGCAGTGACATCGGCAGCGACACCTCGACCGCCACGCCGCTGTTCTGCAGCTCGATCTTCAGCAGCTCCAGCGCCCCCGCCACCAGAGGCGCGATCGCGCACGGGTGCGTCTCCGGATCCTGCGCCTGCTTGCGCGAGTAGTCCAGCAGCTGCCGGATGATCGCCGCGCAGCGGTTCGCCTCCCGCTCGATCATGCGCACGTCTTCCTGCGCCTGCGACTCCGGCGGCAGCGTCGACTTCACCAGGTGCGCGAAGGTGAGGATCGCCATCAGCGGGCTATTCAGCTCGTGCGCGATTCCCGCCGCCACCAGCCCCACCGACGCCAGCTTCTCCGCCTGGATGACCTGGAACTCCGCCTCCCGCAGCTGCTCCGCCTTCGCCGCCACCTTCTCCTCCAGCGACGTCGCCCACTCCTCCACCCGCTGCCTCGAATGCGCCAGCTCCACGATCATCTCGTTCACCGACGTCGCAAGGATGCCGATCTCGCGCGCCGCGCCACGCGGCACCGGCAGCGAGGCATCGCCCGCCGCCACTCTCCGCGTCGCCGCCACCATGCGGTTGATCGGCTTCCGGATGCCCTGACGGATGATCAGGAACAGCACCGCCGTGATGAACAGTGCCGCCGCCAGCGAGATCAGCAGCGCATCCCGCGTCGATGCCGCCAGCCGCTTCTCCGCCGGCTCCAGCGACATGGTCACATCCAGCACCCCCAGGATCCGCTGCTCCCGGGCACTCACGTGACACCCGCTCCCCTGGCAACCCTCCCGGTTCCGGATCACGTGGATCGTGCCCAGCAGCCGCTCACCCCCGGCTCCCGTGTAGATCCGCGACCGGCGCTCCGGGTCCAGCTCCGCCGCCGGCCGCGCTCCCCCGGCATGGCACTGCACGCACGCTTCCGAACTCGTGCTCACCGTCCGCCCCACCTCGGCCGCACGCGACGAGAAGGATATCCGGCCATCCTTGTTGAAGACCCGGATCCCTTCGATCCCCGCGTGCCGCCCCACCGCCTCGATCAGCTCCTTGACCCCGTCGCGCCGGTTCACGCGCATGTCGTGATCCAGGCTCAGCAGGATCGTCTCCGCGATGCTCTCCGAGCCCCGCACCACCTCGCCCAGCATCTGCTCCCGCTGCATCCGCACCATCACGAACGACAGCAGGCCCACGCTCACGAGCGCGAAGAACCCGGCAGGCAACGCGATGCGCGTACTCAGCGACTGGAAGGGCACCGGCACCCGGCTCGACGGAGATCGGTAGATCGTGGGGGAAACTTTGGCCCACTAACAAGCTACGCCGCCGCCAGCCTCACGGTCAAGAAGTCCAAGCCGACCGTCACGCCCTAGTGAAAACGACGAAATGTGTAGCTCTTTGTCGCCCGGTCGGGCGGATCGGCGTCCGCAACCGTCAGCACGACCTGCAGTGAGTCCCCCGACAGCATGACCTTGTGCGCCAAACCGGACGTCGACGTCAGCAGGATGTCGCTGCCTGTCCCGCTCCAGCGGCCCTGCTCCTGCTGCGTGAAGGGCACGTCGCGGTTGCCGGAAGCGAAGTGGCTGTTGAACTCGAGGCCGAGGGTGTAGCCGTGGTCGGCGGCGAGGGCGAGGTCGCCCTTCGTCGCCTGGATGGCGACGTCCACGCCGAAGTAGGCGAGGGCGGGGAGCGCCTGGCCATCGACGGCGGCCAGCGTGAAGGAGGTGCCGGCGGGGCCGACGTCGGGGCTGGCCCGTGGGCCTTCGGGCTGAGTGGCGCAGGCGGCCAGGACGGCGGCGAGCACGGTGGCGGCGGCAAGGCGCATGGAGCGGCTCCGGTCTCGGTTGCGACGGGGAGAGCGGTCCGTCCCCATACGCCGGAGGAGCCGTGGGAGTGCCGCCGCCGGGACGAGTGCCCCGGCGGCGGGTGCGGCTCAGTCGCCGAGGGCCGGCTCGGCGACAGGGCCGGTCTCGGTCTCGTGGACGGCGCCGTGACCGCCCAGGCCAAAGCGGTGCCGGAGCCCGCCCAGGTCGTCCAGGAGCGTGTAGACGACCGGCACGACGAAGAGGGTGAGGAGGGTGGACGTGAGCAGGCCGCCGATGACCGCATGGGCCATGGGTGCGCGTTGATCGGCGCCCTGGCCCAGGGCGAAGGCAAGCGGGAGCATGCCGAAGATCATGGAGACGGTAGTCATGATGATCGGCCGCAGGCGGATGCGCCCGGCGGTGAGCAGGGCGTCGGTGCGGGACAATCCCTTCGCCCGCTGCTGGTTGGTGAAGTCCACCAGCAGGATGCCGTTCTTGGTGACGAGCCCCATGAGCATGATGATGCCGATCATGCTCATGACGTTGAGGTTGCCCCTGGTGACCAGGAGCGCGAGCGCCACGCCGATGAAGGAGAGCGGCAGGGCCAGCATGATGGCCAGCGGCTGGGTGAAGCTGCCGAAGAGGGAAGCCAGGATCAGGTAGATGAAGATCACGGCGAGGAGGAGCGCCGAGAGCACGTAGCCCTTGGTTTCTTCCAGGTTCTGCACGTCGCCGGTGAAGACGGTGTGGTAGCCCGGCGGCATGCCGACGCTGTCCACGGCGAGCTGCACGCGGGCGACCACGTCGCTCATCTTGTAGCCGGGGATGATGCCGGCGGAGATGCTGGTCATGCGCTCGAGGGCCCGCCGGTTGATCTGCTGTGGTCCGACCCCCGGACTCACCTCCGCGACCTGGGAGAGCGGGATTGTGGTATACAACCCGTCGTTGTTGGTGAAGCCGGTCTGCACGGGGATGTTGGCCACATCCGTGGGCGAGGTACGGAACGAGTCGGGATACACGACCAGCACGTCATGGGAGTAGCCGAGCGGGTCCTCCCACTGGGTGGCGCGCTGGCCCTGGAAGAGAGGCTGCAGCGTGCCGGCCACCTGGCCCAGGCCCACGCCAGCGGCCCACGCCTGCTCGCGGTCGACGCGCACGTCCAGCTCCGGCAGCGAGCCGTCGTCACTGGAGTTGGGCTCGGCCACGCCGGGGATGCCCTTCATCGCCTGCAGCACCTGGTCGGCGGCGATCAGGAGGCGGGTCGCCTCCGGACCCTGCACGTTGAGCACGATGGGCTGCCCGTAACCGCCGAAGATCGAATGGGAGCCCTGGATCACGGGGCGCACGCCCGGCAGCTGCCGCAGCTTGCCGCGCAGGTCGTTCTGGAGGGCGAAGAGCGTGTGCTTGCGCCGGGAGTCGTTCTTGGGGAAGAGCTGCACGAAGACCGAGCCGTTGTTGGCCGTGCCGCGGAATCCTCCGCCCACGCTGAGATAGGTGAACTCAACGTCCGGCTGCTGCTGCAGGAAGCTCGCGATCTGCTGCCCCTTCTCCACGGAGTACTCCAGCCGTGAGCCCGGGGGCGTGCGGAAGCTGACGCTGAAGTCGTCGCCGTTCGTCTCCGGCACCCAGGTGAAGCCCAGGCGGGGCAGGATGATGAAGGCGATGACGATGGATGCGACCGCCCCGCCCATCACCTTCCAGCGGTGGCGCAGGCTCCAGCGCAGCCAGTCGGGGTAGCGCTCGGCCACCTTCTCGAAGCCGTCGTTGAACTTGCGCACCGCCCGGCGCAACGGCCCGTATTTCCGCTTGACATCCCGGCCGCCGTGCTCGACCTCCGGGTCGGGCCAGATGGAGGAGAGCATCGGGTCGAGGGTGAAGGAGACGAAGAGCGAGACCAGCACCGCGAAGGCGACCGTGACGCCGAACTGCAGGAAGATCTTGCCGATCTGCCCGCCCATGAAGGCCACGGGGAGGAAGACGGCCACGACAGCCAGCGTCGTGGAGAATACGGCGAGTCCGATCTCGCTCGTCCCCTCCTTGGCGGCACGGAAGTGGTCCTTCCCCATCTCCAGGTGGCGGACGATGTTCTCCCGCACCACGATGGCGTCGTCGATGAGAAGCCCGATGGCGAGGGAGAGCGCCATGAGCGTCATGGTGTTGATCGTGAAGTTGAAGACCCAGAGGGTGAAGAAGGCGCTGATGATGCTGACGGGCAGCGTCAGTCCCGTGATGACGGTCGAGCGCCAGGAGCGCAGGAACAGGTAGATGACCATGATCGTGAGCAGCGCGCCCAGCAGGAGCGTCAGCTTCACGTCGTTGACCGATTCGCGGAT
Source organism: Gemmatimonadota bacterium (assembly GCA_017881445.1). Classification (GTDB taxonomy): domain Bacteria; phylum Gemmatimonadota; class Gemmatimonadetes; order Longimicrobiales; family RSA9; genus JADGQX01. The sequence goes on along the minus strand of JADGQX010000067.1, from coordinate 2,423 downwards.
CCGCTCGGAGTCGTCGCGGATGACCGTGACCCTGACGTCGCTGGGAAGCTGACCCTGCAGGTCGAGCAGCTTCTGCCGCACGCCGTCCGCCACCTCCACGGTGTTGGCGCCGGAGACCTTGAGGATGTCGATGGAGACGGCGGGCACGCCCCGCATGAAGGCGGCGCTGCGCGCGTCCTCCTCGCCGTCGACCACGGTCGCGACATCGGCCACGCGCACGGGAGCGCCGTTGCGGGAGGTGACGACGATCTTGCTGAAGTCGCGCGGCTCGCTGATGCGTCCCAGCACCCGCACCATCCGCTGCGTGGCGTCGTGCTTGATGGTGCCCGCCGGCACCTCCTGGTTCTCGCGGTCGAGGGCCGCCGCCACCTGGTCCGGCGTGAGGTTGTACGACTGGAGCGCGGCCGGGTTCACCTGCACGCGGATCTGGCGCGCGCGGCCGCCCACCACGTCCACCTCACCGACGCCGTCGGTGGCCTCGATGCGGGGAGAGATCACCTCGTTGGCCAGGTCGGTCAGGTCGCGGATCGAGCGCTCGGAGCTCTGCACCGCCAGCGACATGATGGGCCGGTCGTTCGGGTCGAAGTGCCGGACCACGGGGTCGAGGATGTCACGCGGGAGCGAACGGCGAATCGCCGCCACCTTGGCCTGCACATCCTGCTGCGCCGCCATGACGTCCACGCCCAGGTTGAACTGCACCCGGACCATGGAGGCGCCTTCGCTCGACGAGGAGGTGATCTCCTTGACGCCCTGCACCGTGTTCAGCGTCTCCTCGAGGGGGCGCGACACGTCGCGCTCCATGACCTCGGGGGAGGCGCCGGGCCAGCTGGTCTGTACCACGACGGTCGGGTAGGTGATGTCGGGATACTCGTCGATGGCCAGCTTGAAGTACGCGGTCACGCCCAGGACGACGAGCGCCAGCATCATCATCGTCGCGAAGACGGGACGCTTGATCGAGACATCCGATAGGAACACGGCGCCGGCTCCTTCTCGTTAACGCTGGATCGTGGAGGACGACGTCGCTCCGCCGGGACCCGGACGCCCGCCCCTGCGTCCGCCGGGGGCGCCGGGGCCGCCGGTCTCGCCGCCGAGCACCTGCACGCGCATGCCCTTTCCGAGCATCCCCACGTTGCCGACGATCACGCGGTCTCCGTCCTGGACCCCGCTGAGCACCTCCACCAGCTGCTGCGCCTCGTCGGCTGCGCCCAGGGTGACGTCGGCCTCCGCCACCCGATCGTTCGCGACCTTGTAGATGAAGGGAGAACCGGTGTTCGGCCGCTGCCGAACCGCCGCCGAGGGAACGGTGAGAGCATCCTGCAGCACCCGCCGCACCACGCGGCCGGTCGCGAAGGTCCCGCCCTTGATGGTGCCGCCCGGGTTGAGGACCTGCGCGTACACCGTGATGGAACGGGAGAGCGGGTCGATAGTGGGACTCACGCGTGCCACCTTCCCGTTCCTGGGCTTGCCTTCCACGTCGAAGTGCACGGTCTGCCCGGGAACGATGCCGTTGGCGAGCCGCGCGGGAATGGCCGCGGTAAGCTCCAGCACCTCGTTGCGTACGACCGTGAACATGAGCGTGCCGCGGGCGATGTGCTCGCCGTTCTCAGCTTCCCGCTTCTCCACGATGCCGGTGACCGGCGCGACCACGCGCGTGTCGGTCTGCACCTGGGACGCGGCCCGGAGCTCGGCCTCCGCCGCCGCCATGCGCGCCGCGGACGCGGCCGAGCCCTGCTCCGCGGTCTTGAGCACCTGCTCCGCGACGGCGCCCTGGTGGAACAGCTCGCGCGTCTGGGTCAGGTTCCATTCCGCGGTGGACAGGTCCACCTTCGCCGACGCGACCGCCGCCTGCACGCTGCGCAGGGAGCTGGCCTGCTGGCTGTCCTCGAAGCGGGCGAGCACCTCGCCTGCGTGCACCGGCTGCCCCTCGCGCGCGGACACGCTGGCGAGGTCCCCCTCCAGCCGCGCCCGCACCTCCACGGTCTCCACCGGGCGGAGGTTGCCCGTGACCGGCGTGGCCTCTTCCATGGACAGCCGCCGTGCGGGAGCGATGTCGCTCAAGGACAGCGTGATGGCGCTGCCGCGGCCGCCGCCCCCGCCCGGTCCACCGGCTCCGCCCTTCGCGGCGTTGCCGTCGTCGCCGGAGGCACCGGAGCAGGCTACCGTGAGAAGCAGCGCCGTCACGGTGGCGGCGCGCATGAGCTTATCAGGCACGATCATCAGCGATTCCGGTTGGTCTGGGGAACCACGCTGCCATCGGGGAGCGGGAGCGCCCGACCCACGGCGCGCTCCACGCCGGCGGCGGCGAGGTAGAGGTCGTTGGTGGCGCGGGCCTGGTTGGTCCGGGCCGTCATGAGCGCGATCTGGGCGTCGGACACGTCGAGCTGCGTACCCAGACCGCGGGTGAAGCGAACCTGCGCGAGGCG
>JADGQX010000066.1 GCA_017881445.1 Gemmatimonadota bacterium | reverse complement strand
ATCGCCAGCCCGATCCTCAAGGAAGTGACGGAGCGCCTCAGCTTCCTCGTGAACGTCGGCCTCGAGTACCTGACGCTGGGCCGCAGCGCGGAATCGCTTTCGGGCGGGGAGGCGCAGCGCATCCGCCTGGCGACCCAGATCGGCTCCCGCCTCGTGGGCGTGCTCTACATCCTGGACGAGCCCTCCATCGGGCTGCACCAGCGCGACAACGAGCGCCTGCTCGGCACGCTGCGCCAGCTCCGGGATCTCGGCAATACCGTGCTGGTCGTGGAGCACGACCGCGAGACCATCATGGCCGCGGACTACATCATCGACCTGGGCCCCCGCGCCGGCCGGCACGGCGGCGAGGTGGTGGCGGCGGGCACGATCGAGGACATCCTCAAGAGCGAGCGCTCCCTGACGGGCGCCTACCTGCGCGGCGACCGGGAGATCCCCGTCCCCAAGACCCGCCGCCCGCGCCAGCCCGGGCACGACCTCGTGCTCCGCGGCGCCCGGGAGAACAACCTGCGCAACCTGGACGTGCACTTCCCGCTCGGCACCTTCACCGCGATCACGGGCGTGAGCGGCTCCGGCAAGAGCTCGCTCGTCAACGACACCCTGCACGCGGCGCTGGCGCGCACGCTCTACCGCAGCCGCGTGCTCCCCGGCCTTCACGACCGCATTGACGGCATCGAGCTGATCGACAAGGTCGTGGACATCGACCAGTCGCCCATCGGCCGCACCCCGCGCTCCAACCCGGCCACCTATACCGGGCTCTTCACGCCCATCCGCACCCTCTTCGCCGAACTGCCCGAGTCCAAGATGCGCGGCTACTCGCCGGGCCGGTTCTCCTTCAACGTCAAGGGCGGTCGCTGCGAGGCCTGCCAGGGCGACGGGCTGGTCAAGATCGAGATGCACTTCCTGCCCGACGTCTACGTCCCCTGCGACGTCTGCCGCGGCAAGCGCTACAACCGCGAAACGCTCGAGGCGTTCTACAAGGGCCGCACCATTGCCGATGTGCTCGAGATGACCGTGGACGAGGCCCTCGAGTTCTTCGACGCCGTCCCCAGCATCCGCCACAAGCTGCAGACGCTCTCCGACGTGGGCCTCGGCTACATCCACCTGGGCCAGTCCGCCACCACGCTCTCGGGCGGGGAGGCTCAGCGCGTGAAGCTCGCCACCGAGCTTTCCCGTCGCGACACCGGCAACACCGTCTACATCCTGGACGAGCCCACCACCGGCCTCCACTTCGAGGACGTCCGCTACCTGCTGGACGTGCTGCACCGCCTGGTGGACCGCGGCAATACCGTCATCGTGATCGAGCACAACCTCGAGGTCATCAAGACCGCCGACTGGATCATCGACCTCGGACCGGAGGGCGGGGCAGCCGGCGGCGCCATCGTCGCCGAAGGCACGCCCGAGGAGGTCGCGGCCGACCCCGTCTCCCACACCGGCCGCTACCTGGCCGAGATGCTGGGATTGGCGCCGGTGGGGTGAGAGGCGTGGAACGGCGGACCGGGTGGGCGTTCCGCATCAGCGTCAGCGCGCTCGCCCTGGCGTCCGTCGGGATGGAGGCTCTGTACGTCCGCAAGGGCGTCCTCCTCTTCCAGGCGGGTGAGATTCCTGGCGTGGTCGTCGCCGGGGAGATCGCGCTCGCACCCAGCATCGCGTTTGCGGCCTCATTCCTCGCGCTCGCTCTGCTCTGGCGCGCACAGGCGAGCCGCGAGAGCCGGGTGCTCGCCCTCTTCCTCGCACTTCTGGCCTACTGGGTCGGCTCGCAGTCGATCTGGCTCGTGCCCGGCTTCGAGGACGTGTCGCCCTTCGTCGACGGCGCCATCAACGTCGTACATGGCTGGGCCCTCCTGGTATGCGGCGCCGCTCTGCTGCGCTTCTCCGCCCTCTTCCCCGTTGAGCTGTCGCCGGAGGGGCTACTGGCGGTCGGCGCGGGGATCCAGCCAGCCGGAGCCGTTCTGGGAATGCGGGCGGCGCTGCTGCGGCCGCGGCTGGTCTGGGGAATCACACTCGGAATGTGCCTTGCGGTGGCGGCCGTCATGCCGCTCTTGCTGCCATCGTTCCCGCACTACCGAGCGGTCGGGGCAGTAGCGGTGCCGGTCCTCATCGTGCTGCAGCTGGCGATTCTGGTGTCCGCCGCGGCGAACCTCCGCAGCGGCTATCGGGTCGCTGACGAGGCCGGCCGACGGCGGGTCTTCTGGCTGCTGGAGGGGTTGCTGGCAGGCGCCTCCATCCTCGTGATCGCCTCGGCCGTCAAGGCGCTGCAGCTACTCACGTACACCCGGCCCGGCGCCCTCAACTGGTACGCCGGAGCCATCTATCTCTCCATCCTCGTGATCCTTGCCGGCATCGCCGTGGCCATGTTCTTCTCCGGCGCGCTCGATCCCGCACTGGCCATCCGGCGCACCGCCGTGTTCGGGCTGGTCGGCCTGACCATGGTCTTCGTCTTCGCGGGCGTCGAGAACGCGATGCAGAGCCTGATCGCGGAGCGACTGGGCATGAGCGACCACCTGAGCGGCCTGGTCAGCGGAGGGGTCGTCGCCCTGACCTTCGACCGGATCAAGGAGCGCTTCAATCGCCTGGTCGAGCGCTGGTCCGGCCGTGCCGGCGACCCCACGGCCCACGATGTGCCCGCCCCCTCGGAGATCGCCGGGGTGTTGGTGTCGCCCCATCGCCCCATCGCCCCATCGGCCGCCACGGACCCGGAAGCCTGAGGACGCCCCATGGTCTCCCTCTTCGACATCCTCGGCCCCGTCATGGTCGGCCCCTCGTCGTCGCACACGGCCGGCGCCTGCCGGCTCGGGCTCATGGGCCGCGCCATCGCCGGCGGCACGCCGGACCACGCCCTGATCAGGCTGCACGGCTCGTTTGCCGCCACGGGCGAGGGCCATGGCACCCACCGCGCGATCGTAGGCGGCCTGATCGGCCTCGCCCCGGACGACCTGCGCCTGCGCCAGGCCTATGACCAGGCGACCGCGGCGGGGCTGGAGTGGGAGTTCCACGACGTGGATCTGGGCGAGGACGTGCACCCGAACACGGCGCTCTTCGAGATCGAGCGCGCCGGGGAGAAGGTCGCGCTGCGGGGCGCCTCGGTCGGCGGCGGCCGCATCGAGGTCACCGAGCTGAACGGCTTCCCCGTCTCCCTCGGCGGCGGCTACCATACCCTCGTGCTGCTCGCCACCGATCGGCCCGGCACCATCGCCGCCATTGCCGGCCTGCTCGCGACCGAGGGCGTGAACCTCGCCACCATGCGCGTGGACCGGACCGGCCGCCTCGAGGAGGCGCTCATGACCATCGAGGCCGATCAGCCCATTCCCGACGTGGCCATCCAGGCCATCCGCGCCTTCCCCTGGCTGCACTGGGCCCGGCGCATTGAGAAGATCTCGTGAACGCCCGACGCGGCGACGCGGCGACACGGCGAACGCGCGGTTGGCGAGTCTCCCGATTCGATGGTGCGCCCCATCGCCCCGTCGCCGTGTCACCCGTGACGCCCGGAATGCAAAGGTCGCCACATGCATAGATCGATAGAGTCGCTGCTCGCGGACGCCCGGGAGAGCGGGCGGCCGCTGCCCCTGGTCGTCCTCGACACCGAGGCGAAGGAGACCGGCGTGGAGCCCGACGCCATCCGCGCCCGCATCCGGCACACGCTCCACGTCATGCGCGACGCCATCGACGAGGGCCTCAAGGGCGACGTCCGTTCCCCCTCCGGATTGACGGGCGGCCGGGCCAAACGCCTCCAGGACAACGGCCCCCGCATCCTGGGCCCCCGCGTCACCACCACCCTCGCCCGCGCCATCGCCACCCTCGAGGTCAATGCCGCCATGGGGCTGATCGTGGCCGCACCCACCGCCGGCGCAGCCGGCGTGCTGCCCGCCATCCTGATCAGCGTCGGTGAGTTCATGGAGGTGGACGAGGAGCGGCTGGTGGACGCCATGCTGGTCGCCGGCGGCGTGGGCGGCGTCGTCGCCCAGCGCGCCTCGCTCTCCGGCGCCGAGGGCGGCTGTCAGGCCGAGACCGGCACCGCCGCCGCCATGGGCGCAGCCGCCGTCGCCTGGCTCAACGGCGGCACCGGGGAGCAGGTCGCCACCGCCGTCGCCCTCGCGCTCCAGGGCATGCTCGGCCTCATCTGCGACCCCATCGGCGGCCTGGTCGAGATCCCCTGCATCTACCGCAACGCCTCCGCCGCCATGCAGGCCATGGCCGCGGCCGAGATGGCCCTGGCCGGCCTGGACTTCCCCGTCCCCGCCGACGAGGTCATCGACATCATGGGCGAGGTGGGCCGGCGCATGCCCACGGCGTATCGGGAGACGGCCCAGGGCGGGCTGGCCGCCAGCCCCAGCGCCCGCAAGCTGGTCCACATCCGCCCGAGCCGGACGCCGACGGGGATCTCGCGCTGAGCGGTGTCGCCCGTTCTGCTCGACGGTGCCTGCCGTCTCCCTTGGTGCGAGGGCACGGCCGAGGCTATACTTTTCACGCGCGCTGGCGACGGGCCCCCGAAACCACGGCCATTGCCGTCGCGTAGGGCCCGAAAAGCCCAACCAAGCCGGAGAGCCGCGTTATGCCGATGACCACCGAAGACATCGAAAGCTACTTCATCCGCATGGGTGTGGAGGCGGAGGAAGTCGACGAGGGGACGTGGATGATCCCTGCGGCGGACGGGGCCGCGCCGGTGGTGGTGCGTGTCGAGCCGCCGCTGCTGCTGCTGCGCCTCAAGGTGATGATCCTGCCGGCGGACGAGGACGACGCGCACCTGGGCTCGTTCTTCCGTCACCTGCTCGAGCTGAACGCTACCGATATCGTCTACGGCAGCTACGGCATCGAGCAGGACCAGTTGATCCTGTCGCATGCGCTCGAGCTGGAGACGCTCGATTTCCAGGAGCTGCGCAACTCCTACGAGAGCATGACTCTCGCCGCGTCGAGCCATTGGGCCGGGTTGTCGAAGCTCCTCCCGCCCACACACGAGGGCTGAACGATATGGGCATTTTCCAGCGGCTGTCCCAGCTGCTCCGGTCCAATATCAACGACGCGATCGCCCGCGCCGAAAATCCGGAGAAGATGCTGAACCAGGTGCTGCTCGACATGCGCGAGCAGCTCCACAAGGCCAAGCAGGAGGTCGCCGTCGCCATCGCCGACGAGCGCAAGCTCAAGGCGCAGGTGGAGGACGAGCAGAAGCAGGCGGCGGACTGGGAGCAGCGCGCGATGCTCGCGATCCGGGAGGGCCGCGACGACCTGGCCAAGCAGGCCCTGATGCGCCAGCAGGAGCACGCGGAGCGCGCCCAGTCGCTCTACGACACCTGGCAGAAGCAGGCGGCGGAGACGGAGAAGCTCAAGGAGTCGCTTCGCCAGCTGAACGACAAGATCGAGGAAGCCAAGCGCAAGAAGAACCTGCTCGTGGCCAAGCAGAAGCGCGCCATGGCCCAGAAGCGCATCCACGAGACCATGGCGGGCCTCAACGACCAGTCGGCCTTCCAGACCTTCGACCGCATGGCCGAGAAGATCGAGGAAAGCGAGCGCCTGGCGCTCGCCTCCGCCGAGGTGACCGAGGCCCTTTCGGCCGGCGACTCCCTGGAGCAGGAGTTCCAGCGCCTGGGCGCCGGCTCGAACGCCACCGTCGAGGCCCGCTTACTGCAGTTGAAGACGTCGATGGGTGTGCAGCTCCCGGCGGGCCAGGCGGCGACCAAGGCGCTCGGTGCCGGCAACGGCGCCCCGGCGCAGCCGCCTGCCCCGACCACCGGCGGCAAGCAGCTGACCCAGGGCTCGATGGACGAGGACGGTGCGATTGACGTCGAGCTCGACGAGCAGAGCTGACAAGGGCAGGGGCCGCCGCGGATACGGCGTTCTGGCGGCGGCCATCTTTTCGGCGCTGCTGCTGCTGTTTCTCTACAGCATAGCCGAGGTATTGCTCCTCTTCTTCATCGGCCTGCTGCTGTCGTTGTACCTCGGGGGCATCACCGACATGCTGCAGCGGCGGCTGTCGGTTCCCCGGGGTGCCGGTCTCGCCATTGCCGTCCTGGTCTCCCTCGCCGCGCTCGCGGGCATCGTCATCCTGCTGATCCCCCCCGTCACGGAGCAGATCCAGCAGCTCGTGACCACGCTCCCCACCCGGATCGCGGAGTGGGAAGTGCAGATCCGCGAGGCGTCCCGGCGCAACAAGGCGCTCGGGCAGATGCTCGCGCCCCTCGACCAGGGGACGGGCAGCTACGCCGGCGCGGTGCTGCAGCAGATCGGCGGCTACCTCCACGGCATGGTGCCGTATGTCTTCGGCGGCATTCACGCCATCGTCAGCATCTTCGGTATCTTCGTGATGGGGATCTACCTGGCGCTGCGGCCCGCCACCTACCGCGAGGGCTTCATCCTGCTGGCGCCGCCCGTCCATCGCGAGCTGGTGCGCGACATCCTGGCGGATCTCGGCCGCACGCTCCGGGCGTACATCATCGGCCAGCTCTCGGCCATGACCATCCTGGGCATGCTCACCTATCTCGGGCTCGTCCTGCTCGGCGTGCCCTTCGCCCTCGCCTTCGGCGTCTTCACCGGCGCCGCGGTCATCGTCCCCTTCTTCGGCAGTCTCTTCGCCACCATGCTGCCCGCGCTCGTCGTGGCCGGGTCGGGCGGCTTCGTGAAGGCGATGCTCGTGGTGGGGCTGGGCGTCCTCGTGCATCTCATCGAGGGCAACATCGTGAGCCCCATGATCATGGAGCGCCAGGTCCAGCTCCCGCCCGTGCTCACCATCCTGGGCGTTCTCATCATGGGGCACCTGCTGGGCATGGTCGGCCTGCTCGTGGCCGTGCCCACCCTGGCCGTCGTCCTGGTCGTCGTCCGTCGCATCTACGTATACCGGCTGCTGGAGGGGAAGGGCTTCCGGCGCTCGATCCGGGACCAGCCCCTCGAGGTCCGGCTCCCCGGGGAGGATGACGTGCTCGTGCATCCCCGGGCCCTCGAGGTGAGCATTCCGTCGCTCCTGGAGCAGTGAGCGCCGCCGCCGCCGCCGGGCCCGTCGGCCCGGCACGGTTCTTCCCCTGCGCCGGCCCCCGAACCCCCCTACGGAGGTAGGCGACGTTGATCCGCACCATCCGCAGGCTCCGCGTCCGGGCACTCGCCGCCCTCGCCTTCGCCGCCGCACTGGGCGGCTGCTCTCGCAACCCCGTGACTGGGGCGTGGGCGTGACCCTCGCCCGCGTCTCGGAGCGGCCCCAGCTGCCCTGGACCTTCCGCGTGGTGGACGACCCCACGCCCAACGTCGCCCTCCCCGGCGGCTACATCTTCGTGACGCGCGGGCTGCTCGGGCTCATGACCACGGAGGCCGAGCTGGCCTCGGTCGTCGGCCACGAGATCGGCCACGCTACGGCGCGCCACCAGGTGCGCTCCTCTTCCTGAAGTACAGTCGGGCCGACGAGGCTCAGGCCGACCAGCTCGGCTTCGTTCACGCGCACAAGGATGGCTACGACGTCGCGGAGCACGTAGCGGCGCGACGATCGCTGCCTGGCCCCGATGGTAGAGGTAGCCCCGGGCCGCCCCGCCTGATGTTGCCCCCCCTCGTCACGGATGCGCCCGGGCGCGGGTGAATGCGCGCCCAGCCCTTGCCACCGGTGTTGCCCCCCCTCAGCAGGCCGGGCGCGTCAGCGCTTCACGAGCGCATTCCACACCAGGCGCGAGATGTCCGCGCCGGCCCGCGCCGCCCGGGTGGTGTCGCGGATCCCGCGCGTGAGCACCACCAGGACGTACGGGGCGCGGCCCGGCGGGTAGACGATGGCGCCGTCGTGCTGGATGCCGGTGATCCAGCCCGTCTTGTGGGCCACGCGCGTGCCCGGCGGCAGCCCGGCCGGGATCATCTCGTTGAACTCCTGCGCCGCCAGGATGTCGGCCATTTCCTCGCACGCGCGCCGGCTGGTGATGCGACAGCGCGCGATGGCCTCCAGCGCACGCGCGAGCCCATCCGCCGTCGTGGTATTGTTCAACCCCGCGCGGAACGCCGGTCCGTCCTCCACGCCCCGCAGCACGTGCATGCCGTCGGCGCCGATGGCGTGCAGCGTCCGGCGTACGCTGTCAGGGGTGACCAGGTCGATGAGCAGGTTCGTGGCGAGGTTGGAGGAGCGCACGATCATGTGCCGGGCCAGCTCGCGGATCGTGCGGCGCGCTCCCACCCACGTGTAAACGAGGCTGTCGCTGTCGTCCACCGGGTCGAGCGTGTAGCGCGTCCCGTCGGCGATGCTGCGGAACTCGTTCCGGACGGGGACGGAGTCGTCCAGCGAGAAACGCCCGCCCTCCGCCTGCCGGAACAGCTCGATCAGCACCGGCACCTTCATGGTGCTGGCGGCGTGCATCGACACGGTGTCGCGCAGGCCCAGCCGCCGGTCGCTCGCCAGATCGATCACGCTCACCGCGATGGTGCCGGGTGCCTCCGCCTCCGCCCGCGCGGCGATGGCGCCTGCGAGCGCGCCCAGGTCGGGTGCAGCCCGCGGCGCCGGCGTCCGCCCGGGCGTCCCGCACGCGCCTGGCCCCAGCACGCAGGCGCCCGCTGCCAGCGCGAGGATCCGCACCCCTCTTCCCAGCCTGTCGATTCGCACTCCGCCTCCGTTCGTCGCGGTTCGCCCTTGCCGCCATCCCCCCCGCCGGCGCCAGATTGACCAGCAGGAATCTGCTCGTTCCACGCAGGGAAGGGGAGCCCGTGCTGCTGCCGGTCGCCCGGGCGGGCGCCGGAGGCCGAGCTGGGCGAGCCGCGAGCGGGTCGCGGCCGTTCCTGACGGCACTTCCGGACGCCGTTTCCACGCCGCCGCCGGGGGTGCGTAAACCCCTGTCGCGAGGCCCATCGCCGGGGAGGCCGAACGTTGCGGCAGGCCGTGCCGCAGGGTAGCTTTCTCGACTCTATGAACACTCCCGAGTGGCATTTGAACGTGGTCGGGCTCCGCCCGCTCGCTTCCGGTCAGGGGAACATGCATCGACTATCCTCCGTCCTGGCCGGCGCAGCTGTTCGCGGCTCGGCTCTGGTCCTCCTGACGGCCGTGGCGGCCTGCGCGCCGGCGCAGGCGCCGCGCTCGCCCAACCCGGTCCCGGCCTCCGTGGCCATGCCCCCGGCGCTGCAGCTGGAGCCTCCCGCGCCCCCGCGGCCGGTGTCGCTGGGCACGGCGGTCGACCGCCACTGGGTCGACTCGACGCTGGCGAGCCTGTCCGTTCGCCAGAAGGCCGGGCAGCTGATCATGCCCTGGTCGCTCGGCGACTACATGCCGGTGAACTCCCCCGAATTCGATCGCGTGCGCGCGCTGATCCAGAACCAGGAGATCGGCGGGATCGTCATGTCCCTGGGCGCGCCGCTGGAACACGCCCAGAAGGTGAACACGATGCAGCGGATGGCGCGGGTCCCGCTGCTGATTGCGAGCGATGTCGAGCACGGTGCGGCCATGCGCCTGAGCGCCGGGTGGGCGTTGCCCTACCTGATCCAGCTCGGCCAGGCCACGGAATTCCCGCAGCTGATGGCGTTCGGCGCCGCGGGGGACGAGAAGCTCGCCTACGAGCTGGGGCGCGTCACCGCGCTGGAATCGCGTGCCGCGGGGATCGATGTCGCCTTCGCCCCCGTGGTGGACGTCAACATCAATCCCGCGAACCCGATCATCAACACCAGGAGCTTCGGCGGCGACCCCCAGCTGGTGGCGCGCCTGGGCGCCGCGGACCTGCGCGGCATGCAGGAGAACGGCCTCTTCGCCACGGCCAAGCACTTCCCCGGCCACGGGGACGCGGCCACGGATTCCCATCTCGGGCTGCCGGTGCTGGGCATCAGCAGGGCGCGGGCGGACTCGGTCGAGCTGGTGCCCTTCCGCGCCGCCATCAGGGCGGGCGTCTCCTCGGTCATGAGCGCCCACATTGCGTTCCCGGCCCTTACCGGCGACACGGTGCCGGCCACCCTCCAGCCCGCGCTGCTCACCGGGCTGCTCCGGGACGACCTCGGCTTCAAGGGCATGGTCTACACGGACGCCCTGGACATGGCCGGCATCACCAGCAAGTACTCGACGGGCGAGGCCGCCATCCGCGCCGTGCTCGCGGGCGCCGACGTGCTGCTCATGCCGCCCGACGTGCCCGAGGTCATCGATGCCGTGGTCGGCGCCGTGGCATCCGGACGGATCCCGGCCGCCCGGCTGGACCAGTCCGTGCGCCGGATCCTGGAGTTCAAGGCCCGGGCCGGCCTCGACCACCAGCGCTACGTCAGCCTCGATCAGATCCCGCAGATCATCGGCATTCCCGCCCACGTGGCCGTGGCGGAGCTGGCGGCGCAGAAGGGGCTCACCGTGGGCCGCGACCGCGACCACCTGCTCCCCGTGGAGCCGGGCCGCAAGGTGCTCAGCATCGTCTATTCCGACGACGACAGTCCCATCGACGGCCGCACCTTCCAGTCGGAGCTGCGGCAGCGCCTGGGCTCCGTGACCGCGCGCTACGTCGACACGCGCACGCCGCAGAGCGTGCTCGATTCCCTGGTCGCCGCCGCCGACAACGCCGACGTGGTCTTCTTCTCCCCCTTCGTCCGCTGGCGCGACCGCAAGGGGTCCATCTACATGGCCGACCAGGTGGCGACCATGCTCCAGCGCATCGCCGCCCGCCGGCCCACGGTCGTGACCTCCTTCGGCAACCCCTACATCCTCGCCCAGTTCCCCGATGTCGGCACCTACGTGCTCGCCTGGGGCCCCGAGGACGTGATGCAGCGGGCCGCCGTGCGCGGGCTGACCGGCCTGGCACCCATCACCGGCACCCTGCCGATCCCCATCCCGCCCAACCTGCCGCTGGGCGGGGGCGTGCGCGTGGAGGTACGAACTGCCGCCGGAGCCGGCCGGTGACCGGGCGGCGGAGCGCCGCCCTCCTCGTCACCTCGCTGACGCTGGCGGCTTGCACTCCGGCTCGCTCCATTGAGACGGGCCCCGGCGGTACCCCGGCCCCGTCCGCCGCCGGCGCGGTCCGCTCGCCCGAGCTCGCGCGGCCCCAGGACGTGGGCATGAGCGCAGGCGGCCTGGCGCGGGTCGATTCCATCATCGAGGCGGCCATTGCCGACCACGCCACCCCCGGCGCCGCCGTCGCCATCGGCCGTCGGGGAAAGCTGGTCCGGCTGCGGGGATACGGCCGGCTCGACTACCGCCCGGGCTTCGGCGCCGCCACCGACTCGACCCTCTACGACCTGGCCTCGCTCTCCAAGGTGATCGGCACCACCACCGCAGCCATGCTCCTGGTGGAGGCCGGCACGCTCGACCTGGACCGGACGGTCGCCTCCTATCTTCCCGAGCTGAGCGGCGATGTGCGCAAGAACGCCGTGACCGTGCGGCAACTCCTGCTGCACACCTCCGGCTTCCCCGCGTTCCTGCCGCTCTACACGGAAGCCCGCGGCCGGGAAAGGTATCTGCGCCGGATCGATCGGATCCCGTTCGAGTATGCGCCCGGCACCCGGACGGTCTACAGCGATTTCAACCTCATCCTCACGGCTCTCATCGTCGAGCGGCTGACCGGCCGGACCCTGGACGCGCTGCTGCGCGACCGCGTGTACGGGCCGCTGCACATGCGCGACACGGGCTACAACCCGCTGGCCCCCCTTGCGCCCATCCCGGCGGATACCGACTGCACGGCGCCGTACCGGCCGGATGCGCCGCTGCTCGCGCGCATCGCGCCCACGGAGATCGACACGATCTACCGACACAGGCACATCCACGGCATCGTCCACGACGAGAACGCGTGCGCCATCGGCGGCGTCTCCGGCCATGCCGGCCTGTTCTCCTCGGCTCGCGACCTGGCCGTCTTCGCCCAGATGATGCTGAACGGCGGCGAGTACGGCGGTGTCCGCGTGCTGCACGCCCGCACGATCGACGGCTTCACCGCCCGGCAGGGCCCCGCCTCGACCCGGGGGCTGGGCTGGGACACCCCCGGCGACGGCGTCGTGCCGGACGGCTTCTCGCCGCGCTCGTTCGGCCATACCGGCTTCACCGGCACCAGCATCTGGGTGGACCCGTCACGGCAGCTGTTCGTCGTGCTGTTGACCAATCGCGTGAACCCCACGCGCGACAATCAGAAGATCGTACCCCTCCGCCGGGCCGTCGCCGGCGCCGTGCTGCAGGCGGTTGTAGGGGACGGACCGGAGAAGGCGGTTCAGAAGTGATGACGGTGCCCCGACCGGGCACCCCGCGCACGGACTAACCCGAAGACGGGCGGAGCCATGACCCTCACCCTTCTCGATTGGGCAATCGTCGCCGCTTACTTCCTCTTCACGGCGGCGATCGGCTTCTACTTCACGCGCCGTGGCGGCGAGAGCATGAACGAGTACTTCATCTCGGGACGACAGGTCCCGTGGTGGCTCGCCGGCGCCTCCATGGTCGCCACCACCTTCGCCGCGGATACGCCGCTGGTCGTGACCGGCCTGGTCGCCAGCCACGGCGTGGCCGGCAACTGGCTCTGGTGGAACTTCGTCTTCAGCGGCACGCTCACGGTCTTCCTCTTCGCCCGCCTCTGGCGCCGCGCCCACGTCATGACCGACGTCGAGTTCGCGGAGATCCGCTACAGCGGCAAGCCGGCCGCGGCGCTGCGCGGCTTCCGCGCCCTCTACCTGGCCATCCCGGTCAACCTGATCATCCTCGGGTGGGTCACGCGGGCGATGATCAAGATCCTCACGATCTCACTGGGCGTGAACCCCTACATTGCCGTGGGGATCTGCTTCGTCATCACCATGGCCTATTCGGTCGCCGCCGGCATGTGGGCGGTGCTCTGGACCGACCTGGTCCAGCTCGTCATCAAGATGACCGCCGTCATCGTGCTGGCGGTCTTCGCCGTGCACGCGGTCGGGGGCATCGACGCGCTCAAGCTCGGGCTGATCAAGCACTTCGGCAGCGAGAAGGCCGCGCTCTCCGTGCTGCCCATCCACGTCGGCGCCGATGGCGTTTACGCCTACGCCTGGATGCCGCTGCTCGCCCTCTTCACCTTCCTGGCCGTCCAGTGGTGGGCGGCCTGGTATCCGGGCGCCGAGCCCGGCGGCGGCGGCTACGTGGCCCAGCGCATCTTCTCCGCCAAGACGGAGCGGGACGGCGTGCTGGCCACGCTCTCCTTCCAGGTCGCGCACTACGCGCTCCGGCCCTGGCCCTGGATCGTCACCGGCCTGGCCACGATCATCCTCTACCCGAACCTGGTGGACAAGGAAAGCGGCTACGTCCACGCCTTCGTCGACCTGCTCCCCACCCCCTGGCGTGGCTTCATGCTCGCCGGCTTCGCCGCCGCTTACATGTCCACGGTGGCGACGCAGCTCAACTGGGGCGCGAGCTACCTGGTCAACGACTTCTACAGGCGCTTCCTGAAGAAGAACGAGACCGAGAAGCACTACGTCACCGTCTCGCGCTGGGCGACCATCTTCCTCTTCCTCGCCTCCATCGTGGTGACCTGGCAGCTCAACTCGGTCGAGCAGGCCTGGCGCTTCCTGCTGGCCCTCGGCGCCGGCACCGGCCTCGTCCTGATCCTGCGCTGGTACTGGTGGCGCATCAACGCCTGGTCCGAGATCAGCGCCATGATCACGTCGCTCGTGGTCTCGTCCATCGCCGAGCTCACGCTGCCGCAGCATTTCGCGCCCGGCGATCCCAACAAGGACGCGGCCATCATGCTCGTCACCGTGGTCGTCACCACCATCGTCTGGCTCTCGGTGACGTACGCCACCAAGCCGGAGCCCGAGCAGGTGCTCATCGACTTCTACCGCCGCGTCCGCCCGGGCGGGCCCGGCTGGGCGCGTGTCGCCCGCCTGGCCGGCTTCGAGCGCGAGAAGATCGCCGGCGGCGCGCTGGCCTGGACCAACTGGGTCGCCGGCATCGTCGCCATCTATTCCACGTTGTTCGGCATTGGCAAGATCATTTTCGGCTATACCGGACTCGGCTTCATCCTCCTGGCCATCGGCCTTGCGGCGTTCCTGCTGATCGCCCGCAACCTGCGGCAGACGGACGAGTCCGAACAGGCGCGCGGCGCCGCCGCCACGGCGGACCGCGAAGCCCTCGAGTCGGCCTCCTGACGAGATGGATATGTCCAATACGACTGCGACGCCTCTTTACGCGACAGCCAGCCAGCGCGAACGCATTCCGACGCAGATCGCCGAGGAATACGGCGAGATCGCGCTGGCGGTGGCCAACCGGATTGCGCACTTGATCCGCAGCAACTCGGCCGCGGGCCAGGATACGGTTCTCGGCCTGGCCACCGGCTCCACGCCCGTCGGCATCTACCAGCACCTGATCCGGATGCACCGCGAGGAAGGACTCGACTTCTCAGGGGTCGTGAGCTTCAACCTCGACGAGTACTTCCCCATGCGGCCGGACAGCATCCACAGCTACCACCGCTTCATGTGGGAGAACTTCTTCGACCACGTGAACATCAAGCCCGCGAACGTGCACATCCCCCGCGGCGACATCCCCCGCGAGGACGTCGAGGAGTTCTGCCGGGGCTATGAGGAGGCGATCCGCGAGGCCGGCGGCATCGACTACCAGATCCTGGGCATCGGCAAGACCGGCCACATCGGCTTCAACGAGCCGGGCTCCAGCCGTGACAGCCGCACGCGCATGGTCGCCCTCGACAGCATCACCCGGAAGGACGCCGCCGGCGACTTCTTCGGTGAGGAGGCCGTCCCGATCGAGGCGATCACCATGGGCGTCGCCAGCATCATGGACGCCCGCGAGGTCGTGCTCATCGCCACGGGCGAGCACAAGGCGCCCATCGTCCGGCAGGCGGTGGAGGGGGATCCCACCCCCGATGTCGCCGCGACGTTCCTGCAGCAGCACCCGAACGCCACCATGTTCCTGGATGGCGCCGCCGCCGCGGAGCTCACCCGGGTCAGGACGCCGTGGGTCGTCGGGGAGGTGACCTGGGGTCGCAAGCTGGAGATCCAGGCGGTCGTGTGGCTCAGCGAGGTCACGCAGAAGTCCGTGCTGCGCCTCGACACTCGCGATTACCGCGAGAACCACCTCTCGTCCCTCATCACGAAGTACGGCAGCGCCGGGCCCCTCAATGGCGAGGTGTTCAACGCGCTCATCTCCAAGATCCGCGGGCGCAGCAAGCTGCCGCGGGACAAGCGCATCGTCGTCTTCTCACCCCACCCCGACGACGACGTCATCTCCATGGGCGGCATGCTTCACAAGCTGCACCAGAACGGGAACGACCTCGTCGTCGCCTACCAGACTTCGGGCAACATTGCCGTCTTCGACCACGAGGTCCGACGATACCTCGAGTTCCTCCGGCGCTTCGAGGGCGGGTTCGAGCTGACCGGCGCCGGCGACATCCGGAGCCTGCTCGAGGACGTGGACACGTTCCTCGCCACCAAGGAGCCGGGTGAGGTGGACGCGCCCGCTGTGCAGCAGCTCAAGCGCATCATCCGCGAGGCCGAGGCCGTCAGCGGCATCGAGACCTTCGGTATGGCCCGCCAGCAGGGGCGCTTTCTGAACCTGCCCTTCTACCAGACCGGCAAGGTGAAGAAGGAGCCGATCGGCCCCCGGGACGTCGAGATCGTGCTCGACCTGCTCGAGGAGCATCGGCCCGAGCTGATCTTCGTCGCCGGCGACCTCTCGGACCCCCACGGCACCCACCGCATGTGCCTGGAGGCCGTGCACCGGGCGCTGGACGAGTACTCGGGCGAGGCGCCGGAAGTGTGGTACTACCGCGGCGCCTGGCAGGAGTGGCCCGTCGCGGACGCCGATGTCCTCGTCCCCATGAGCGAGGAAGAGCTGCGGGAGAAGATCATGGCCATCTTCAAGCACCAGAGCCAGAAGGACAAGGCGCCCTTCCCGGGCCTCGACGACCGCGAGTTCTGGCAGCGCGTCGAGGAGCGCAACACCGGCACGGCGCGCACGGTGGACAGCCTCGGCCTGCCCGAGTACTTCGCCATGGAGGCGTACGTGGTGCGCAGGAAGGGGCAGCCGATCGCCTTCGAGCACATCCCCACCAGCTCGCTCGGAATCGAGTATCCGCCCGACGGCTCGCCTGGTGGCGCCGGCCCCGGTGTGCCCGGTGGCCGCAACATTCGCCTCGCCCAGGAGCGCTGACCACGCGCCGAGCGTGGCAGAGCACGTTCCCCCCAAAACGCTGAGAATCATGGGCTCCTTCAACTATTTCGACATGGCGCTGGTCGTCGCCTACATCGTGGGCGTCACCGCGATGGGGTCGTACCTCGGGCGCCGCCAGAAGGACGCGCGCGACTACTTCCTGGCCGACCGCAACGTGCCCTGGTGGGTGGTCACCTTCGCGCTCGTCGCCACCGAGACCAGCGTGCTGACCTTCATCAGCGTGCCGGCGACGGCCTACACGGGCGACCTCTGGATGGTGCAGCTCACCTTCGGCTACCTCATCGGCCGCATCGCTATCGCGGTCTTCCTGCTCCCGGCCTACTTCCGGGGCGAGATCTCCACCGCCTACGAGCTGCTGCAGACCCGTTTCGGCCTGGGCGCGCGCCGCTTCACCTCGCTCACCTTCCTGGTAACGCGCTTCCTGGGCGCCAGCGTGCGCATGTTTGCCGCGGCCATCCCCATCAAGATCATTACCGGTCTGCCCTACTTCTGGGCGATCGCCATCACCGGCGGCGTCACCCTGATCTACACCTATTACGGCGGATTGCGGGCGGTGGTCTGGGTGGACGTGCTGCAGATGGCGGTCTTCCTCTTCGGCTCGCTCGCCTGCCTCATCCTGCTGCTCAAGCTGGTGCCGGGCGGCTGGGGCGGCGTCGTGGCCGCGGCGCAGCCCGGGCACAAGCTGCAGATCCTGCACTGGACCGGCGGGTTCGGCTCCACCAAGTGGTTGTTCACCGGGTTGATAGGCGGGGCATTCCTGTCCATGGCCTCGCAGGGGACGGAGCAGCTCTTCGTACAGCTCCAGCTCTCGGCGCCATCGCTGCGCGCCGCGCAGAAGGCCATCATCGCCAGTGGCGTCTGGATCATCTTCCAGTTCGGGCTCTTCCTCGTCGTCGGCCTCGGGCTCTACGCCCACTATCAAGGCGCGCCCTTCAAGTTCCCCGACGAGGTCCTGCCGACCTTCCTGCGCTCCGACTACCTGCCCATGGGCGTCGGCGGCGTCATCATCGCCGGGATCTTCTCCGTGGCCATGTCATCCGAGGCGTCCGCCATCAACTCGCTGGCTTCCTCGGCCACGCATGACATCTACGCGCCGCTCAGACACGACACCGACGCCACCCACCTCATGAAGATCGGCCGCCGTTTCTCGCTCCTCGCCGGCATCGGCCTGATGCTCGGCGGCCTCGCCTTCGTCCTCGTGGGGCAGGGCACACCCATCGTCGTCATCGCCCTGCAGATCGCCTCCTTTACCTACGGCGGCCTGCTCGGCGGCTTCCTGCTGGCGCTCATCTCCAAGCGCGCCCAGCAGTTCGACGCCATCCTGGGCATGAGCGTCGCCATGAGCGCCATGACCCTCTGGTGGCTGCTGGGTCACTTCTGGGGCGGCTTCCCGGCGTACCTCAAGATCGATCCGCTCTGGTTCACCATGGTCGGCTCGATCATCACCGTCGGACTGGGCATCCTCAGCAGCCGCATCCGGGGCGTACCCGCGGTCGCGCGAGCCTAGCATGGACCTCTACGTCGGCATCGACGGCGGTGGCACCCGGACTACCGCCGTGGCCACAGGACCCGACGGGCACGTCCTGGCGCGGGCTGAAGGTGAGGCGGGCATAGTGAAGGTGCTCGAGCCGGCCGCGGGCGTGAGCATCCTCGTCGGCCTGACCCGCCGCGCCGCCGCCGCGGCGGGCGCTCCGGAGGCACCCGTGGCGGCCCTGTGCTGCGCCCTGTCGGGCGCCGGGCGCGAGCCCGAGCGCGTCGCCCTCGAGGCGTCGCTCCGCGCCACCGGCGTCGCCCAGCGCATC
>JADGQX010000259.1 GCA_017881445.1 Gemmatimonadota bacterium | reverse complement strand
TTGCTGCCCGAGGAATACTGCTTCGGGAAGAGCTCGTCCGTCTGCACGCTCCCGGAGCCGGTCCAGCGCCGGGTGCCCGTCTTGGTCACGTAGTTGATGATCCCCGACTGCGCCTCGCCGTACTGCGCGCTGAACCCGCCCGTGAGCACGTCCGCCTCGGAGAGCGCGTTCGTGCCGACCTGCAGGTTGAAGTCGCCGGCGGAGCGGCCGCCGTTGTAGTTGCGGATGAGCACGCCGTCCACGTACACGGCCTCTTCACCCGACCGGCCGCCGCGGATCGACACGCCCTTGGAGCGGTTGGACTCCACCACGCCCGGCTGCAGCGTCACCACGCGCCGGGTGTTGTCCACGGGGAGCTGGTCGAGCTGCTCGCCCGTCACGATGTTCTTGGACCCCGTCTGGTCACGGGGGACCAGCGGCGCCCGCTCACCCACCACCGAGATGGCCTCGATGGCGATGGCACCCTGCGCGAGCCGGAAGTTCAGGGTCGTGGTCTGGCCCGCGAGCACCCGCTGCTGACGCACGGTCACGGCCTGGTAGCCGATGTACTGCGCCTGCACGTCCTGCAGACCCGCGGGGATGTTGTTGATGAAGTAGTAGCCATCCTGGTTGGTGATGTTGCCCAACCGAGAGCCCAGCACGACGACCTGGGCGCCGGCCAGCGGCTGCCCCGCGTCACTCGTGACCCGGCCCTCGACCTTCCCCGTTTCCTGCGCTGCCGCCGAACTCGCAAACGACGCGAGCATCAGCCCGAGCAGGAAGAGGAACGGCCCACTGCGGCGTACTGGCACGTGCATGCAGCCCTCCGTCCGGAAGGGGATTGTGTGGCGATACTTCTCGAGCCGTCGAACGGGCGTTCGCCCGGTGGGTCGCATGCGGGCGACCCCCGGGCGGGTCTGGAAGCTCGATCCTTGTCGATCGCTTTGGATGGCCCGGAGAACTACGCCGCGCCGGGCGGTCCCGCAAGTTCGGCTTGACGGCGTCCCACATTAGGAGCGCGCCCGTGACGACGTCAAGGGTGAAACGCGCGAGAACTCCGCGTTGTGACGCCACGCGCGTCTGTGCCGCGACAGCTGGCGCCGCGCGGCGCCGAGCGGCGGTGCCGGCGGCGGCGACGTCGCAAATAACTGCCGTGTCTATGGTTACTACAGAGGTCCCTCGGCGGCGGGGACCATCTGCACGACGCGAAGCAGGGCACGGGCCTTGGCGAGCGTCTCCTCATACTCACTCGAGGGGACGGAATCGGCCACGATGCCGGCGCCGGCCTGGACGTGGGCCAGGCCGCCGGCGGCGACGAGGGTGCGGATGGCAATGGCGGTATCCATGGCCTCCCCGCCGTAGGCAAAGTAGCCGACGGCGCCGGCGTAGGGTCCGCGGGCGAGGGGCTCGAGCTCGTCGATGATCTGCATGGCGCGGATCTTGGGGGCGCCGGAGACGGTGCCGGCGGGGAAGCAGGCGCGGAAGACGTCGACGGCGGAGAGGCCGTCGCGGATGTCGCCCTCGACCTGGCTGACGAGGTGCAGCACGTGGCTGTACTTCTCGACGGTCATGAAATCGGACACGCGGACGGAGCCGAAGCGGCTGACGCGGCCGACATCGTTGCGGCCGAGGTCCACGAGCATGAGGTGCTCGGCGCGCTCCTTCTCGTCGGCGAGGAGCTCGGCGGTGAGGCGGGCGTCCTCCTCGTCGCTGGCGCCGCGGTGGCGGGTGCCGGCAATGGGGCGGACCAGCACGCGGCCGTCCTCGGCGCGGACCAGGACCTCGGGCGAAGAGCCGACGAGGGCGAGGCCGTCGAGCTCGAGGAAGTACAGGTACGGTGAAGGGTTGAGGGAGCGCAGCGCGCGGTACAGGTCGAAGGGGCGGGAGCGCAGCGGCAGCGTGAGGCGCTGGCTGAGCACGACCTGGAAGGCGTCGCCGGCGAAGATGTAGTCGCGGATGCGCTGGACGTCGCGCTCGTAGCCCTCACGCGTGTAATCGCTATCGAATGGCGGCTCGCCGGCGGGGAGGTCGAGGGCGAGGGGCGCGGGGGAAGGCGCGGACGAGAGCCGCGCCACGAGCGCCTCCAGGCGGGCGGCGGCGCGGTCGTAGCGCCGCCCCAGCTCGGCGTCGTCCGCGCCTTCGCCCCGCGCCGTCTCCACGGTGGCGATGGCCATGGCCTTGCCGAACAGGTTGTCGATGGCCAGGACGACGTCGGTCATGAGCAGCACGGCCCAGGGCAGGCCGAGCGGGTCCGGCGGCGCATCGGGGAGTCGCTCGATGAGCCGCACGGTGTCGTAGCCCAGGTAGCCCACGGCGCCGCCGGCGAAGCGCGGCAGGCCGGGCACGTGGGCCAGGCGGCGGGCGCGAAGCAGGGCGTCCAGCTCGCCCAGCGGGTCCTCCGAAAGCCGCGCTTCGGCCCAGCCGCTCTCCGGCGTCCAGGTGGAGACGGCCCGCCCGCCGGCCTCGATGCGCCAGGCGGAGCGGGGCTCGGTGCCCAGGAAGGTGTAGCGCGCCCATTTCTCGCCCCCGACCACGGACTCGAGCAGGAAGCCGAAGGGGCCCTGGCGCAGCTTGGCATAGGCGGTGACGGCCGTGTCGGCGTCGAAGAGGAGCTCGGTCCAGACGGGGACGAGCTCCGCGGTGCGCGCGAGGCGGAGGAAGTCGGGTTTGGAGGGCGAGAAGTGCATGGGCGCGCAATCTATGCGGCCACGACGCCTCCGGCGAACCCCGTGACGCCGGGCGTCCGAAGCAACGGCAACGGCAATTTCACCACAGAGCCACAGAGGGCACGGAGAACTGATTTTGTTGTTCAACTGCAACAGGTCCGGGCACGGCCGCGTTTCCGGCGTAACGCCGGCTCTGTGGACTCTGTGGCTCTGTGGTGAATTGAATTGGTTGCGTGGGTGTGCACGCACTTGAGGTGGGGGCGGAAAGGGCGTAGAATACTGGACTTTGCGACCCGTCCACTCCTTCGGAACGACCATGAAGCCGATCACGGAAGCGGCGCCGGATGCGATCCGCGGCGCGCGAGGCCGCAGCGCCGAGGACGAGGCGTACCGGGAGCCGTACCTGGCGGCGGCGATCGCCGGCGTCGTCGTCTGGCTCCTGTACCTGGTGACGCTGGCGCCGACCACGGCGTTCTGGGACACGAGCGAGTACATCGCCACCGGTTACATCCTGGGCATCCCGCATCCGCCGGGGAACCCGACGTTCGTGGTGCTGGCGAAGGCGTGGTCGCTGCTGCTGGCGTTCACGGCGCTGCCGGTGGCGCAGCGGATGAACCTGTTCAGCGCGACCATGGGTGCGCTGGCGCACGTGTGCTGGTTCCTGGTGGTGTACCGGATCCTGGCGTATTTCACGCCCAGCCGGCTGTTCCGGCTGGTGGGATCGGGCGTGGCCGTGCTGATCAGCGCGACGGCGTTCACGGTCTGGAACCAGTCGAACGTGAACGAGAAGGTCTACACGGTCTCGCTGTTCACCATCGCGTTGCTGTCCTGGCTGGCGTTCCTGTGGCGGGACAACCTGGGGCGGGGCAAGGACGACAACCTGATCCTGCTGATGGTCTTCATCCTGGCGCTCTCGGTGGGCAACCACCTGATGTCGTTCCTGGCGGCGCCGGCGCTGATCGTGTTCATCCTGCTGGTCGAGCCGCGTACCTTCGTGAACTGGAAGCTGTGGGTCGGGGCGCTGGTGGTGCTGGCGCTGGGACTGTCGATCCACCTGTTCCTGCCGATCCGGGCGGCGCTCAAGCCGATCATCGACGAGGCGGACCCGAGCACCTGGCAATCGCTGCTGGAGTCGCTGGGGCGCAAGCAGTACGACAAGCCGTCGATGATGGCGAACCCGCTGGACCCGCGGGTGCCCCGGGACCTCTCGCTGCTCATCTGGCAGATCGGCAACTACCTGCAGTACTTCGACTGGCAGTGGGCCAAGTCGGTGGCGGGCAACAACAGCTGGTTCGGCATGCCGCGGCCGTTCTTCACGACGGCGTTCGCCGGGCTGGGCATCTACGGGGCCGTCACGCACTACCGCCGCGACCGCATCAGCTGGTGGTACGTCTTCCTGCTGCTGCTGACGCTGAGCGGCGGGCTGCTCTTCTACCTGAACTTCAAGTACGGCTACTCGGTGCCGCTGCCGGGCGCGAGCCTGGAGATGCGGGAGGTACGCGAGCGCGACTACTTCTTCATGGGCAGCTTTTCCGTCTGGGGGCTCTGGGCCGGGATCGGGCTCTCGGCCGTGTGGCGGCGTCTTGCGGGGGCGCTGCGTGGCGACGAGGGGCGCTCGTTCGCCGTGGCGTCGCCGGTGCTGGTGCTCGCCTTCATTCCGCTGGTGCTGAACTGGACCTGGGCCTCGCGCCGGGGCGACTACGTGGCCCGCGACTGGGCGTACAACCTGCTACAGAGCGTGGAGCCGTACGGCGTGCTGTTCACGAACGGCGACAACGACACCTTCCCGCTCTGGTACGCGCAGGAGGTGGAGGGGGTCCGCAAGGACGTGACGGTCATCGTCACCAGCTACCTGAACACGAACTGGTACGTGAAGCAGCTGCGGGAGCTGACCAGGCCCTGCAAGCCGGGGCAGGACCCGGCCGCCGACCCGACGCGCATCACCTGCCAGCGGCCATACGTGCACGACCCGAAGACGCCCTTCTACGACGCGCTGGCGAAGGCGCCGACGCACTCCATCGCGGCGCTGTCGGATGGGGAGATCGACCGCATCGCGGACACGCCTCCCTTCGAGACGCGCGACGCCCTCAGCTTCAAGGCCGACCGGCTGGAGTCCACCATCCCCCAGGGCAAGGTGCTGCTGCCGGCGGACGTCTTCATGACCGCCATCCTGACGCAGGCGCTCGGAGACCGGCCGATCTACTACGCGACCACGACGCAGACGTACGACGACCTGAACCTGGGCCGATTCCTCATCCGCCAGGGCGTGGCCTACAAGCTGAGCGACGGGCCCGTGGCGGCGGGGAGCGGCATCGTGGCGCAGCCGGCCGAGTCGCAGTACACGGCGGTCACGGGGCCATTCATCGATCTGCCCCGCACCGACGCGCTGCTGTGGAAGGTGTTCGTCCACAGCAACGGCTTCCCCGAGAGCCGCAAGCACTGGGTGGACAAGGCGACGCAGGGGATACCCTACTACTACGCCTACGCGCACATTGCCGAGGCACAGGCCCATGCGCTGGCGGGGCAGCAGGAGGAAGTGCAGAAGCACATGACGCGGGCGGAGGCGTGGATGTCGCTGGCGGGAAGGTAGTCCGCGGGAATTCCGTGCTTCGGCTGCGAACGAGCGGCGTCCTCGAATTCCGAGGGCGCCGCTTTGCTTTGCTGGCGCAACTTCCCATGGATCCGCCCCCTTTTCGGCGGAATACTGCCGCAAGCGCAAGCGCAAGCGTTCACGTGCACGAACGGCCGGGGACAGGGGAATGGGTAAGGATGAAGGGACGGGCAGGGACAAGGCCGCCGGGTGGGCGCACCGGTTCGACCACGAGAAGCTGGACGTCTACGCGGCGGCCCTGGAGTTCACCGCCTGGCGGCGGGGGCTGGTGCGGAGGCTGCCCCGGGGCAATGCCGATCTCACGGACCAGATCACTCGAGCGGGGCACTCGATCGCCCTCAACATCGCCGAGGGCTCCGGCGAGTTCAGCGCGGCGGACAAGGCGCGCTTCTTCCGGATGGCGCGCCGTTCGGCGACTGAGTGCGCCGCGGCTCTCGACCTGATCCGACGGGAGCACTTGCTCCCCATCGAAGTTCTCGATGCTGACGCGTTTGGTGGCCAGCCGCTCGGTGCGCGGGGCGTAGCGAGCACATCAGCGCCGTTCACGTGAACGTGAACGCATGCGCTTGCGCTTGCGGCCGTTACTCCGCGCCCTCCGCGCCGTTCTCCGCCGTCACCACCGAGGCCCCGCTCTTCTCGTCGTAGCTCACCCTGATGACGTGGTCGATGCCCTCCCGCACGGTCTCGATGTGGGTGATGAGGATGATCTGCTCGAAGCGGTCGAGCAGCTTGTGCAGCAGCTGGACGACGGCGTCGCGGCGCTCGATGTCGAGGGAGCCGAAGACCTCGTCCAGGATGAGGATGGACAGGGGTTGGCCGGCGCGCTCGGCGATCATCTGGCTTACGGCGAGGCGCAGCACGAGGTTGGCAATGTCCTCCTCGCCCCCGCTGATGACCGGCTTCTCCTCGCCCTCGTCCAGGACCAGGATGTTGTAGCCCTCGTCGATGTCGAGGGCGGTGTAGCGGCCGTCGGTGAGCTGGGCCAGGAAGGCGCTGGCGATCTC
>JADGQX010000065.1 GCA_017881445.1 Gemmatimonadota bacterium | reverse complement strand
TTCAGGCAAATCGGGCGGCCGTGGCGGTCGCCCCGAGCCGGTCGAACGTCCTGCTGACGCGCTTCCTCAAGCTGCCGCAGCCGTCGGCGCAGCCGGCTCCGCCGGACACGACGCTGGCGTTCGCGCCCAAATCGTTGACGGCGCCGGCTGGTCCCTGGGCGTGGCTGCGGGTCGAGTGGCTGAACGATGCGGCGCCCCTCGCCCTGGTGACGGCGAACCCGCGGACCATCTGGATCTCGCGGGATCCCCAGACGGCCGAGAGCCACCCCTTCCCCGGCGGCGGCTCCGGTGAGGCGCTCTCGCCCAACGCCGTGGCGCCGCTGGACTACGATTACGACTTCCGCGTGGACCTGGCGCTGGCGGGGCAGGGTGGAGGACTGCGGCTGCTGCACCAGGGCGTGGAGGGCTCATTCACGGACGTGACCGGCAAGGCGATCCCGGCGGGCGCGGCCCGAGGCTCGTACGCGGGGGTCTGGGCGGCCGACCTGGACATGGACGGGGACCTGGACCTGGTGCTGGCGCGGAGCGAGGGCGCACTCCTCCTGCTGTCCAACCGCGGCGACGGCACGTTCGAGGAGCGGCCGGGCTTCGCGGGGGTGAGGCGGGTGCGGGACTTCGCCTGGGCGGACCTGGACGCGGACGGCGACCCGGACGCCGTGCTGCTGGACGCGGACGGGAAGCTGCACCTCTTCCGCAATCAGCGCACGGAGACCCCGCAGTTCGAGGCCATGCCCGAGCCCGCGGGGCTCGGCGCCGTCCAGGCCGTGACGGTGGCGGACATGGACCAGGATGGCACGCTCGACCTGGTGCTGCTGCGCGCCGACGGATCCGTGACGCTGGCGTCCCTGGGGGCGACCGGCTGGAGCACGCGGGTGATCGCCCGCTGGCCGGGCTTCACGCCGGCCGCGCCGGGCGCCGCACGCCTGCTGGTGGCGGACCTGGACAACAACGGCGCGCCGGACCTGGTGGCCTCGACGCCCGCGGGTACGCGGGTCTGGCTCAGCACCCCCGGGGGACTGCGGCTGCGCGCTCCGATCGCCGATCGCATCACGGCGGTGGCGGATCTGAGCGGCTCGGGCCGCCTGGACCTGCTGGGGGCTGCGCCGCAGGGCGCGTTGGCATGGCTGACCAACCAGGCGCGGGCGGACTACGCCTCGACCACCATCCGCCCGCGGGCCGCGAGCGCTACCGGCGACCGGCGGATCAACCCGTTCGGGCTCGGGGGCGAGGTGGAGGTGCGGGCGGGTCTGGTGTACGAGAAGCAGCCGATCACCACGCCCATGCTCCACTTCGGGCTGGGGACGCAGAAGGAGGTGAACGTCGCGCGCATCATCTGGCCGAACGGCTACAGCCAGGCGGATTTCAACGTGACGCCCACGACGCAGGCGATGCTGGCGCGGCAGCGGCTGAAGGGCTCCTGCCCGTGGGTGTTCGCCTGGAACGGCAAGGAGATGGCGTTCGTCACGGACTTCATCTGGCGAACCGCGCTGGGGCTGCGCCTCAACACCCTGGGCGAGTCCGGTCGTCCGGTCACGGCCGTGATGCACGCCCCGGACTGGGTGCGCATCCGCGGCGATCAGCTGGCTCCGCACGGCGGCTTCTACGACGTCAGTGTCACCGCCGAGCTGTGGGAGTCCCATTTCTTCGACCAGATCGAGCTGATGACGGTGGACCACCCGGTGGGCACGGAAGCGCTGGTGGACGAGCGCTTCACGCTGCCGCCGCCGCCTCTGGGCGTGGTCGCGACGGGCCCGCTGCACCCGGTGGCCGGCGCCTGGGACCAGGACGGCCGGGATGTGAGCTCCATCGTCCGGGAGCTGGACGAGCGCTATCTGGACAGCTTCCAGCTGGGTCCGTACCAGGGCATCGCGACGGAGCATTACGCCGAGGTCGCGCTGCCCGACGACGCGCCGCGCACCGGCCCGCTGTGGCTGGTGGCCTCTGGCTGGCTGCACCCGACGGACGCCACGGTGAACGTCGCCGTGTTCGAAGGCAACCTCGCACGCCCACACGGGCTCCGGCTGGAGGTCGCGGATGGCCGGGGCGGTTGGGTCGTGGCCGCGCCCGATCTCGGGTTCCCTGACGGTCGCGTGAAGACGATCCTGGTGGATCTACGGCACGCCTTCCGCCCGGGTGCGCCGCGCCGGCTGCGCCTGTACACGAATGCCGAGATCTACTGGGACCGCATCGCCTGGGCCGTAGGCCGTCCCGACGCGCAGCTGCGCGAGCAGCGCTTGCTGCCGGACTCAGCGGTGATCCGTTTCCGCGGATTCTCGGTCGTGCGCCAGCCCAAGCCCAGCTCCGCGGAGATCCCGGACTACAACCACATCGCCACCACGGCGCAGCGCTGGCGGGACCTGGAAGGCTACTACACGCGCTACGGCGACATCCGGCCCCTGTTCGAGAAGGTCGATGACCGCTACTCGATCATGAATGCCGGCGACGAGATCTTCCTCCGGTTCAAGGTGCCGCCGCCGCCGCCGCCGGGCTGGACCCGTGACTTCGTGCTCATCGGCGATGGCTGGGCCAAGGATGGGGACTTCAATACCGGCTTCTCCAAGACGCTCATGCCGCTGCCGTATCACGGGCTCGCGGACTACTCGCGCAAAGCCGGCCGGCTGGAGGACGATCCCGGATACCGCCGGCATCCCGACGACTGGAGGCTCTTCCACACGCGCTACGTGGATGGGCGTGAGTTCCAGCAGGCGCTTGCGCCGGAGGCGATGCGCTGAGCGAGCCGGCCGCGGCGCCGCAGGCGCCGCGGCCGCTCCGGCCTGTAAGCAGCCACCCCGTCGGGGGCGCCATGTCGGCTCATCCCGCCACAAGGCTGCGTACGAGCGCGCGCGCGTCGAGGCGTGTAGGGGCTTTCCCGACAACGCGCTACGGGCAATTGTTTTCCTTGCCTAGGGGCTGTCCGAAGGTAATCATTGACGTGCTTCGATGGACGCCGGGCCGCATCCCTCCGCCCATTGGGCTCGCCCCCCGTTACAAACGGCCGCGACGGCCTGAATCCCTGAACCCGGACGTGGCGCCGTCGCCGAAGAGCATACCGACAGCGGGACGGTCGTGCGCCGTTCCGCTCGGGTCAGGGCCGGAGCATCGCGCGTCCGGTCCGCGCGCCCGGTTTCCTGCCGCTGTACCGATGAGGCGCCGCAAAGGCGCGGACTGTGGATGAGGGCGCCCCGGCGCCCATCGAGCACGTTAACCAGAAGAGCGAGAGTACCCATGGAAATGAACGCCGCTGTCGAAGGTCGGGCACAGGAGTGGAGGAAGGCGCTGCTCCTGAGCACGGGAGTGCTGCTTCTCGCCGAAACGCTGACGGGGCTCTCCATCTGGCTTCTCCCCTTCAGCATCTCCAACCAGGCCATGGTGCTCCTGCACTCGATCGTGGGGGTCGTGGCGCTGGTTCCGTTCACGTGGTACCAGCTCCGGCACTGGAACCGGTACCGGACGCTCCCGCTCACGCACGAGCTGCTGACCGGCTACTTCGCCACGTTGGCGACGGTGGTCCTCATGGTCAGCGGCGTTGTGCTGACGTGGCAGGGGCTGTTCGGCACGCGCATCAGCCACGCCTGGGACCTGGTGCACATCGTGGCGACCTTCGCACTGCTGGCCGCGGCGCTGCCGCACATGATCGTGCCGGTGGCGCGGGCACTGAAGGGCAAGGAAAAGGAATCGCAGAAGCCGATCCTGGTCGGGCAGCGCCGCTTCGGGGTGGGGCTGGCGGTGGGCACGGTGGTCGTTTTGCTGATCGGGCTGGTGGGGGCGTGGGCGTACAAGCCCGTTCCGCTGAACAACACCTTCCCGAAGGACTACAGCTTCTTCTACGGCAAGGACAAGCCGTTCGCGCCCAGCCAGGCCAAGACGATCACGGGCGGCGCCATCGACCCGCGCACGCTGTCGGGCTCGGAGTCGTGCGGCACGGCCGGCTGTCACGAGAACATCGTCAAGGAATGGCGGACGAGCGCCCACCGCTGGTCGGCCATGGATGCGGGCTTCCAGAAGGTCCAGCTGACGATGGCCAAGCAGAACGGCGCGGAGTCCACCCGCTACTGCGGCGGCTGCCACGATCCGATCTCGCTCTTCTCCGGGACGAAGAACATCAACGTGGAGCACCTGACCGGCCTGGTGGGCTACCAGGAAGGCGTATCCTGCCTCGTCTGCCACTCGATCAAGAAGACGGACGTGAAGGGCAACGCCACCTACGTGATCACGCAGCCCACGCAGTACATGTTCGACCTGAAGGATGGGAAGTCCGCCCAGTTCGCGCACAACTACCTGATCCGGGCCTACCCGCGCGCGCACGTGGCCGACCTGCAGCACAACCTGTTCAAGAGCCCGGAGTTCTGCGCGGCCTGCCACAAGCAGTTCATCGACGAGCAGATCAACCAGGTGGGCTGGGTGCAGCTGCAGAACCAGTACGACAACTGGCGCACCGGCAAGTGGAATCACAAGGGCGACCCGAAGAAGACGATCGAGTGCCGCGAGTGCCACATGCCGTTGCAGCGCACGGCCGACCCCGCCAACGGCGACGCGCTGGACTACAACCGCACGGCGGGCGACGGCCAGCACCGCAGCCACCGCTTCCTGGGGGCCAACCAGGTCATGCCCCTGCTGCTCAAGCTGCCCGGCGCCGAGGAGCACGTGAAGCTGACGGAGGCGTGGATGCGCGGTGACATCGACGTCCCGGAGATCGCCGACAAGTGGGCGAAGGGTCCGGCGGTGCCGATCGAGATCCTGGTGCCGGCGCAGGTGAAGCCGGGCGAGGCCGTGAACCTCGGCGTCAGCGTCACGAATAATAAGCCGGGGCACGAGTTCCCGACGGGCCCCCTGGACATCATCCAGGCGTGGATGCACGTGACGGTGGCGGACGCCAGCGGCAAGGTGATCTACGAGTCCGGGCAACGGGACGCACGCCACTTCATCGCGCCGGGTGCCTTCATGTTCAAGGCGGAGCCCGTCGACCAGTACGGGAACCTCATCGACAAGCACAACCTGTGGGAGATGGTGGGCGTGCGCTACAAGCGGGCCGTGTTCCCGGGATTCTCGGACCAGGCGAAGCTCGGCTTCAAGGCGCCTTCCGCCCCCGGGGTGTTGCACGTCAAGGCGGAGCTGTCGTACCGCAAGTTCGACCAGTACCTGCTGAACTTCCTGTTCGGGGAGAATGCGGGGCTCACGGCTCCGGTGACGGTGATCTCCACGGACGAGAAGGTGATGCAGGTCCTGCCTCAATCCCACGGCACGGAGTAGTCGCTTGAAGTGGAGCAAGCTTCCGAAACGGAAGCGCATGGCAGCAGTGACCGCGGCGGCCGCAGTGGTGTTCCTGGCCGCCGCGGCCACGTCCATCCTGCTGGCCCTGCGGCACCGCGGCGTCTACCGCCCGGGCGAGGACCTGGAGGGGGTGACGGAGGATCTCGCCCGCGGGCTGCCGGCGGACTACCCACGCGTGCGCTTCGACGACGTGGCCGAGAAGGCGGGCATCCGTTTCCGGCACTTCCCGGGCGTGCGCTCGAGCCAGCTGCCGGAGGACATGGGCTCGGGCGCGGCCTGGGCCGACTACGACGGCGATGGCTGGCTCGACCTGTACGTGGTCAACGAGGTCGGGCCCCTGACGATGTCGCCGGCGCAGGTGGCTGCGTCCCCCGGGCATTCGGCACTGTACCACAACGAGCGCAACGGCACCTTCAAGGAGGTGTCGGAGCAGGCGGGCGTGGCCTTCCGCGGCTGGGGCCAGGGCGCGGCCTGGGGCGACTTCGACGGCGACGGCCGACCCGATCTCATCGTCACGTCGTACGATCGGCTGGCGCTCTATCGGAACAACGGCGACGGGACGTTCACGGACATCACCGCCAGGGCCCGCCTGGACAGGCTGCGGGGTTTCTGGGCCGGGGCCACTCCCATCGACTACAACCGCGATGGCAAGCTGGATATCTACATCTGCGGGTACACGCAGTACGACCCCACGTCCGTGCACGGGACGTCGAAGCAGTACGCCACGGAAGTGCCCGCCAGCCTCAACCCCTCGGCGTTCAAGCCCGAGCGCAACCTGCTCCTGCGCAACAACGGAGACGGTACGTTCACGGACGTGGCGAAGAAGGCGGGCGTCGAGGATCTGACCGGTCGCAGCCTCTCGGCGGCGGCTGCGGACTTCGACGAGGACGGCTGGCCCGACATCTATGTTGCCAACGACGTCTCCGACAATACCCTGTACCGCAACCGCGGCGACGGCACCTTCGAGGACCTCAGCCACTCGGCACTAGTCTCGGACTATCGCGGAGCCATGGGTCTCGCCATCGGTGACTGGGACGGCGACGGCGACACGGACATCTTCATCACGCACTGGCTGGCGCAGGAGAACGCGCTCTACGACAACCTGCTGCGCCAGGCGTGGGTGTCGCTGGCGACCAGGCCCGTGCACCCGCTGCAGTTCATGGACAACGCCGACCGGTGGGGCGTCGGTCAGATCGGCCTCGATTTCGTGAAGTTCGGCACCGCTTTCCTGGATTACGACAACGATGGGCGACCCGACATCGTGATCACGACTGGCAGCACGGTACAGGTTGAGAAAGACCCGACCCAGCTCGTCGCCATGCGGCCGCTGCTCTTCTGGAACGGTGGCCCGAAACGGGGCTTCTTCGAGACGTCCAGCGTGGCGGGATCGTACTTCCAGGGTACGTACGTCGGCCGCGGCCTCGCCATCGCCGATTACGACAACGATGGCGGCACGGACATCGCCTTCAACAACCTGGGTGGCAGAGCCGCGCTGCTGCACAACGTGGGAGGAAACAAGAAGAACTGGCTCGAGCTCCACCTGGTGGGCGTGAAGAGCAATACCTCGGCGGTGGGCGCCCGTCTGCGGGCGCTGGTGGGCGGCGCTGTCCAGGTCCAGGAGATCGGCGCCCAGCCCTCCTACATCTCGGGGAACAGTCCCTTCGCGCATTTCGGCCTGGGCACTCACACGAAGATCGACAGCCTCGAGGTGCGCTGGCCGAGCGGGCTGCGCCAGATGCTCTACAACCTGCCCGCCAACCAGCGGCTCCTGGTGGTCGAGGGGAAGGAGCCGGTGCGCGACTTGATCGCGCAGCCCGGCGAGGCGGTGACGGCCGGGGCGCCGGCGGTCTCGCCCCCACCGAACGCCGCTGCCAAGGCTGCGCCGCCCTCGGCGGCCGAGCAGGCCCGGAGTCAGGGGCTGATGGTGGGCCAGACGGGTCCCCTCACCCTGGGCGAACTCTCCACCGCCGCCGAACGCGAGCGCACGCGGCGCTTCTGGGAGATCTACCGCCAGGCGACGTTCTACCGCCTCCGCAAGCAGCCCGCAGCGGCGGAGCCGCTGTACGTCCAGGCGCTGCAGATCAATCCGATCCACGAGGATTCCTGGTATTACCTCGGCAGCGTGCGGCTCGACCAGCACGACTTCAGGGGCGCCGAGCAGGCGTGGATCCGGGAGGGCGAGACCAATCCCCACAGTCAGAAAGGCTACGCCCGGCTGGGGGACCTCTACGCCTGTATCCTTCCCGGATCGCCCTTCGACCTGAAGCGCTCTGAGCAGGCGTACCGGAAGAGCCTGGCCATTTACGGCGAGCAGGTGGGGGCGCAGACGAGCCTCGGCCTCGTGTCGCTGCTGGCGGGTCAGCCCGCGGAAGCGGAGCGTCGACTGGACGAGGCCCTGACCATGCTTCCGGGGAACGTCATCGGGCTCTACATGAAGGGCTACATCGCCTGGACGCGCGGAGACCGGGCCGCCACGCTGAAAACGTTCAAGGCGGCGGTGAAAGGCGCGGATACCGCGCCGCCGCAGGCGGGCGCCACGGGCGAGGGCGACACGAAGTCGATGAACCCGCTAATCGCCAAGAACGTCCCCTGCCGGGAGATCCCGCGGGAATCGGAGGGGCTCAAGGGGGCGGACACGGTGAACGTGGCCGTGCTGCACGGCACCATCGAGGAGCGTTACCGGCGTCTGGACGCGCTGGTGCGCGCAGGGCAGGCGCGCAACAAGCGGCCGTGACGGGCGCCGCTGCGCGACTGACAAGCCGTTCCGCTCAGTGGGTCCTGCTCGCGGCGGCGGCCGTCCTTGTCGCCCTCGGGCCCGCGCCGGGGGCAGCGTTCCGGTAGACGCGACTGACCTTCATCACGAAGAGCACGCGCCGCACGGCGCTGATGTCCTGCAGGAGCACGCGGCGTGGAGGCGCCGAGCTCGCACGGCTCGCCCTGCCGCGTCTACTCCGGCGGTGCGAGCTCCATGAACTCCACGTAGCGGCCCTTTTCGCGCTCTTTCTCCAGCCACTGCTCGAAGCCGGAGGGCGTCAGGCCACGCGACTCGTCCTGCTTCTTCGCGGCGCGGGTGGCGAGAAAGTTGGCGTACTCGTTCTGGGGGTGGCCGGCGTGGCCGCGGACCCAGCGCCACTCAAGCTGGTGGCGGGCGGCGGCGTCCACGAGCTCGCGCCAGAGGTCCTCGTTCTCGAGAGTGCCCGACCGGCGCTTCCAGCCGCGCTTGATCCAGCCGGGGACCCATTCGCGCATGCCGCGCACGAGGTACTGCGAGTCGGAGGTGAAGAGGACGCGGCAGGGGTGTCGCAGGGCGCGCAGCGGCTCGATGGCGCTGCGGATGGCCATGCGGTTGTTGGTCGTGGCCGGCTCGGCGATCCAGAAGTCGCGCCGGGCCCAGCCACTATCCCGCCAATGCTCGATGAGGCCGGCCGCGCCGCCGGGGGATGCGCGGTCGGTGAACTGGTTGCCCAGGCAGGATTCGTCGGCATAGACAAAGACAATCGCGGCCATGGGCGGGGAAGCTCGGTGCCGGCGGGGCGGCGCGCAACGACCGGCGGGCGGGCGAGCGAGTCGCACGGGCGACTTGCCTGGCGTCTGAGGTGGGCGTAAATTCGCCTCTGACCATTCTTTGCCGCGTTCACACCCCGGAGGGCGAGTGGCGGAGGCGGGCTACCTCCTGCTGGAAGATGGGCGTCAGTTCTCCGGCGAGCTGATCGGTGCGGCGGGTGTCGCTCTGGGCGAGGTGGTGTTCAACACATCCATGACGGGCTACCAGGAGGTCCTGACGGACCCCTCGTACGCCGGCCAGCTGGTGGCCATGACGTACCCGCTGATCGGCAACTACGGTGTGACCCGGAAGGACGAGGAGTCCGGCCACCCGCAGGTGGCGGGCTTCCTGGTGCGGGAGCTGCCGCCGGCGCACAGCAGCTGGCGGGCGGAGTCGTCGCTGGAGAGCTACCTGGTACGCAGCGGGGTCGTGGGGCTGGCCGAGCTGGACACGCGCGCGTTGACGCGTCACATCCGCTCAGCGGGGGCGATGCGCGGGGCGATCGCGCCGGCCACGGCTCCGGTGGCGGACGTGCGCGCGCGCATCGCGGCGCACCCGCGCATGGAAGGGCTGGACCTGACGTGCGGTGTAGCGACGACCGAGCCCTACGACATCCCGGCCGTCGGGAGCGAGCGCTTCCGGGTGCTGGCGTACGATTTCGGGGTCAAGTCGATGTCGCTGCAGCTGCTGGCGGAGCGGGGCTGCCACGTGACCACCGTGTCGGGCCAGCTGGCGCCGGAGGAGGTGCTGGGCCGTCAGCCCGATGGGCTGTTCCTGTCCAACGGGCCCGGCGACCCCGAGGCCGTGGAGCCGGCGCTGCGCAGCATCCGTCGGCTGGCGGATGCGGGCGTGCCGATCTTCGGGATCTGTCTGGGGCACCAGCTCGTCGGCCGCGCCTTCGGCGCCCGCACCTTCAAGCTCCTCTACGGCCACCGCGGCGGGAATCACCCGGTGCTGCGGCTGGAGGATGGGGCGGTCGAGATCACGGCGCAGAACCACGGCTTCGCGGTCCGCGGCGCCGAGGGCGATGCGGTGGAGGACGCGCCGGCGCTGCGCGTGACGCATCGAAACCTGAACGACGGAACCGTGGAAGGCCTGGCGCACAGGGAGCTGCCGATCTTCAGCGTGCAGTACCACCCTGAGTCGGCGCCGGGCCCCCACGACTCGCGGTATCTGTTTGACCGCTTTGTGGATGCAATGGTGCGGCACCAAGGAAAGTCTTGACTTCGAGGTCGAGGGCGCGTTAAGCTAGGCCCCCACCACTCCTAGAGATACGACTCGGTGATGACGCGTGTCACGGCGGTCCTTTCTGCTCTCGCTAGTCGCAGGATTGTTTCTGGCGGTCACGCTGGCCGCACTCGTTCTGGCAGCGGTGGTGGCGCTCCGGGGTGGGAGCGCGAGCGTGCTCGGGGTGGGCGGTGGGCGGATCGCGCTGCTGGAGGTCGACGGGCTGATCTCGGATGACCGTCGCCTGCTGGACGACATCGGCCGGTTCCGCAAGGACGGCAGTGTCCGGGGCTACGTGGTCGCGATCAATTCGCCCGGTGGGGTGGTCGGTCCGTCGCAGAGCATCTACGAGGAGCTGAAGCGACTCCGGCGGGAGGGGAAGCCCGTCGTCGCCTCGATCGGTGGCATCGGCGCATCGGGCGGCTATTACGTGGCTCTGGGCGCCGACTCGATCTTCGCCCTGGCCGGCTCCATGACGGGCTCCATCGGCGTGATCATGGAGATGCCGGACGCGAGCGGGCTGATGAAGAAGATCGGCGTCGAGATGAACGTGGTGAAGAGCGCCGAGCACAAGGACATCGGCTCGCCGTTCCGGCCCATGACCCCCAGCGACCGCGCGGTGCTGGACTCGCTGATCGGGGATGTGTACGGGCAGTTCGTCGAGACGGTTGGGCAGGAGCGGCACCTCAGCCCGGAGCGGGTGCGGGCGCTGGCGG
This sequence comes from Gemmatimonadota bacterium, assembly GCA_017881445.1. GTDB lineage: Bacteria > Gemmatimonadota > Gemmatimonadetes > Longimicrobiales > RSA9 > JADGQX01. Next base: position 7,136 of record JADGQX010000065.1, on the reverse strand, counting down.
ACGGGCGGGTGCTCTCCGGCCGGCAGGCGCTGCGGGACGGGCTGATCGACCGGATCGGCAACCTTCACGATGCGATTGCCACCGCGGGCCGCATGGCGCGGCTGGGTCCCGACCCCCGGGTCGTGAGGCCTCCGCGGGAGAAGTTCTCGCTCCTGGACCTGTTCCTGGGGCGCGGGACGGACAGTGGGCTGGCCGGCTGGGTCAAACCGCTGGAGCGTGCGGCGTCGCCGCGGCTGGAGTTCGCCGTCCCCTGGTAGGTGCTGCGGTTGGATCGGCGGGAGCGTGCGCTCCCATTACACCACTCTACTCCGTGTTGGAGGAATCATGACCAAAGCCGACCTCGTCGAGCAGGTCGCCGCGGCGATCGGCCCCGGGATCACGAAGAAGGACTGCGCTCTCGTGGTGGACGGGCTCCTGAACGCAATCAAGAACGCGTTGTCGGAGCATAGCCACATTGAGATTCGTGGCTTCGGCACGTTCAAGGTCCGGAAGCGGCGGTCGCGCATGGCGCGCAACCCCCGTACCGGTGACCCCGTCGAGGTGCCGTCGCGTGCGGTCCCGATCTTCAAGCCGTCGAAGGACCTCCGGGCGCTGGTCTCCGACGAGCCGAAGGTCCCGGCCTGAGCTCCAGCATGCCCCGCCGATCGCGCCCCGCCGTGGACCTCCGCGGCGGGGCGCCTGGTATTTAACGGCCACTCCCGATGGGGCATCTGTAGTGACAGTGAGCACGATCGCGCCACTCGAGACCGCGGACGGCGATACGTCCGACGATTCGCAGCTCGTGCAGCGCGCACGGGCGGGCGACGTCGAGGCGCGCGACCGGCTGATCGGGCGCCACCTGCGGGACGTCTACGCCGTCACCTTCCGCGTCCTGGGCGAGCGCGACCTGGCGGAGGACGCCGCGCAGGACGCCTTCGTGAACGCGCTGGGTGCGCTGCCCCGGTTCCGGGGAGAATCCAGCTTCCGCACCTGGCTGCTGCGAGTGGCGGTGAACTCGGCCCGGTCGCTCTCGAGGCGGCGGGTGCGACGCCGGGAGGTGTCCATCGTGGCCGCGGAGGATCTGCCCGGCGGCGAGGAGAACCCGGCCACCCGGGCGGTGCTGCTCTCGGAGGTGGCGCGGGTCCGCGACGCCCTGGAGCAGCTTCCGGAGAAGCAGCGGCTGTCCGTGACGCTGCGAACGCAGCAGGGACTCAGCCACGCCGAGATCGCGGAGCTGATCGGCAGCACGGAGGGTGCCGTGCGCGTGAACTATCACCTGGGGATCAAGCGCCTGCGGGAGCTGCTGAAATGAACTCTGCGACATGTGAGCGCGTGCGGGACCAGCTGCCGGACATGCTGGCCGGGCGCCTCACCTTGGAGGCCGCGCAGCCGGTGCTGGCGCACCTGGCGGCATGCGCCGAATGCGCCGAGGAAGCGCGGCTGATCCGCATGCTTCGCCAGGAAGCCGTGCCCGTGCCCGCGGGGCTCGAGGCGCGGATTCGAGCGGCAGCGGCGGTGCGCCCGGCGCGCTGGCGCTTCGCCGTGCCCCGGCCGGCGCTGATCGCCGCCACCATCGGCGCGGCGCTGCTGGGTGGCGCGACGTTGCTGCGCCAGTACCGGGCCCCGGCGCCGGCCGCCCAGGCGCCCGCCCCGGCCGCGGCCCCCGCCCCCGCCCCCGTGGGTCCGACCGCGGCCGCGCCCGTGGACGCACGCGCCCTGATGCAGCCGCTGCCCGGCTCCGTGGATGGCGGGCCGTTCTCGAGCAGCGCCTCCCTGGACGACCTCTCGGTGGAGGAGCTGCAAACGCTTCTCAAGGAGATGCAGTCGTGATCCGGCCCGGCCATCTGCCCTTGCTGCTGATCCTGCTGGCGCCGGCGGCGGCGCGGGCCCAGCGCGCCCCCGACATGCTGCCCGGACCGGCGCAGTACCGCCAGGCGCCGCTCCAGGAGCTGGTGCGCCGCCGCGAGCTGCAGCAGCAGCTCTTCCGCCGGTTCATGCGGCAGGCTTCGCTGCGGCTGGGGCTGGACCCGCAGCAGCAGCAGCAGCTCGTGCGCGTGGTCGCCGCGAACGAGGTGCGTCGTCGCGATCTGGCCCGCGAGGCGCGCCTGCTGCGCCAGCAGCTGGCGAGCGCCTCCCGCGATACCGCCACGCCCCAGGCGGAGTACGACCGGCTGCTGGGCCGCATGGCGGAGCTGCGGGCCCGTGACCTGGAGCTGTGGCGCGGGGAGCAGGCGCAGCTGGGACAGGTGCTGACCCCGCGGCAGCAGGCTCAGTTCATGGCCATGCGTCTCGAGTTTTTCGAGCGCGTACAGCGCCTGCGCGAGCGGCGCCGCGAGCTGGCGCAGCAGCCCGCCCCTGACGCTCCCTGAGAGGTGCCGCGGCCGCTCCGGCGGGGGGCGGTCGCGTCACGCGACGCCGCGGCCGCTCCGGGCCCGGCGCCGCCCGCGATACCGTTCGCCCGCGGCGTCTTCCCCCTCTCCCGTGATTCCGTTACGATAGCCGGATGGAACCCCTCCGCGTTCACCTGCTGCTGTTCGCCCTCTACCGCGACCTGGCCGGCGCCTCCGAGCTGGAGCTGGAGGTGCCGCGCGGCGCCACGGCGGCGCTGGCCGTGGAGCGGCTGCGCGCGCGGGGCGGGGGACTGGAGCGGCTCCCTGCCGCGCCGTTGGTGGCCGTGAACCGGGAATTCGCGCCACTCTCGACGCCGCTGCGCGACGGGGATGAGCTGGCGCTGCTCCCACCCCTGGCGGGGGGCTGACGTGCGCGCCTGGATCACTCGCGACCCGATCGAGCCGTCCCGCGTGCTGGAGGGGGTGGGCGGCGCGGGCAATGGCGCCACGGTGCTCTTCCTCGGTCACGTGCGCGACCGCAACGCCGGGCGGCCCGTCGCCGGAATGCTGTACGATGCCTACCTGGAGATGGCGGAGCGCGTGCTGGACGACATCGCCGCCGCGGCCGCCCGGCGGCTGGGGACCGACGACGTCGCCGTGGTGCACCGCATTGGCGAGCTGACGGTGGGGGAGGTGAGCGTGGCCATCGCCGTGTCCAGCCCGCACCGCGCGGAGGCGTTCGCCATCTGCCGCGAGGTGATCGAGGAGATCAAGGAGCGGCTGCCCGTGTGGAAGGAGGAGCACTACGTCGAGGGTCCACCCGCCTGGCTCGGCGGACGGACCCCCGCGCCGGAGGGCGCCGGTGAGTGAGGGCGGCGACCTGGTCGCCCGCTCCGTGGAGGCCCGGCGGCAGGCGGCCGCCCCGGCGGCGACGTCCATGCGCGACGGATTCGGCCGCTCCATCGACTATCTCCGCATCTCCGTCACGGACAAGTGCAACCTCCGCTGCGTCTATTGCATGCCGCTGGCGGGACTGGAGTGGCTGCGCCGTGACGAGCTGCTGAGCTACGAGGAAATTGCCCAGGTCGTGACCGTGATGGCCGGCATGGGGCTGCGGCGCATCCGCCTCACCGGCGGCGAGCCCCTCGTCCGCCGCGACCTGCCCGCGCTGGTCCGCCTGCTCGCCGCCGTCCCCGGCATCGAGGACATCGCCCTCTCCACCAATGCCGTGCTCCTGGAGGACATGGCCGACGAGCTGCGCGCGGCCGGCGTGGGCCGTCTGAACATCTCGCTCGACTCGCTGCAGCCCGCGCGGGTGGATGCGCTCGCCCGGCGGCCCGGCTCGTATGACCGCATCATGCACGGCATCGCCGCCGCCGAGCGCGCGGGCTTCGAGCCGATCAAGATCAACTGCGTGGTCATGCGGGGCCGCAACGATGACGAGCTCGCCGACTTCGCCGAGCGGACCCGCGAGCGCCCCTGGCACATCCGCTTCATCGAGGTCATGCCCGTCGCCGGCAGTCTCGAGATCTCGGCCCGCGAGTTCGTCTCCGCGCTCGAGATGCTCGAGCGCCTGCGCGGCATCGGCGAGCTGGAGCCGGTCGCCGGACCGCCCGGCAACGGACCAGCCACCTACTTCCGCCTCCCCGGCGCGGCCGGCACGGTGGGCGTCATCACGCCCATGAGCCACAACTACTGCGACCGCTGCAACCGCATGCGCCTCACCGCCGACGGCCGGCTCCGCCCCTGCCTCTTCGGCGACCTCCACACACCCCTGCGGGACCCGCTCCGCGCGGGCGAGCCGCTGGAGCCGCTCATCCGGCGGACCCTCGAGATCAAGCCGGAGCGGCACTGGCTGGTGCAGGGCGCGGCCTCGGGCTCCGGCGGGCTGGTCGCCCTCTCCCAGGTGGGAGGCTGACCGCGCCCTGGCCAGGTCCGGGCGCGGACTCGCCAGCCGCTAGCGCGCCCGTGGCGAGGGGGCGCAACATCGCGGGCCAGGACCGGGCACGGACTCGCCGGCGACCAGCCGCAGCCGTGGCGAGGGGGCGCAACATCGATCGGGGCGGCCCGGTGGTTCCTCCGGCGTCCGGGAGGGGCAACCCTCGTGACCCAACCTCGAGCCCCAGCCTCAGCCCAGCCCAGCCTCCGTCCAGCCCCAGCCCCAAACCCCGCGTCGGCACTGGCTTTTAGCACCTGCGCATCCGTTTGACAGCCCCCCAACCTATGCCTAATTTGGCCACCTGCCTTCGATCTGACCCTCACCCGGGTGGTGCCAATGTTCGAGAAGATCACGGTCGTCGGAGCAGGGAACGTGGGCGCCACGACGGCGCAGCTCGTGGCCCTGAAGGAGCTGGCGCGGCGGGTGGTGATGGTGGACGTGGTGGAGGGTGTGCCGCAGGGGAAGGGGCTGGACCAGTGGGAGTCGGCGCCGGTGGAGGGCTTCGACAGCCGCGTGGTAGGCACGAACAGCTACGACGAGGCGGCGGGGTCGGAGCTGTTCATCGTGACGGCGGGGATCGCGCGCAAGCCGGGAATGAGCCGGGACGACCTGCTGAAGACGAACGCGGGGATCGTGAAGGACGTGTCGGCGAACATCAAGCGGGTGGCGCCGAACGCCATCGTGATCATGGTGTCGAACCCGCTGGACGTGATGGCGTACGTCTGCATGCAGACGACGGGCTTCCCCCGGGAACGCGTGGTGGGAATGGCGGGAGTGCTGGACACGGCGCGCTACCGGTCCTTCATCGCGCTGGAGCTGGATGTGAGCGTGGAGGACATCCAGGCGCTGGTGCTGGGCGGGCACGGGGACACCATGGTGCCGCTGGCCTCGTACACCAGCGTGGGCGGGATCCCGCTGACGCAGCTGCTGGCGCAGGACCGGATCAACGCGCTGGTGGACCGGACGCGTAACGGCGGCGCCGAGATCGTGGGTCTGCTGAAGACGGGGAGCGCCTATTACGCCCCGGCGGCGGCGGCGGTGCAGATGGCGGAAGCGATCGTGAAGGACAAGAAGCGGATCATGCCGTGCTCGGCGTACCTGCAGGGGGAATACGGCCTCCAGGGCATGTACCTGGGCGTGCCCTGCAAACTGGGTCGGCGGGGGCTGGAGGGGATCATCGAGGTGGAGCTGACGACTGAGGAGCGGGCTGCGCTGCAGCGGTCGGCGGACGCCGTGAAGCAGACGATGGCCGTGCTCGGGTGACCGGGCGAGGCGAGGAGGCCTTACCTTTCTGCAAGGGAAGCCCATGCGGCGAGCGTTGACACTCTGGGACTCCACCGTGGGCAAGAAGATCGTCATGGCCGTGACGGGCCTGATCCTGGTCTTCTTCGTCCTCGGGCACGCGTTCGGCAACCTCAAGGTCTACCAGGGGCCGGCCGCGTTCAACCACTACGCGCGGGGGCTGCGCACCCTGGGCTCGCCCCTGCTGGCGCCGGGCCAGCTGCTCTGGCTGGTGCGCAGCGTCCTGATCGTCTCCATCACGCTGCACATCTGGGCGGGCGTGGCCCTGACGCTGCGCTCGTGGCGCATGCGGGAAACGGGGTACAAGCGCTTCGACTACCTGGGTTTTGCCTGGGCGTCGCGCACCATGTTCTGGGGTGGGCTGATCGTCTTCGGCTTCGTGACGTACCACCTCATGGATCTCACCTTCGGCAATGCCAATCCGAGCTTCGTCGAGGGGAACGTCTACCACAACTTCGTGGCCAGCTTCAGCAACCCGGCGATCGCGGCGACGTACATCGTCGCCATGATCCCGCTGGGGCTGCACCTCTATCACGGCTTCTGGAGCATGTTCCAGACGCTGGGGTGGAACAACGTGCGCTACAACGTCTACCGCCGGCCTCTGGCCGCGGTCCTCGCGCTGGCGATCTTCCTGGTCAACATCTCGTTCCCGCTGGCGGTCCTTTCCGGGATCGTTCACGAGTAGGAGCCCACATGAAGCTCGATGCCAGGATCCCGGCGGGTCCGATCCAGGAGAAGTGGGACAACCGCCGCTTCGACGTGAAGCTGGTCAACCCCGCGAACAAGCGGAAATACGACATCATCGTGGTGGGCTCCGGCCTGGCCGGTGGGGCGGCGGCGGCCTCGCTGGGGGAGCTGGGCTACAACGTCCGCTGCTTCTGCTACCAGGACTCGCCCCGGCGGGCGCACAGCATCGCCGCCCAGGGCGGGATCAACGCCGCCAAGGACTACACCAACGAGGGCGACAGCATCTGGCGCCTGTTCTACGACACCGTGAAGGGCGGCGACTACCGGGCGCGCGAGGCGAACGTCTACCGGCTGGCGCAGGTCGCCAACGAGATCATCGATCAGTGCGTGGCGCAGGGCGTTCCCTTCGCCCGGGACTACTCCGGCTACCTGGACAACCGCTCCTTCGGCGGGGCGCAGGTGTCGCGCACCTTCTACGCCCGCGGCCAGACGGGACAGCAGCTGCTGCTGGGCGCGTACCAGGCGCTGGAGCGGCAGGTTCGCCTGGGCACGGTGAAGATGTACACGCGCCACGAGATGCTGGACCTGGTGCTGGTGGACGGCGTGGCCCGCGGCATCATCACGCGCGACCTGGTCACCGGTGAGATCGAGAGCCACGTGGCCGACGCCGTCGTCCTGGGCACCGGCGGTTACGCCAACGTCTTCTACCTCTCCACCAATGCCCGCGGCTGCAACGCCACGGCCATCTGGAGGGCGCACAAGCGCGGAGCGGGTTTCGCCAATCCGTGCTTCACGCAGATCCACCCGACCTGCATCCCGCCCCACGGCGGCAGTGCGCAGTCGAAGCTGACGCTGATGAGCGAGTCGCTGCGCAACGACGGCCGGGTCTGGGTGCCGAA
>JADGQX010000064.1 GCA_017881445.1 Gemmatimonadota bacterium | reverse complement strand
CCTTCGCTCTGCTCGCCGGTCCCGTTTCCGCCGCGGCGCAGACGGGCGACTACCTCAACGTCAAGGTGCAGCTGCAGATCTCGGCGGACTGCGGTGGCAACCCGGACATCGTCAACACCACGGCGACCGGACAGTTCAAGCCGACCTTCAACCCGACCGGCGTGGCCTTCAACGGCAAGCTGACGCTGCCCGTGAACGCCACCAGCTTCACCTGCTCGCGCTCATACATTCACAAGCCGACGAGCCGGATGGTGCCGGGCGAGGAGCGGTTCACGATCACCCCGCTGCGCTCCGGGGGAATGGCCTCTCTGACGGTGATCTGGCCCTCGCAGTACGTGCCCATGTCGATGACCCAGTTCATGGTCGGCGTCGACATCGGCCGCTGCGCGTCCGAGTCGTACGTGAACGGGCGGAGGATCTCGGGCTTCACGACCACCGCCTACGGCGCCCAGTTCATGGGCGGGGCGCAGAACGGCGTGCCGCAGGGCGACATCTCCCCCACGCTGCGGCTCGTGAAAGCCGACGTAACCAACGGCTTCTCCGGCACATATACGCTCAAGGGGATGGGAGCCTGCGGCGAGTCGTCGCTCGGTGAGAAGGGCGAGAACAGGGAGTACGAGGGTCCCTCGGGGCACATGCTGAACGCCGTCGCCACCGTGACCCTGAGCTACAAGTCGGCCAGCCAGACCCAGGTGGCGATCGCGAAGCCCTGCGCCGACATCGTCGCCGGTCAGACGGTGACGGTGACGGCGAAGGGAACGCCCGCGGGTGGCCAGTACGACTGGACGGGGACGGGCGGCGTGCGCGCCAGCGGCACAGGCGCCACCGCCACCCTGACGGGGGACCAGCCCGGCCACGGCCGGGTGAAGGTCAGCTACACGAGCGGCACCCGCACGGCCAGCGATGAGAAGCCGGTGACCTGTCTACGCGTGAGCGGCCTCAACGGTGGAGCGCCCATCCCCGTGATCGGGCTCTTCGACATCGAGGCCAAGCCCATCACGACGCCGATCCAGGTCGCGCTGAGCGTGCAGCCGGCGGATGCCGGCGACAACCTGAGCTTCACGCCCGCGAACCGGGCGGTGCTGAGCGTCACCAGCCGGGGCGACGCGCTCCTGCTCCAGGGCGTCCGTTCCGGCAAGACGCAGATCACGGGCAAGACGTCGTGCGGCCAGAGCGTGGGCGGGCCCTGGCCCGTGGAGGTGCGCCGCTGCACGGACGAGGTCGTCGCGAAGATCGCGGAGGAGGAGCGCATCTCCCGCGAAGCGTTCCAGCAGCAAGCCAGCGCGGCGCAGGCGGCTCTGAACGACAAGGAGTTCGAGCAGGCGGCGGACGGGCTGGCCGACGCCTCGGGCGAGTTGATCCTCAAGACGGGCGCCCTGATCGTCGGCACACTGGGCGGGAAGGCCGGTGGCACGACCGGCGCCGTGTCGGACGCGATCGGCCACGCCATGAACTTCCGTGACATGGCCAACGCCCAGAACGGCTGGGACCAGCTGAGCGCGACGTCCCAGGAGTTCGTCCAGAGTGCTGGAGGCCCATTCTCCCAGGCCATTGCCGGGGCGATCGACGTCGTGAAGACGGCCAGCGACTTCGGCAGCAAGCTGGGCAAGGTCATGGGCACGAACGAGCAGGTAGAGAGTGCCCGCAAGGGCATGGAGAACTTCGACCGCCTGGTGCGCGACGCCATCCGGCGCAAGCAGAACTGCAAGGAGGCGCCGAGCGCGCAGCAGCCGCCCGAGCCGAAGAAGCCGGACACCCCCGCGCCGGGTCAGGAGCCGCCTCCATCGAAGCAGCCGCCCGGCAAGGCGCCCGCCGGCCAGCCGCCGGCGCCTCCGGGGGAGCAGCCGCCGGGCCAGCAGCCACCCGCCGCGGAGCCGCCGGTCCTCGCGGACCCGCCCTTTGGTCCCGGACCCGGGCCCACGGGGCTGCCTTACCAGCCCGGGGACCAGGGCTGCACCTGCGGCGCCGCGGGCGCCGGGGCCGTGCTCGGGACGGCCTACGATCTCCGCAGAATCGATGCGGGCATGGGCAGCCTGAAGAGCTGCAACGACCGCTTCGTCGCCAGGGCGCAGGGCTTCGAGGGCGCACTGGAGGCCTTCAAGGGGCTCCTGACCGAGATGGCCGGCGCCGCCCAGGTGCCGGCGGCGCAGCGGCCCGCGAAGGCCAGGGAGTGGTCGGCGCGGCTGGACGTCGTCATCGACCGCTCGAAGCAGTTCGAGACTGCCGGCAAGGCGGTGCTGGGCAACGGGAAAGCCTGCTCCGCGGCGCTGGGTGCCAGCGTCGGGGTCATGGGCAAGGCGGCCAAGTCCCCGCTGGAGGCGAACTAGGGGGGATAACGGCCGTTCACGGGATCGTGCATGCTCACGCTCACGTGGACGCTGTGGGCGCGGAAGCGCAGGCTGGGTGCACGGCCGCAACCGCAGCCGCAACCGTTCACGGCCACGTGCCCGGGCACGTTCACGCGCGTGAACCGGCTAGGCGCCCGCAGGGCGCCCGAGGTCCCCACGGGGTCAGAACCTGGGGCGCCGATTCGTGACGGGGCCCTTCGTATCAGACAGAAAGGCCCCACCAGTTACAACCTATCCAAGGCCGCCTTGATGGAGCTCGTTCTTTCGCTTCCGCCATTGCCCGAGCAGGTCGCCATCGCCTCCGTCCTCTCCGACATGGACGCCGAGATCGACGCGCTGGAGGCGAAGCTCGCCAAGGCGAAACAGATCAAGCAGGGGATGATGCAGGAGCTGCTCACCGGTCGGATCCGGCTGGTCTGACGCGCCGCGGCGGGGGCCGCGGGGGCTGTATCGATTTATTCATATGTATACGGCCTGCGGAGTATAAACGCGCATAGACCCGCGCGGGCAGGTGGCGCGCGGGCTGTATCGATTTATTCGCACTTATACGGCCGGCGGCGTATAAACGCGTATGGACCCGCGCGGGCGGGGTGGCGGCACCCGACCCGGGCGCGGCATGAGCCTGCCGGCCCCGGCGCTCCGGTTGTATCGATTTATTGGCGTTTATACGGCTGGCGTCGTATAATAGCGCATAAACCGGTACGGGAGGGGCGGCATGGAGTGGATCCGCAATCCGTTCTCGCCGGGCGCGGGGTCGCCGCCGCCGGAGCTGGCGGGGCGGGAGGCGATCCTGAAGCAGGCGCGGGTGCTCTTCGGTCGGGTGCGGGCGAGGCGGGCGGAGAAGAGCCTGCTGCTGACGGGTCTGCGCGGTGTGGGCAAGACCGTGCTGTTGAACGAGATGGAGCGCATGGCCGGGCGGGACGGCTACCGCACGGTGCTATTGGAGGCGCAGGAGACCCGACCGGTGTCGGCGCTGCTGGTGCCCCGCCTGCGGCGGCTGCTGTTCGAGCTGGACCGCATGGCGGGCGCGGGTGACCGGGCGCGCCGGGCGCTGGCGGTGCTGAAGGGGTTCGTCGGTGCCATCAAGGTGAGCGTGGGCGACGTGGAGTTCGGCCTCGACATCGATCCGGAGCGCGGGGCGGCCGACAGCGGCGATCTGGAGGCGGACCTGCCCGAGCTGCTGGCGGCGGTGGCGGAGGCGGCGGAGGAGCGCGGGACGGCGGTGGCGCTGCTGATCGACGAGATCCAGTACTGCGGCCAGACGGAGCTGAGCGCGCTCATCATGGCCATGCACCGGATGCAGCAGCGGCAGCTGCCGCTGGTGCTGGTGGCCGCGGGGCTGCCGATCCTGCCGGGGCTGGCGGGCGAGTCGAAGTCGTATGCGGAGCGGCTCTTCGCCTTTCCGGACGTGGGCCCGCTGGAGCCGGCGGACGCGGCGCAGGCGGTGCGGCAGCCGATCGAGGGGGCGGGCGAGGCCATCGACGCCGACGCGCTGGCGGAGATCGTTGCGCTCACCCGGGGCTACCCGTACTTCCTCCAGGAGTGGGGCTACCAGGTCTGGAACCTCGCCGCGGCCTCGCCCATCACGCTGGCGACGGTGCGGGAGGCGACGGAGCTGGTGACGCGGCGACTGGACCAGAACTTCTTCCGGGTGCGCTTCGATCGTCTGACGCCGCGGGAGAAGAGGTACCTGCGGGCGATGGCGCAGCAGGGGTCCGGCCCGTACCGGACGGGCGACGTCGCCGATCGCCTGGGGGTGAAGATCACGAGCCTGGGCCCGGTGCGCGCGAGCCTGATCCGCAAGGGGATGGTGTACAGCCCGTCGCACGGCGAGATGTCGTTCACCGTCCCGCTCTTCGACGCCTTCATGCTGCGCGCGCTGCCGCGCCTCGAAGCCTGACCACAGGCCTCTGGCGCACCCGCGAACGTGAGCGGGCACGTTCACGATCCGTTCTACAGCGCCCGGGCCCCCGGCGCATCCGCGGGCGACACGATGGTGCTGGCGGCGAGCCGGCCGTACTGGAGGAATGCCGCCTCCATCGCCCGGGCCACGGCGCGGGCGCGCGCCTCCGAGTGGCAGAGCGCGAAGATGCTCGGCCCCGCGCCGCTGATGGAGCTGCCCAGCGCGCCCGCGTCCAGGGCCGCGCGCATGACCTCGCGCGCGCCCGGAATGAGCGCGGCGCGCACGGGCACCACCACGTCCTCGTCCAGCGAGCGGGCCAGCAGGGCCAAGTCGCCGGAGTAGCAGGCGGCGACCAGCGCCGCGATGTTCGCCGTGCTGTGGACCAGCGAGCGGAGCGGCGCCGATTCCGGCAGGGCGGCGCGGGCCACCCGGGTGGACAGCTCGAAGGCGGGGGTCGCCACCGCGACCATGAGGTCCTCGGGCACGGGCAGCCGCACCACGTCGGGCGGATCGAGCGAGCGCACCAGCACCAGTCCTCCCAGCAGGGAGGGCGAGACGTTGTCGCCATGGCGCCCGGCCACGCGCGCCTCGGCCTCGACGCAGGCGCCGATCAGCTCCTGCTTCCGCAGCGGCGAGCCCAGCAGCAGGTTCACGGCGACGGCGGCGGCCGCGGCACTGGCGGCGGAGCTGCCCATGCCGGTGCCGATGGGCATGCCCTTCTCCACCTCCAGCTCGATGCCCACGTCGGTCATGCCGGCGCGGCGCAGCGTCTCCCGGGCCGCCACGCCCGCCGTGTTGGCGTCCGCCTCCAGCGGCACGCCCCCGGTGGCCCTCAGGATGCGGACGCCCGGCGTCGCCGAGCGGCGGGCCAGGACGATGTCGCCCGGAGCCGCCAGGGCGAGCCCCAGCACGTCGAAGCCGGGGCCCAGGTTCGACAGCGATGCGGGCGCGAAGACGCGCACCTCCTCCCCACGGGGGGCGATCGGGGCGACCGAGGCCGTGCTCATTTCGCCCTCCTTTCGGCGGCGATGCGGGCGATGTCGGTGAGCACGCCCATGGCGGTCACGGGAATGCCGGCGCCGGGGCCGACCACGACCAGCGGCCGGTCGTCGTAGCGCTCGGAGCGGAACAGCACGAGGTTGTCGGTGCCGTGCAGCGCACCCGGCGGCGAGTCGATGGGGACGGCCGCGAGCCCGACCTCGACCCGTCCCGGGGCAATGCGCGCCATGAAGCGCAGCACCTTGCCCTCCCGCCTGGCCGCCGCGGCCCGCTCGGCCATGGGTGCGTCATACTGGCGCAGGCGGCGGTAGAGCTCGTCCCGGGGCAACCCCGCAAGTGCTTTGTCCACCAGCCCTTCCAGCGCCACGTCCACCTCGCCTGTGACCAGCCCGGAGATGCGGGCCAGGATCAGCGCCTTGCGGGCGACGTCGGCGCCTGCCAGGTCCTCGACGGGGTCCGGCTCCGTGTAGCCGAGGGCTGCGGCCTCGGCCACCGCCTCCGACAGCGGCAGGCCTTCCTCGATGCGCGTCATGACGAAGCCGAGCGTGCCGGAGAAGCAGCCCTCCACACCCGTGAGCCGGTCGCCCGTCGCCAGCAGCATCTCCAGCGTGTCGATGATGGGCAGCCCGGCGCCGACGGTCGCCTCGGCGCGCATGAGCGCCGTGCCATCGGCCAGCGCGGCGCGCAGCGCCTGGAACAGCTCGTAGGGGCCGGCCAGCGGGATCTTGTTCGCCGTGACGACGTCGCAGCCGGCCGCCAGCGCCTCCAGCATGGCCTCGGCGGCGTCCGCCGCGTTGGTCACGTCCACGAGCACCGGGCGCACCAGGCGGTGGCGCAGCGCGTCCCGCACCATGGCCGCCGGGTGCTTGGCCGGGCGGGCGCCGGGCAGCTCGGAAATGGGCCGCCCCTCCCGCTTGTGTGAGAGCGCGCCCGTCAGCTCCTCCAGCGGGATGCCGCTGGGACGGAGCAGGTAGCCGCTGCGGTCGGCCAGCGCCACGATGCGCGCTTCCAGCCCGAAACGCCGAAGGAAGTGCGGCCTGCGCTCCACGATCAGCTCCACCAGCGCGCGCCCCACCTTGCCCGAGCCCAGCAGCATGAGATCGAGGCGGTCGGGCGCGTCGTCGCCCGTGTCCAGCCGGTGCAGCCCGAAGGTGTGGTGCAGCCGGCGCACGGCGCCATCGGCATCGCGCTCGTCCACGGCCAGCGAGATGTTCAGCTCGGACGAGCCCTGGGCGATGGCCCGCACGTTCGTGCGCGCCCGGCCCAGCGCGCTCATCACGCGCCCGGCGATGCCCGGCGTGTGGGCCATGCCCAGCCCCACCGCCGCGATGATGCCGATGCCCGGGCGGACCACGATGTCGTCCACCATGCCGTTGGTGATGTCTCCGCGGAACTCCCGCTTGAGCGCCCGCTCCGCCGCCAGCGCGTGGGCGCTGGGGATCGCCAGCGTGATGGACGCCTCGGAGCTGGACTGGCTGATCATGGTGACGCTGATCTGCTCGCCGGCCAACGCCTGGAACACGCGGGCGGCCACGCCCGGCACACCGGCCATGCCCTTGCCCTCCACCGACACCAGCGTCTGGCCGCGGATGGCGCTGATGCACTTCACCGGGTGCGAGCCGGGCGTCACCCGGCCGTCCACCACGGTCCCGCCCCCGCCCCCGCCCTCTTCCAGCGAGCTGCGGATCCGGATCGGGATGCCCGGACCGGCCACGGGAATGATGGTGCGGGGGTGCAGCACCTTGCCGCCGTAATAGGCCAGCTCCGCGGCCTCGCGATAGTTGAGCTGCGGCACGATGCGGGCGTCCGGCACCGTACGCGGGTCGGCCGAGTACACGCCATCGACGTCCGTCCAGATCGTCACCTCGTCCGCCCCCAGCGCCGCGGCGATGAGGGTGGCCGACAGGTCCGAGCCGCCCCGGCCCAGGGTGGTGGTCGAGCCGTCCGCCGACCGGCCGATGAACCCGGTCACGACCGGGACCGCGCCCTCGGCCAGCGGCGGCCGCAGCGCGGCCCGGATGCCGGCATCCGTGGCGCCCGGAAGGGAGGCGGCGGCGCCGTGGCGGCCGTCCGTCTCCAGGAAGGCGTCCGCATCCAGCGGCCGGGCGTCCAGCCCCGCGCCCCGCAGCGCCGCCGCCAGCAGCCGGACGGCCAGCTTCTCCCCCGCCGCCAGGATCCGGTCGCGGCTGCGGGGCGTCAGCTCGCGCAGCGAGGCCACCGCCTCCACGGCCGCGGCCACGTCGTCCAGCAGGGCGTCCAGCTCGGCCTTCAGCCCGTTGACCGGCGCCTCCAGCTCAGCCAGCGTCCGGTCGTGCAGCTCCCGCAGCGCCGCGATCCCTTCCGCCGCGGCAGCCCCGTCACCGGCGGCTGCGGACGCCGACGCCGCCAGCAGCGTGTCCGTCACTCCGGCCATGGCCGAGGTGACGACCACCACATTCGTTCGGCCGCCGGGTTCGTTCGGGCCCGGGCCCGGGCCCGGGCCCGCTTGTTCCGCCGCCGCAGCAGCCGCGATGCGCCGTGCCGCCGCCTGCAGTCTCTCCGCCCCGGCGATGCTGGTGCCGCCGAACTTGTGAACCTCCAACCTGGACATCGGCCCTCTCGTCGGCTCGACCCACAGCCGGAAAAAGAAAGCGGCCCGTGATCTCACGGGCCGCGCACACTCTCGGGGACAACGCCCTTCAGCGCACGCGGCTCCGCCTCCGACCCGTCGTCGTCGTGACGCGGGTCGTGGTCGTCGTGTACGTCGTGCCGGCGCGGAGTGCGTGCATGCTCATGGAGCGAGAGTACCGCGGCGCGCGGGGCGCTGTCAAGGCGCGCGCGCCGGACGCGGTCCTTGTAGCCCGCGCGCCGGAGGCACATCCTTCAGCCGCCCGGGAGCTTTTCGCCGGTCGTTCCGGCCGAGATCGCGCCCCGGCGCGGAGGACCCCACCACGGCATCAGGGAGCTGCCCATGTCCAGGACGTTCGCAGGGATGCTCGCGCTGGCGCTCGCCCTTTCGGCCACGGGCGCCGCGGCCCAGAACCGTCCGCCGGACGAGAAGGAGTTCGTCCGCCAGCACCTGCAGAACATCGTGCGCGTCGACCCCGTGCGCCTGACCGATCCCGCCGTCACCAGCGTCTTTGCCGTGCCGCTCTACCGCGTCATGGTGGAGATCGGGGATCCGAACGGCGCGGCCCGGACCAGCGTCATGGTCGGCCGCCAGGGCGACACGCTCGTGGTGGTCTCCCAACCCGGCGAAGACCAGGACCGTCCGGACATCCTCAAGCTGCTGAGGCCCCAGTTCAAGCTCACCGGCGCCGCGGCGGCGGAGACGGTGCAGAACGCGCTCGACCTCGTCTATCCCATCATCGGCAGCAGCGCCGATGAGAAAGCCAAGGCGTTCCGGCACAGGGGCAACGATTGGATCTTCGTGCGCGGCAAGTTCTTCGATGCGTCCATGGGCTTCGTGCTGACGACGAATGCCGGCGGCACGATCACGGGCGTGCGCTACGTGCTGAAGCTGCCGACCTGAGGGCGCGCAGGGCCGTCGATCGAGGGGGCCGCCGGTGCCTGACGCCTGCGGCCCCCTGCCATCCTCCGAATCGGGGGCGTCCCCCGACCTCATCTCGCACGAAGTCACGACGACAGCCGAAGACAACCCTCCCGGCGCCGCAGGCACGGCCGCCAACCCCTACCACCCTGGCCCCGCAAGATGTTGTTGTATTTGTTTTTACAACAAATTCAGATGCCCTCGGACGCCCGGTAGCCGGCGGGAATCGCGATCGGGCATGACTTCGGCGGTCCTTTGTGCCTTTGTGTGAGATGAGCGTTCCGTCGCCCCCGATCCTGAGGGCTCGCCGGAGGGCTCGCCGGAGGGCTCGCCGGAGGGCTCGCCGGAGGGCTCGCCGGAGGGTTCGCCCGGAGGCTTCCTCCAACGCCCGGAGCCCCTGGCCTGTACGATAAGGAGTTGGGCGCGCGCGCCGGTCCGGTCGACCCGTGCGCCGCCCTCCGGCCACCCGGCCGGCACCCTGGCGTCACTGGAGTGGATGGATGATGCGTACCCGATGGTCCTACCGTCGCTGGCCTGCCGCAGCCCGCTGGCTCTCTGCCGTGGCGTTCCTGGCACTGGCACCCGTGCTCCTTCCCCAGGCCGCCCGCGCCCAGAACGCCGACATCATCACGGGGCGGGTGGTGGACGACAGCGGCCATCCGGTGGTGGGCGCACGCCTCACTGTCATGTCCGTGGAATCGGAGATCACGCGCTCCGGGCTGACCGACGGCAGCGGCCGCTACATGATCTCCTTCCCCGATGGTGGCGGCCGCTACGTGGTGAAGGTCTCCTTCCTGGGCATGGCCGACGTGACGCGGACGCTGGTGCGCGAGGGGAACGAGGAGCTGCTGCTGGCCAACCTGACGCTCTCCACCCGACCGATCCAGCTCGATCCCCTCAACGTGGTGGCCCAGCGGCCGCCGCCCGGCCGGGGCGATGCCGGTGAGCGCTCCACGGTGCTGACGCAGGACATGCTGAACCGCCTGCCCCTGCCCGACCTGGATCCGAGCACCCTGGCGCAGCTGGCGGCGGGCGTCGTCAGCACGCAGCTCGATTCCGTCAGCGGCCAGATGGGCTTCTCCGTGGCGGGCATGAGCGACATGCTGAACCAGGTGGTGCTGGACGGCATGATCCTGGGGCAGAGCGGGCTGACGGTGCCGCAGGAGGGGATCCGTCGCACGCAGGTGACCACCAGCACGTTCGACGCCTCCCGCGGCGGCTTCGCGGGCGGCCAGGTGTCCATGACGTCCTCCCGCGGCAACAACCGCATGGGCGGCGCCCTGTCCTACCAGCTCAACAACAGCGCGCTGCAGCTCGGCACGGCCTCGACCGTGGACGCCTTCACCCGCCAGACCTTCGGCGGGTCGTTCGGCGGCCCGCTCGTGCGGGACCGGCTCTTCTACAACCTGTCCTTCGGCCTGCAGCGCAACGTAGACCATCGCTTCGCCATCGCGGCCGGCGACCCGACGGCCGCGCTGCGGGCCGGCGTCGCCCTGGACTCCATCGACAGCTTCATCTCCGCGCTGCAGGGCTTCCAGATCCCCATCGCCCCCGGAGCCCGCTACAACCAGCTGCGCGATCAGCCCTCGCTGCAGTTCCGCACCGACTGGAACGCGGTGGAGACCCAGACCCAGTCGCACACGCTTTCGCTGCGCGTCAACGCGTCCTCCAACAACCAGGACAGCACGCGCATCAGCACGCTCGACCTGGCGCAGCACGGCGGCGACAGCGGCGCCCACAACCGGGCCGCGGCACTGACGCTCGACTCGCGCTTCGCCCGCATCTTCACCAACGAGCTGGCCCTGGCCTACAGCGAGGGCTGGAACGACGCCACGCCCTACATCGCGCTGCCGGAAGGCCGCGTGCGCGTGACGTCCCAGTTCGCCGACGGCACCGCCGGCACCCAGACGCTGGTCTTCGGCGGCAACCGCAACATGCCCACGGACGCATACACCCGCAGCCTGCAGCTCAACGAGGACCTCTCCTTCCTGCTGCCGATCGGGTCGCAGCTGCAGCGGATCAAGCTGGGCGGGATGCTCTCGCGCAACCGCAACATCCAGGTTTCCACCAGCAACCTGCTGGGCTCGTTCAGCTACAACTCCATCGAGGACTTCGAGGCCGACCGCCCCGCGCGCTACGACCGGGCGCTGGTCGCGCGGGACACGCGCACGGGCACCGTCACCGCCGGAGTTTACTTCGGCGACACCTGGCGCGTCAGCCAGCCGCTCGAGATCACGGCCGGGGTGCGCTGGGACTACTCCCGCCTGGACACCAGCCCGGCCTACAACCCGGCGATCGAGCAGGCGTTCGGCCGGCGCACGGACGTCGAGCCCGTCGCCTCCACCTACAGTCCGCGCCTCGGCTTCAACTACCTCATCTCGAGCGGCGGCGGCATGCGCAGCGGCCGGGTGCTGAGCGGCGGGGTTGGGCTCTTCGCCGGCCAGGCACCGACCAGCATCTTCGCCACCGCCGTGCGCCAGACGGGGCTCCCGGGGTCCGATGCCACGCTGAGCTGCGTCGGGGCGGCCACGCCCATCCCCGACTGGGCCGATTACCTGGCCGACCCCTCGAGCATCCCCACGCAGTGCGCAGGCGACTCGGGGTCGGGAAATCCCCTGGCGACCCGGGCGCCCACGGTGACGCTCATCGACCCGACGCAGAAGCTGCCCGCTTCCTTCCGCGGCCAGATCGGCTACCTCACGCCGCTGCCGCTGAGCCTGACCGGCAGCCTGCAGTACAGCTACTCGCGCGGACTCGGGCTCTGGGGCTACTACGACGTCAACCTGAACGAGTCGCAGCGCTTCACGGTGGCGGGCGAGGGACGCCCCTTCTTCGGCGAGCCGGGCGACGTCGTGCCCGCCACCGGCCAGGCGACCCTCGCCGGCTCCCGCGTCAACGGCGCCTTCGGCAACGTCTGGGACATCCGCGCCGACCGGGCCTCCATCGCCCACCAGCTGACGGCGCAGCTCTCGGGCATGATGCCGCACGGCATCACCCTCGTCACCAACTACACCCTCAGCTTCGCGCGCGACCAGGGATCGGGCGGTTTCGGCGCCGCGCCCACGGCCGGCGATCCGAACCTGGTCGAGTGGGCGCCGGCCGGCAACGACCGCCGCCACACGCTCAATCTCACCCTGGCCAAGGCGCTCACGCCCGAGATCGAGATCTCGGCGCTGGGCCGCCTGCAGTCCGGGGCACCCTACACGCCCATGGTGGGCGGCGATATCAATGGCGACGGCGCTTTCGACGATCGCGCCTTCGTCTTCGACCCGGCCGCGGCCCGCGACAGCGCCGTCGCCAACGGCATGAACCGCCTGCTGGCGGCCGTGGGCGGCAACGCCCGCGACTGCCTGGTCTCGCAGATGGGCGGCATCGCGGGCCGCAACAGCTGCCGCGGCCCCTGGTCCACCTCGCTCAGCCTGCGTGCCAGCCTGCGGCCGAACCTGCCGCGCCTGGACCGGCGCCTCACCATCGCGGTGGACGCCCAGAACGTCATGCAGGGGCTCGACCAGCTCGTGCACGGCGCCAACAACCTCCAGGGCTGGGGCGAGGCGCTGCGCCCGGACGCCCGCCTGCTGGACGTGCGCGGATTCGACCCCGCGACGGGCGCCTTCCACTACCAGGTCAACGAGGACTTCGGCCAGACGTCCCGCGGACCGAGCGCCATCCGCAGCCCCTTCACGCTGCGCATCAGCGCCCGCGTCGCCATCGGCGGTATCCCCTTCCTCTCCAACCGCGGCTTCGGCAACGCGCCCCTCGCCGGCGACATGGGTGGCGGAGGCGGCGGGCGCGGCGGCTTCGGTGGCCCGGGTGGCGGTGGCGGTGGGTTCGGCGGCGACTTCGGCGGGGCCATGGGCATGCTCCGCGGGCGCGACACCACCGCCCTCAATCCGGACACCATCGCGGCCCGCGCGGTGACGAACCCCCTGCCGCAGCTCCTGGCGCTCAAGGACTCGCTCGCCTTCACGCCCGCGCAGGTCGCTGGGCTGAAGGCGCTCTCGGACTCATTGGAGCTGAAGCTGGGGGTGCGGCGCGACAGCCTGAAGCAGGTCCTGGCGCGCACCGACCTCTCGGCGCTCCGCCGCCAGGCGACGACGCAGCGCGCCGCGCCCTCGCCCTTCGGCTCGGACTTCGGCGATCGGCCCGGCATGACCGGTAACGCCATCGCCATGCGCGACGCCATGCAGCGGCTACAGAAGGCCATGGCGCCCGCCCTCGACTCCGCCCGTGCCGACGTCGGCCGCTCCCTCGCCGCCGCCCGCCAGCTGCTGCAGCCGCAGCAGTGGGATCGACTGCCCTTCGCCCTGCGCGCACCCACCGTGGGTGGCGGCGCCGGTGGCCGCGGCTTCAACGGGGTGGGCATGCTCGACCGCATGCTGGCCAACCCGATCCCGATCCTGCTCGAGCTGAAGGACACCCTGGGGCTGACGCCCGAGCAAGTGACGCGCATCCAGGCGATCTCCACCCGGCTGGGCGCGAAGCTGGCCAAGCAGCGCGAGGCGCTGGGGAAGCGCTTCGACAACACCAACAGCGCGGACCAGGCGCGTCTCTTCACCGAGATCCAACCGGCCATCATGGCCACGCGCCAGGACGTGGCGGACGCCATGCAGGACGTGCGCAAGGTGCTGACCCAGCAGCAGTGGCTCAAGCTGCCGGCCGAGGTGGTCAACCCCTTCGCGCGCCGCGGCGGCGCCCGGCCCGGGAACTGACGCAGAGCGGACCTGGCCGGAAGGGAGCGTCATCGAAGCCCCTACCCGGACGTCAGGCCGCCCGCCATTGCCGCGCCCCGTCCGGGAGGCAATCCTTGGGGCGTGGGGAGTAGCCCGCCGGCGCCAGCGCCGGTGCTGCGGTCGTCAACACGGGGTGACGTGCCCCCGGCCGGCAGCGAAGGAAGGGCGAGACCACCGAGGGAACCGCGTTCCCCGGGGTCTCGCCCTTTCCGCACCCTGGAAAGGACTTGCGGCGCCGCATGGACCAGCCGACACAGCCGACCGGCCTGTCCCAGTCCGACGCCAGCGCGCGGCTCCAGTCGGAGGGCTTCAACGAGCTGCCGGGCGCCAGCCGGCGGGGCGTC
This sequence comes from Gemmatimonadota bacterium, assembly GCA_017881445.1. Classification (GTDB taxonomy): domain Bacteria; phylum Gemmatimonadota; class Gemmatimonadetes; order Longimicrobiales; family RSA9; genus JADGQX01. The sequence goes on along the minus strand of JADGQX010000064.1, from coordinate 4,104 downwards.
GGCCGCATCGCGCTCGAGGTCCTGCGCGAGCCGATGTTCCTCCTGCTGGTCGCGTGCGGCACGCTCTACCTGTTCCTGGGCGAGCCGCGCGAGGCGATGCTGCTGCTGGGCTTCGTCTTCGTCATCATGGGGATCACGATCGTCCAGCAGCGGCGGACGGAGCGCGCCCTGGAGGCGTTGCGCGACCTGTCGAGCCCCCGCGCGCTCGTGATCCGCGACGGCCAGCGCAGGCGCATCGCGGGACGTGAGGTCGTGCGCGGCGACCTCGTCGTGCTGGCCGAGGGTGACCGGGTGCCCGCCGACGGCATCCTGCGGGACGGTCTCAGCCTGGCCGTGGACGAGTCCCTCCTCACGGGCGAGTCCGTGCCCGTTCGCAAGGAGCCATCGGCCGCGACAGCGGAGATGTCCCGCCCCGGCGGCGACGACCTGCCTGCGGTCTTTTCGGGCACGCTGGTCACGGCGGGCATGGGCGTCGCCGAGATCGTGGCCACGGGTCCGGCGACGGAGATCGGGCTGATCGGTACGGCGCTCCAGACGCTCCAGCCCGAGCAGACGCCGCTCCAGAAGGAAACCGGCCGCCTCGTGCGCACGCTCGCCCTGGCCGGGCTGGCCATGTGCGCCCTGGTCGTCGTCGTGTACGCCCTCACGCGCGGCAACACGCTCGCCGTCTGGCAGCGCGGCTTCCTGGCCGGGATCACCCTGGCCATGGCGACGCTGCCCGAGGAGTTCCCGGTCGTCCTCACGATCTTCCTGGCGATGGGCGCGTGGCGCATCTCCCGCAGCCGCGTGCTCACGCGGCGCATGCCCGCGATCGAGACACTGGGCGCGGCCACGGTGCTGTGTGTGGACAAGACGGGCACGCTCACCGAGAACCGCATGTCCATCAGCAAGCTCGTGGTGGACGGCCAGGTCTTCGACGCCGAGGGCGGAACGCAGCGGGAGCTGCCGGAGCGCTTCCACCAGGTGCTGGAGTTCGGCATCCTGGCCAGCAAGCCGGACCCGTTCGATCCCATGGAGAAGGCGTTCACCGAGATGGGCGCGCGAGTCCTCATCGGGACCGAGCACCTGCACCAGCCCTGGGTGCTGGAGCGCGAGTACCCGCTTTCCCGCGACCTGCTCGCCGTTTCTCACGTGTGGCGCGATCCCGCCGTCGGGATGCTGGAAGTCGCTGCCAAGGGGGCGCCCGAGGCGGTCGCCGATCTCTGTCATCTGCCGCCGACGCGCGTGGCCTCGCTCGCCAAGGAGGTCAAGGCGCTTGCGGGGGAAGGCCTGCGGGTGCTGGCCGTGGCACGCGGCCTCGCTCCGGATGCCGCGCTGCCCGAGCAGCAGCACGACTTCGACTTCGAGCTGCTGGGGCTGGTCGCGCTGGCCGACCCGATCCGCCCCAGCGTCCCGCAGGCCGTGCGGGAGTGCCACGAGGCGGGGATCCGGGTCGTCATGATCACGGGGGACTACCCGGCCACAGCCGAGAGCATCGGCCGGCAGATCGGCCTGGCCGGCGCCGGCGCGTTGCTCACCGGTCCCGAGCTGGACCGATTGACCGACGCCGCGCTCGCCGCGCGCGTGCGGGACGTCGGCATCTTCGCTCGCGTGGTGCCCGAGCAGAAGCTGCGCATCGTCCAGGCGCTCAAGGCGAACGGGGAGGTCGTCGCCATGACCGGCGACGGCGTGAACGACGCCCCGGCGCTCAAGGCGGCCCAGATCGGCGTCGCCATGGGGGGCAGGGGCACCGACGTCGCCCGCGAGTCGGCCTCGCTGGTCCTGCTCGACGACGACTTCTCCTCCATCGTCGAGGCGGTCAAGCTCGGACGCCGCATCTTCGACAACATCCGCAAGGCGATCAGCTACATCTTCGCCATCCACGTGCCGATCGCGGGGCTGTCACTCGTGCCGGTCTTTTTCAGCGACTGGCCCTTGATCCTGCTGCCCGTCCACATCGTGTTCCTGGAGCTGATCATCGACCCTTCGTGCACCATGGTGTTCGAGGCCGAGCAGCCCGAACCGGACATCATGCGGCGTCGCCCCCGGGACCCGGCGGAGCGTCTCTTCGGCCCCGGCGCCATCGGCGCCAGCGTCGCGCAGGGACTGGTCGTGCTCGCGGTTGTCCTGGGTGTCTTTCTCCTGGCGCGCCACACCGGTCACGACGATGCGGCCGCGCGCGGGATGACCTTCGCGACCCTCGTCACGGCCAACATCGGGCTCATCCTCGTGAACCGCTCCCGGCGTCGGACCGGGCTCGCCATGCTGCGCGTCCCGAACGCCGCCGTGTGGTGGGTCATCGGCGGCGCGGCGCTGTTCCTCACCCTGACGCAGGTCGTGCCCGCGGCTCGGAGCGTCTTCCAGTTCGGCCCGCCCGAGCCCGCCGACATCCTGCTCTGCGTGGTCGCGGGCGCGCTCACCGTGGCCTGGTTCGAGCTCTACAAGCTGGTCTTCCGCTCGCGCGAGCCGGCGCACGCGCCCGGCAACTGAGACCGGGCGGGCACCCCGTCTTACCGCCGAGGACGCGAAGAACGCCGAGAACACGCCGAGAATGGCCGTTATCTGTTTTAACTACAACAGATTACGGGCGTGCTGGGTCCGGGCGGGACCGCCGGCTCGGCGAATCTCGGCGATCCCGGCGAACTCGGCGGTAAGATGTGGTGTCGCTACCGCTTAGAGCGAGCGTAGCAGCCCCCCGTCCACGCGCAGGCTCTGGCCCGTGACGTAGCTGGCCTCGTCGGAAAGCAGGAAGGCCACCACCCGGGCGACCTCGGCCGGCTCCGCCGCGCGCCCCATGGGAATGCCCGCCAGGTCCGCCGGCCCCACGGGATAGGTGTCCACCCAGCCCGGGAGCACCGTGTTCATGCGGATGCCGGCCGCGGCGTGCTCGTCCGCGTACATCTTGGCGTAGCTGGCCAGCGCCGCGCGCAGCGCGGAGGACACCGCCCGGCCGGCGCTGGGCTCCACGGCGGCGAAAGAGGAGATGTTCACCAGGGCGCCGCCGCCCTGGCGCGCCATGACGGGGGTGACCAGCCGCGCCAGGCGCACCACGCTGAGCAGCAGCAGGTCGAGCCCCTCGTGCCACTGCGCGTCCGTGACCTCCAGCGCACCTCCCTTGGCGGGATGGCCGGTGTTGTTCACCACGGCATCGATGCGGCCGTAGCGGTCCAGCGCCGTGGCGACGAGGCTCTCCAGGTCCCGCGCCTCGGTCACCGATCCCTGCACGGCCACCCCACCCAGCTCGGCCGCCAGCGGCAGTACTCGCTCGGAGCGCGCGAGCAGCGCCACGCGATAGCCCCGGCGCGCCAGCTCCCGCGCGCAGGCCGCACCCATCCCCTGGCTGGCCGCCGTGACCAGCGCCACCCGCACCTGGCTCGTGTCAGATCCCGTCACGCGCGTCGCCTTTCGATGCTGGAGACCGTGGCGCAGGCTCGAGCGCCCTTTGAGGCCCATTCCTCCTCCACGGCCATGAAGTGCCGGCCCAGAAGCTTATCATTCTGCCGCGGCAGCTGCGTCGGCGCCTGGAGGACTCCCACGACACGGATCTCGTGCCTGTTGCCGAACCCGGCGAAATGTGCCATCCATGCATCGCACACCGAGAGAGCGAAATCTCCACGAGCGGAGATCCGGCGAGCGACGGTCGATCGCTCCCCCTGGCTGAGCTACGTCATTGAGACTCGTTATGCTGCACACATCCCCGAAGGCGCATGTGCGGGAGCGACGACGTCGACCCGCGCCATCTCGCCCCGCCTAGCGCATGCCACAACATCTGCTCCTCGTGCCGACGCAGGCCTGTCCCGCAGCCTGCTCCTATTGCTTTGGCCCGCACGAAGGCGACCGGGCCATGCGGCAGGACACGATCGACGCTGTGATCGCATGGCAGGCGGGGCAGGCGAACGACGAGCCGCTCGACATCCTCTTCCACGGCGGCGAGCCGCTGACGACCGGGGCGCGGTTTTTCGGCGAGGCGCTGCCCCGCCTCTGGAACGGACTGCGCTCGCACCGGGTCCGCTTCAGCGTCCAGAGCAACCTGTGGCTGCTCGACGAGGCGCTCTGCGATCTGTTTCAACAGTATCATGTCACCGTCGGGACCAGCCTGGACGGCCCCGTCAGGCTGAACCGCGG
>JADGQX010000258.1 GCA_017881445.1 Gemmatimonadota bacterium | reverse complement strand
GCGCCGGCCGGCGCCCGCCGCTGGCCCGCGCCCGGCCGCCTTCCGGCCGGCCGCCGCCCGCCCGCGGCCCGGTGGGGCGCTCGCTGTGCAGCTCCACCTGGGGGATGTCCTGCTCGTCCGCCTCCGCCGCATCGGAGCGGTGCGCCAGTGCGACCGCAGCGAGCGCCACCTCCATCAGGTCGAACTCCTGCGCCAGCGTCTCCACCACCACGCGCACGTGGTCGAGCGCGTCGTCGTCCGCCAGGATGGTCTCGCGCACGGCCGCCAGCGTCAGGTCGAGCCGGCGCGCGCGCAGGTCCGCGACCGTGGGCACCTGCACCACGTGGATGCGCTGGCGCGTGACGCGCTCCACGTTCTTGAGCAGCCGGTGCTCGCGGGGCTCCGCCAGCGTGATGGCCACCCCTTCCCGCCCCGCCCGACCGACCCGGCCGATGCGGTGCACGTAGGCGTCGGGCGCGGAGGGCACGTCGTAGTTCACGACGTGGGTGAGCTGCTCGATGTCCAGCCCGCGCGCGGCCACGTCCGTGGCGATGAGCAGCTCGACCGTGCCGGCGCGCAGCCGGCCCATCACCCGGTCGCGCTGCTCCTGCCCCATGCCGCCGTGCAGCGCCTCCGCCCGGTAGCCCCGGCCGTTCAGCGCCTCCGTGAGCTGGTCCACCTCGTTGCGCGTGCGGCAGAAGACCAGCGCCGCCGCCGGCGCCTCCAGGTCCAGTATCCGCCCCAGGGCGGCCAGCTTGTGGGCCCGTGGCACCACGTACGCCGTCTGGCGCACCTTGGGCGCCTCGCCCGCCACCGACGCCTCCTGGGCGATGGAGATCCGTACCGGGTCGCGCAGGTAGCGCCGGGCCATGCCGGCGATGCGCGGAGGGATCGTCGCCGAGAAGAGCACGGTCTGCCGTTCGGCAGGCACGCCCTGCAGGATGGCTTCGATGTCCTCGGCGAAGCCCATGTCCAGCATCTCGTCGGCCTCGTCCAGGACCACGATGCCCAGCCCGTCCAGGCGCAGCGTGCCGCGGCGGATGTGGTCGAGGGCGCGACCCGGCGTGGCCACCACCACGTCCACCCCCGCCTGCAGCGACTTCAGCTGCCGCACGATCGGCTGGCCGCCGTAGATGGGAAGGACGCGCACCCCCAGCTCGCGGCCGTAGCGGTGCACCGCCTCCGCCACCTGCATGGCCAGCTCCCGCGTCGGCACCAGGACCAGCGCGGCGGGCTTCGCCGACCGGGCCGGGCCGCCCAGCCGCTGCAGGATGGGCAGCGCGAACGCCGCCGTCTTGCCGGTGCCCGTGGCCGCCTGCCCCACCAGGTCACGCCCCGCCAGCAGCGGCGGGATCGCCTCGCGCTGGATGGGCGTCGGCTCCTCGTAGCCCAGCCCCGTCAGCGCCGCGAGCAGCTCCGGCCGCAGGCCGAGCGCACTGAAATCGCCCGGGAGGGTTTCGTCGATCGGGTCCATGGTCTCCGCGGGTGGAGTTTGGCGCCGGGCGCCGGCACGTCGAGCGCCGCGGCCGCCTCCGGCCGCGGGCGCCCCCCGCCGGAGGCGACAACCTACGGCGCCGGCGCCGGGCGCGCAGCGGCCTGACGCGAGCGGGATGCCGACGCGGCGCCGCGTGTCCGGCTTGACCCGCGTCCCGGCCGGAGGCTTATTTGAAGAATATTCCCCTTCACGGACCCGAGGTCATGAGAGCCACCCCGCGCCACGCAGCGCTCACGCTGCTGCTCGCCCTGTGCGCGAGCTCCGCGCCCCGCGCTACCGCCCTTTTGGCGCAGGCTGCGCCCGCCCGCGCCCCCCGCGCCGCTGCGGCGCCGGCCGTCACGCCGGCACCCGGGCCGCGTCCCGCACTGGCCCGCGCCACCCCGGAGGCGGTCGGAATGTCCTCGGTGCGCCTCGAGCGGCTGACCGCGGCGCTGCAGCACTACGTGGACCAGGGCATGCTCGTGGGCGGGGTCGCGCTGGTGGCGCGCCACAACCGCATCGCCTACCTGCACGCCTTCGGGCAGCGCGACCGCGAGGCGCACGCGCTCATGCCCGAGGACGCCATCTTCCGCATCGCGTCCCAGACCAAGGCCGTCGTGAGCGTGGCCGCCATGGCGCTGCAGGAGGAGGGCGCGCTCCTCATCAGCGACCCGGTCTCGAAGTACCTGCCCGAGTTCGCCCGGACCACGGTGGCGGTCGCCCGGGACAGCGGCCGCTACGACATCGTGCCCGCGAGGCGGCCCATCACCATCCGCGACCTGCTGACGCACACCTCCGGTGTCAGCTACGGCAATGGCCCGGCGGCCGACCGCTGGAAGGCGGCCGGGATCCAGGGCTGGTACTTTGCGGACCGCGACGAGCCGATCGGCGCCACCATCGCGCGCATGGCCGCCCTGCCCTTCGACGCCCAGCCCGGGGACAAGTGGATCTACGGCTACAGCGTCGACATCCTGGGCGCGGTGCTGGAGAAGGCCGCGGGCCTGCCGCTGGACGAGGTGGTCCGCACCCGTGTGCTGGCACCGCTGCGCATGAAGGACACCCACTTCTACCTGCCCGCGGCCGACCGCAACCGCCTGGCCACGGTCTACTCCGTCCGGGCCGGCGGCGCCCTCGCGCGCACCGCCGACGCGGGCACCATGGAGAGCCAGGGCCAGTACGTGGATGGCCCGCGCAGGAGCTTCTCCGGCGGCGCCGGCCTGCTCTCCACCGCCGGCGACTATGCCCGCTTCCTGCAGATGCTCGCCAACGGCGGTGAGCTGGACGGCGTGCGCGTGCTCTCGCCCAAGAGCGTCCAGCTCATGACCGTGGACCACGTGGGCGATCGCTACGGCCAGCCGGGCGTCGGCTTCGGCCTGGGCTTCTCCGTGGTGAAGGAGCTGGGCGCCCGCGGGCAGCCGGGCTCCTTCGGCGAGTACGGCTGGGGCGGCGCCTACCACTCCACCTACTGGGTGGACCCGCAGGAGGACCTCGTCGTCGTCTACTTCACCCAGGTCCTCCCCGCCGGCAGCCTGGACGACCAGGCCAGGCTGCGTGCGCTCGTCTACCAGGCTATCGTCGACGGCGGCCGCCGCTGACACCACATCTCACCGCAGAGGACACCGAGGACACGGAGACAGCACGGAGAAGGGCATTTGTAGTTACAAAATCGAACCTGGTCGGGCCGCGAGCGCCGTTGTAACGCCGGCCGCTCGCCGCCGCCGACTCCGTGCCCTCCGTGCGCTCCGTGGTGAAATAGCTGTTCTTGTTGTGTGTTTTTCCCTGACGCCGGGTTGACCATGAAGCTCGCTTCGAAGCTCGTGCTGCTCTCGATTCTCGCCGCCGGTGCCTGCGCACCGGCTCCGCCGCCGACCCTGACGCCGCACCCGCGGCCCAACCCCAAGGAAGTGCGCGCCCTCTGGGTGGTGCGCAACACGCTGCTGAACCGCGACAGCGTCGTGAAGATGGTGGAGCGGGCCCAGGCCAGCGGCTTCAATACCCTGATCGTGCAGGTGCGGGGGGCCGGCGACGCCTTCTACGACTCGCGCTGGGAGCCGAAGCCGGCCTCGCTCGAGGCGCAGAAGGGCTTCGACCCGCTGGCGCTGGCGATCAAGGAGGGGCACCGCCGCGGCATGGGCGTGCACGCCTGGCTGAACACCGTGTACCTGACCAGCATGGACCGGCCGTCGGAGAATCCGCGCCACATCTACCGGACGCGGCCCGACCTGCTGGCCGTGCCCTACCCGGTGGCGCGCGAGCTGTACGCCATGGACCCGCGGGACCCGCGCTACACCGCGAAGATCATCGAGTGGTCCAAGACCGCCCGTAACCGGGTCGAGGGCCTTTTCATGTCGCCGGCGGCGCCCGAGACCAAGGAGCACCTGTACTCGGTCTGGATGGACGTCCTGGAGAAGTACGACGTGGACGGGCTCAACTTCGACTTCGTCCGCTACCCGGCGCCGGACCTGGACTACTCGCGCGTCTCGCTCGACCGCTTCCGCGCCTCCCTGGAGCCAGAGCTCGCCGATAGCGTGCGCGAGCACTTCGCTGCCATCGCCAAGAGCGATCCCCTGGTCTACGCCGATTCCTTCCCCGCTCGCTACGCGGACTTCCGCCGGCAGCAGGTGACCGACGTCGTCGAGCGCATCTACTACGGTGTGAAGAAGCGGCGGGCCGACGTGGTCGTGTCCGCGGACGTCTTCGGTAACGCCAAGGATGCCTACAACAACCGCTTCCAGGACTGGACCGGCTGGCTGCACAAGGGCATCCTCGACGTCGCGGCGCTCATGTCGTACTCCAAGGACACCCCCATCTTCCGCGAGCAGATCCGCCTCGCCGTGGAAGCGGGCGGCCCCGACCGCGTCTGGGCCGGCATCGGCTCCTGGCGCATCCCCGTCGCCAGCACCGTGGAGAAGATCCAGGCCGCGCGCGAGCTCGGCGCCAGGGGTATCGTGCTCTTCTCCTACGACGCCGCCGTGCGCAAGGGCGAGTTCAACCCGAATGCCGACTACTTGCAGCAGGTGAACGACGCGGCCTTCAAGACGACGCCGGCGTCCCGCTGACCACGCAGGCGTCCTCAGACAAAGGCCATTTCACCACGGAGCCACAGAGGTCCCGGAGGTAGCGACATCCGGCTGCGGGCAGCGCAGATGCACCGGCTGCGTTTGTTGTTGAAAAAACAACACCTGTCGCCTGCGGCGCCGGGCAGCCGGCGGTCCGCCACTCCGTGACCTCCGTGGCTCCGCGGTGAAAAAAAGGGCGGACGCCAGGTTGCCGGCATCCGCCCCTTTCCCGGGTCCCGGCCCCTACTTGTTCGGGTCCAGGATCAGCTCGATGCGGTGGTCCACGCCCATGAGGTGATAGCGCGTGTCACGGTCGGCGGCGCGGGGGATGGCGCGCCGCACTTCGGCCTGCAGCGAAACGAGCTCGCCGCGGATCTGGGCCTTGGCCTCCTCGCTGAGCGGGAGCACGCGGGGGGCGCCCGGGAACTGCGGTCGCGCCGCGGCCTCGGCCGCCCTGGGGTTCAGCTTCCCGTCCAGGAGCGAGAGGTATCCCATCTGCAGCCCGCGGCGGTAGGGATCCAGCGCGAGGGCCGGGCTGGCCAGCTCGGACCAGATGCCATGGCGGACTCCCTCGAGCATGTCGGCGAGGGAATAGGCGTCGCCCCCCGGCCCGGCCAGGGCCTGCATCTCGATCAGACGGTCCATGCGCGAGTCGGCAAGCAGGCCGTTCAGGACCCGCAACTGGGCGGCGTTGATGCGGTTGACCATACCCTCGGGCTCGACGCGACGGGCGATCTCCGGGCGGATGAGATACGTGGGCGTGCGGAAGACGTTCTCGTCCAGGAAGCGCACCGCCTCCTGCTGCCGGGCGCGAGAGAGCGCGGTGTAGACCGCTCCCGGCTGGCTGCCGGCCTTGTACTGGACCTGCCCGCCGCCCACCATCGTGGCGACGTGGCCGGCCTCGGTGGCCCACTGCCCGACCGCCCGGTCGTAGATCTCGCGCAGGTCGTCGTTGTCTTCGCCCGGCCGGATCGCCGCCCCGGAGATGTAGCCGACCATGCGGCGGATGTTCTGGAAGCCGAGGCCGGTGGACTTGACGGGATCGGCGTCGCCCACCGCCTCGCTCAGCGTGCCGAAGCCGCCGAACTCGTTGTTGGCGGAGAAGCGATACCAGGGAACGGTGTCCTGCATGCGGGCCCAGCGGTCGAGCGTGGGCTTCTCCTGGTCGGGCGTCTTCGCCTCCGGGATCGGCTTGTAGCCCCACATGATGGCGTACTTGTCGTAAGGCCCGATCCGGGGGACGATGTCCTCAAGCGCGACCTGGTCCTCGGGTTGCGCCACGTAGTTGAAGCGGGAGTAGTCCATGATGCTGGGCGAGTGGCCCATGCGGTGGACCCAGGCGGCGCTGCGCACGCTGTCCGCCGGGTACATGGAGCTGCCCATCTGGTCGTGCTGCAGCCCGATGGTGTGGCCGATCTCGTGGGCGACGACGAACTCGAGCAACCGGCCGACGAGCGAATCGGGCATGGGCAGCGCCCGGGCCCGCGCATCCAGCGGGGACGCCTGCACGAAGTACCAGTCACGGGCCAGGTTCAGCACGTTCTGGAACATGCGCACGGAGCCGTTCAGGATCTCGCCCGTGCGCGGATCGCTGACATGCGGCCCCACGGCGTTCTCCACCGTGGACGGCAGCCAGCGGATCAGCGTGTGGCGCACGTCCTCGGGCGACCAGTCGGGATCGTTGGTCGGCGGGTCCATGGCCACGATGGCGTCCTTGAACCCGGCAGCCTCGAACGCAGGCTGCCAGTCGGTGATCGCCTTGCGGACCCACGGCTTCCACCGATCGGGCGTCGCCGGGTCCACGTAGTAGACGAGCGGCTTCTTCGGCAC
>JADGQX010000063.1 GCA_017881445.1 Gemmatimonadota bacterium | reverse complement strand
GAAGCCGCCGCCGGCGCCGTCGTCGCCCCGCCCGGCGCCGCGGCGGGCGGCGGCCCGGCCCGCATGCACGCCTTCAGCTCGCCTGCGTCCTGCCGCACGTCGTACGGAATGAACAACCGCACGTAGGGATCGCGCACGACGTCCGACTGGATGAACGGCACCCGGGCGAACGCGTCATTGCCGCTGCGCTGATCGGCGTAGTGGCGGTAGTCGAGCGCCTGCGCCCGTAGTGCGTCGGGCAGCGCCGGGTACACCCCCCCGGAGGATTGGCCGCGCAGCCCGCGCATGTCCAGGAGCGCGAACGCCATGGAACCGAACAGCAGCGCGAACACGAACGGCAGGACCACCCGCCGCCGGACATTGGTCGTCAGCGTGAGGAAGATCGGGCCATAGAATCGGATCGCGACGACGTGAATGCTGTAGCGCATGATTCCGCGGATCACGGCGGCGGCGCGTCCCTCCGGCCGGAGCCGCGGGCCCAACCACCGCTCCAGCCGCATCACGAGCACGGGCAGGATCAGCAGCCAGATCACCACCGCCAGTATCAGCTCAGCGTTCGCGCCCCCGAAGAACGCCGTCGAGGCGGCCCACGCGACCAGGCCGGCGACAGCGAACAGGGCGAGGCTTACGGCCGCAAAGGAGACGGCGATGAAGCCGACGGCGAAAACGACGCTGCAGAAGTTGTCCATCGCGGAGATCATGCGAGGCAGCGTCGGCATTCGGTCGCGGATCAGCTCCTTCGTCACCGGGCCGTACCTCCCGGCATTCTCCCAGCGGACGCCCCCAGGGAAGACGGAATCGAGCCCGACCATCGCCACCCAGTAGGCACGGGAGGCGAGGTGGACCACGAACGCCACCATGAGCGCGTAGACCATCCCCTTCACGTACAGGTAGCCGTAAGCGGCCAGGATGGCCGAAAGCTGCGTGGAGAGGCGAGGAATCGCCGAGTGCCAGGCGCCGTCGATGACCGGCAGCAGCTGGAACAGCCCCACCAGCACGGCGCCGGAGACCAGCATCTCCAGTTCCCACGTCGGCGTGGTGTCCTCCGGGACGTGCAGCGCCGAAAGCGAGTGCTCGGCGGGGGGAGTGCCCTCCGACGGCGGCTGCGCCGTGGCGGCGTGCGGCTCCGCCGCGGGAGATCCCGGGCGTCGAATGGTCGGCATCGCTGGTCTCGTGGGAAAGGGCGCGCAGCAAGTTAGGGGCAGGGCCATGCCGCGGGAAGCCGCCCGGGTCCGGGGCCCCGTCGCCGATGGGCCACCGGTCCCAACCGTATTGCCATTGACCCAAGACCATTATTCCTTCCGGCGTTCCAGGCAGTCCGCCCCAGGATCAGCGATCCGCGAGTGGCACCCGCGTCCGGTGCCGGCCCCCGGCATCGCACCCATCCCGCTCCAGGAGGTGCAGATGAAACGTTCCCTCGCCCTGCTGTTCATCGGCGCACTCGCGCTTCCCGCCGCCGCCGCGGCCCAGAAGCCGGCGGGGAAGGCCTCGCCTCCGCCCACGGCCGCGAAGATCGCGAACGCCATGAGCGCGGCGCCAAGCTCGATCTCGGCCAAGGCCACGATCATGGACTGGCCCGCGACGCCCACGGGCAAGCCGACTACGCTTCGAGCGGGCAGCAACGGCTGGGTCTGCTACCCGAAGGCGCCGGGCAAGGACGAGAACGACCCCATGTGCCTCGACGGGAGCTGGCAGAAGTGGGCCGAGGCCTACATGTCGAAGAAGAAGCCGCAGATCACGACCCTGGGGATCGCCTACATGATCGCGCCGGGCGGCGCGAACGGCAGCGGAACGGATCCCTGGGCGGAGAAGGGCACGCCCACCAACGACTGGGGCTGGGACGGCCCGCACATGATGGTGCTGTCTCCCGACCCGGCCGCGTACAAGGGAATGCCGACGCGGCGGACGAGCGGGCCCTACGTCATGTGGGCCGGCACCCCATACGCCCACATCATGACGCCGGTGACCAACAAGTAGGGCGGCTGCGCCGCGCAACGAGCAGGAGTAGGAGTAGGAGGGGGGCCCGGACGCATCAGGCGTCCGGGCCCCCGTTCTGCAGGGTCAGCGACCACGCGCAACTACGGGCGTCTGCGCTAGTCGGCGCGCTCCGGCTCCTGCAGGAACCACTGGGCCAGCCCGCAGGTGCCACACACCAGGACGGCGGCCTGGCGGTTGGCCCAATCCAGCTTGAAGAAGGTAAGGCCCGCGGTGTTGAGGAGCGCGTGGCGCAGCTCGAAGCTGCCGCCGCCGCAGTGGCCGCACCGGACCGGCTTGCCCGCGGCGGTGAAGCTGGCGGCACCCGCGCGCTTCCTCTCGGTGTAGCGGTTCATGCGCCTCTCCTGGTTCAGTCGGCCGCGGCGGCGACCTCCGGCGGGGAGGCGCGGCAGCCCTGCCAGCGCGCGCGGGCACCCGGGTCCTGCAGCGCCCGCCACACGCGCGGCGGGTCGAAGGGAATGCGGTCGATCCGCACGCCGACCGCGTCGAAGATGGCGTTGGCGATGGCGGGAATGGAAGGGTGCAGCGGGCCCTCTCCGGCCTCCTTGGCTCCGTACGGCCCCTCCGGGTCCACGCTCTCCACGATGAGCGAGCAAATCTCGGGTGTGTCCAGCGACGTCGGGATGCGGTAGTCGAGGAGCGAGGGTCCGTTGTGCAGCCCGGCCTTGCCGTGGTCCGCGTCCTTGTACGTCATGGCCTCCATGAGCGCCTCGCCGAATCCCATGTAGGCCGAGCCCTCCATCTGACCCTCCACCAGCACCGGGTTCAGCGCCCGGCCGCAGTCGTGGGCCACCCAGATCTTGCCCACGCGGACGACGCCGGTCTCCGCCTCGACCTCGACCTCCGCCACGTGCGCGGTGAAGGAATAGGCAGGCGAGGCGCCGATGGTGCCGCCGCGATAGCTGCCGTGCACGTCCTTGGGCGTGTTGTAGCTGCCGGTGGCACCGAGCGAGCCGTGCTTCGCCTCGGCCAGGTTGAACGCCTCGGAGATAGGGATGCGGGTCTCGGGCGAGGCCACGTCCAGGGCCCAGCCGCCGCAGAGGGCGACGCGGTCCGTCGGGATCGACCAGGCCCCGGCGAGCGTCGTCGCCACCAGGTCGCGCAGCGTGCGGGCGGCATCGAGCACGGCGTTGCCCATCATGAACGTCTCGCGCGAGGAGTAGGCGCCCAGGTCCACGGGCACCAGGTCGGTGTCGGCGGAGAGGACGCGGACGTAGTCGAGCGGGACGCCCAGCTCCTCGGCCACGATCATGGCGGGCACCGTGTCGCTTCCCTGGCCGATCTCGGATGCGCCCACAAAGACCGTGACGCGGCCCGAGCGCTCGACCTGGATCTGCGCCGCCGACTGCGGCATGTCGTTGGGATAGATCGGGTAGTTGGTGCCCGAGATGTAACAGCTCCCTGCCACGCCCAGCCCCCGGCCCCAGGGCAGCTTGCGAAAGCGCTCCTTCCAGCCGCTGGCCCGCTCGACCGCGTCCAGGCACTGCAGGAAGCCGTTGGACTGGACGCGCAGCTCGTTTATGGTGCGCGGCGCGTCCGCCATGAAGTTGCGGCGGCGCAGCTCGATGGGATCGAGGCCCAGGCGCTCGGCCAGCTTGTCGAGCTGCACCTCGAAAGCGAAGCGCGGTTGCACCGAGCCATGGCCGCGCTTGGGGCCGCAGGCCGGCTTGTTGGTGTAGACCCGCGTCGCATCGAAGCGGTAGGAGCCGAAGCGGTAGGGCGCGGTCAGCAGCTGGCCCGAGTAGTAGGCCGTGACCAGCCCGAAGGAGGCGTAGGCGCCGCCATCCAGCAGGTTGCGCGCATCCACCGCCAGGATGTGCCCCTCGCGGTCGGCGCCCAGCTTGTGGCTCGTGAGCATGGGGTGGCGGCCCCGGTGGGCGTAGAAGACCTCTTCCCGCGTGTACAGGATCTTCACGGGCCGGCCCGTGAGCATGGCCAGCTTCGCCACGCAGAACTCCAGGTCGAAGGGCTCCGACTTGCCGCCGAAGGCGCCGCCCACCACCGGCTGCACCACCCGCACGCGCGCTACGTCCAGGTCGAGGACGCGCGCCAGCTCCCGGTGCAGGTAGTGCGGCACCTGCGTGGCGGACCACACCGTCAGCTTGCCGGTGGCGTCGTACCAGCCGATGGCGCAGTGCGGCTCGATGGGCGTGTGGGTCGAGCCCTCGAAGTAGTACTCCCCCTCCACGACGACATCGGACTCCGCCAGCTTCGCATCCACGTCGCCGAACTCCAGGTGCACGTGCTTGGTGACGTTGCCGTTGCGTCCGGGCTTCGCCGGCTCGTGCACCGGGACCGCGCCCTCCGGCGGGTCGGCGGCCTCCCTCGGGTCCAGCACCGGTGGCAGCGGCTGGTACTCGACCCGGATCAGGCGCAGCGCTGCGTCGGCCGTGTCCTCGTCCACGGCGGCGACGGCGGCGACCGCATCGCCGATGTAGCGCGCCTTGTCCAGGGCGAGCGGATACTCGTCGCGCGTCCAGGGGATGATGCCATAGCGCACGGGCATGTCGCGGCCGGTCACGACCGCCTTCACGCCTTCCAGCGCCAGCGCCGCCGAGGCATCGATCGCGAGAATGCGAGCGTGGGCGTGCGGAGAGCGCAGGATCCGGGCGTGCAGCAGCCCTGGCGGGGCGAGGTCGTCCGTGTAGAGCGCGCGCCCCGTGAGCTTGGCGGCGCCGTCCACCCGCCGCGCCCGGCTGCCGACCACCGCGAACTCGCGGGCGAGCGCCTCGCGCAGCTCCTCCTCGGAGGCGGCGCCGGCCGCCTGGCGCGGGCGCAGGTCCTCAGGCCTCATCTTCCCCCCTCCCCCGCCGCCCCGAACAGGGGGACAGTGGGAGAGTGGGAGGAACCCGGCGCCGAGCTGTTGGTCCCACTGTCGCCGCCAGCTCCACCGCCTCGTAGATCTTGGTGTAGCCCGTGCAGCGGCAGAGGTTGCCGCCCAGCGCTTCCTTGATCTCGTCCCGGCTGGGAGAAGGACTGCGCAGCAGCAGGCCCCAGGCGGACATGAGGATGCCGGGGGTGCAGAAGCCGCACTGGGCGCCGCCCGTCTCGGCGAAGGCCGCCTGCAGCTCGTTCAGGCGACCCGGCTCCGCGAGGCCTTCCACCGTCGTCACGTCCCGGCCTTCGGCCTCCCACACGGGCGTGATGCACGAGAGCACCGCCTCGCCGTCCAGCAGCACCGTGCAGGCGCCGCAGTCGCCCTTGTCGCAGCCCTGCTTGGAGCCGGTCAGCCCCAGGCCGTAGCGCAGCGTCTCGAGCAGCGTCCAGTGCTCGGGCACCGCGACCTGCTGGCGGTCGCCGTTGACGTTCAGCGCGACAATGGACTTCATCGAGTTCCCCGGCTCCGGACGTCCCCTGAGGGCGCGAACGGTAAGACGTGCCGGGTCCGGGATGCAACTCCGGCGCCGCCGCTCAGCTCCCGGCGGCCGGGCGCAGGCACACCCCGTGATGTTGTTGCCGTCGCAGGGTGTCGAGCGCTGGGACTATCCAGCGGACCGACCCGTTGTGGCGGCTGCCGGATGGTGTGGTTCGGACGTAGGGGGCGTCCCGGCCTCGTCGACGTGGAATCGAGCGACGAGTTCCAGCAGCGTCTGGGAGTGGTGCGCCAGGTTGACGCTGAGGTTCGTGATGCGTTCCGTGCCGGCAGTCTGCTGCTGCGCGGCCGCGGCTACTTCGACCGCCATGGACGCGTTGGCGTTCACCAGGTGTTCGATGGCGTCGACTTCGTGATTGACCTGGGCGACGGTCTTGCCTTCTGCGGCCATGTTCACCGCGATGTCATCGACGAGCGAGGCGATCCGGTGGACGGCGTCCACCAGTGTCTTGAGGGCGGCGGCCGATTCGGTGGCCGTGGCTTCGGCGCCGGCGGCTTGTTCGCCTCCGCGGTGCATGGCTGCCGAAAGCTGGTCGGTGCGGGCTTTGATCTGGACGATCAGATCGGCCGCCTGGTTGGCTGATTGCGCACTGGCGTCCGCCAGCTTCTTCACTTCTTCTGCAACGACGCCGAAGCCGCGGCCGTGCTCGCCGGCGCGTGCCGCTTCGATCGCCGCGTTCAAGGCGAGCAAGTTGGTCTGGCCGGCGATGTCGCGGATCGCGCGGACCAGCTCGCTTATCTGTCCGGATGTCTTGATCAGTTCCCCGCCGGCGGCGTCCGCGTCCTGGATCACGGATCGCATTTGCAGTAGTGCCTCGCCCGAGTGCGTGAGTCGGTTCCGGCTGAGCTCGACCTCTGCGACAGCTGCGTCGGTTTCCTGTCGGGCGCGTGCCGTCCGGTCCACTACTTCGTTGTTGAGGCGGGCGAGTTCCGCGGCCAGTTTGCGGAGCTGGTCTGCCTGCCCGTGTTCGGTCTGCATCCGTTCGACCGCTTGTTCGATGGCCGAGGATACTTCCGCGGCGGCGGCGGAGAGCTGTTCGCTCGAGCTGGCAAGATCGGTGGCATTGGCCGCCACGTTGTCGGCCGTGTCCGATGTAGCGGACACGAGCGTCGTCAGGTTGTCGGCGAACCGGTTGAATTGTGAGGCGAGCTCGGCTATGTCCTGGTCGCCGACGACGGGTAGTCGTCTCCGGAGGTCCGCGTCGCCGTCAGCGATGGCCCGGAGCGCTTCTCCTGCGCTGTGGAGCGGTTTCGTCAGCTGACGGAGCAGGTAGTGTCGCAGCAGCACGAGCAGCAGCAGGGACAGGGCGAGTGCCCCGGCCGTGACGGCAATGGCGAGTCGCCGGCGAGCGGAGTCCGCATACGGCATGGTCGTTCCGACCCGAACGTCGGTTGGGCCGCGCGAGACTGCGGTTTCATGGATTCGGGTCCTCTGGGCGCCCACGTGGAAGAGACGCGACGTGGCATCGGGATTGTTCGCTATGCTCGAGGCGATGATCGGCTCGGCTCCGCGCCATCGTTGGGCCACTCTCAGTGTGGCCGCCGGGTTTCCGGGCGTGAAGCTGTAGGCGACGTTTGAGTCCGCGGCGACGAGGAGATCGAGCGCGGCGGCCTCCACCGTGGCGGCGTTCGTGGTCGTTGGGTTGACCGCGCTCGTATACGTCTGGGCGAGGTTGCCTTGCGCGGCCATGCTCTGGAGGCTGCGATCGGAGAACGTCAGCAAAGCGATTGCGGTCAGGCCGAGGGCGAGCGCTCCGGCGGAGGCAGTGAAGAACGCGGACAGCCGTCGAGCGACGGTCAACTTCCCACCGAGCCGCTCACCCAGGAATTGCGAGGTTCCCCAGACGATGCCGGTCGCGGGCAGGGCGAGCACTGCGGCGACGTCCCACCCCAGCTGTGCAGCGATGAGGATGCCCGGCACGGCGAGGAGCGCGCAGGCGACGGATGGTTTTGCGTCGGAGAGGAACAGTTTCCCGAAGGGAAGCCGTCCGCTGTCCCGGGACAGCGTGAGCCAACTGCCGAGCAGCAGGACGTTCGTGGCGACGTATGCGGCGCTGCCGATCGCGACGGCAAGCACGTATCGGACTGCCAGTTGCCAGTCGCCGGCGAGAATTCGATCCACGACCTCGAAGCCGTATTGGGTACCCACGAGGAGCCGGTAGACCGCTACGAACGTCGCCAGCGCCAGGCCGAACTGCGCGGACGTGAAGATCACCCGGAGAGGCGGACGGCGTCGCGACGCTACCAGAATCGTGGAGCAGACCACGAGGACGGCTGCGGGCACGGCGGGCCCGCCGATGAGCAGCGCGAGGGCGACGGCCAACATCTCGGGGCTTATGGCCACGTCATCCAGGGAGACCAGAAGCACGCGGCCGAGCACGAGGTAGAGGGCGCCTAAGATGCCGGTGGTGGCGAGTGTTGCGGTGTTGATCTGGGCGTTCAGCGCGATCATCAGGCCGTAGGCTGCGAAGCCTGCCAGCAGCACGACCGCGGTGAGGGCGAGGTAGGCGGTCTTTCTCGTCATGGGCGTAGTCTTTCGGACTCGCTCGGGGGAGAGCCGCGCTGGTTTTTTGGGGGTTTGCCCGCGTTACAAGAATACCCGGTAGCGCGGTTGGTGTACAGAGGAATGAGCTACCGGGCGGTGGGACAACGCGTTAGCGCGCGCTTGGGCAGCGAGACCCAGAAAGAGCCAGAAGGTGTCCAGGGATTCCGGAGCTATGACCCGTCCGCGCGCTCAGCCGAGGCAGAAGTTGCCGCACGACGTCCGCGTGCCCCTCCAGGACGGCAAGGTGCAGCGGTGTCACCTCCGCGTCCCAGTGCGCCCAGAGACCGTTGGGGTCCGCCCCCCGGTCGAGCAGCCACCTCACGCCTTGCAGGTCCCCGCGCTTCGCCATCAGGTGGAGCGCTCCGGCGCTCGAGCCGCCGGGCGCGATCGAGCCCGGGTCGTCGGCCAGGAGCCGCGCGGGATGGACGGCGGTCGTGACGCCGGGACTGTACCGCGTCCGCCTGCGCCCGTGCAGTGCCGCAGACGCGAACGGTCGCGCCCGGCGGGCGCGGAAGACTCGCCGGCCCCCCGGCCTGTCGGCGCCCCGGCGCCCCGGCGCTCGGACTAGCTGGCGCCGTGCCGTTGCAGCAGCTCGTCCACCTCCGCGTAGCCGGAGGGGTACGGCACGGCGACGATGGAGGCGCCCGCGTCGAGCAGGGCGCGGACCGATTCGGGCGTGCGCTGCCGCATCCAGTACGAATCGACGCAGGCGCGCACGGCTAGCTGCAGCGGCGTGTGCCCCGCGCCGTCGGGCGCGCCCACCGGTGCGCCGCGCGCGAGGAGCAGCGCGACGACCGCCGGCCGGGCCCGCCACGCGGCCACGTGAAGCGCCATGCCATCCGTCGCGATGCCGAAGTAGGTATCGCGCCGTTGGTAGGGCGCCGCGACCGGCACACCCAGGTCGAGAAGCAGGCCGACGCCGGGGACATTGCCGACTCCGGCAAAATTGGCCAGCAGCGTCCCGCCGTCGGCGAGCAGCCCGCCCACGAGGCCGGGCTCTCGAGCCAGCTCGCGGGCGGCCGCGCCATCGCCCCGGGCACAGGCGGCGATCAGCCGGTCCACCCCCTGGAGCGCGATGCGGATGCCGCGCCGCGCGAAGGCCTCGAGCACCTCGCCCCGCCCGCGCCAGGCGGCCAGCTGCACCGCGGACACGGGGGGCGTGGGCGCGGAGGGCTGGTCGAGACTCGTGGCGAGGAGCGCGGGATCGGCGCCGTGGTCCAGCATGGCCTCGAGGATCTCGATTGCGTTGTCGCGCAGCAGAGCGTGCTGGAACGCATTCCTCCCCCACCAGGTGGCCCGGTTGGGGTCGGCGCCGCGCTCGAGCAGGAAGCGGATCGCGTCCAGGTCGTGCCAGTCGGTCTTGCGCAGCAGTATGGTGCTGAGGCTGTCCATCGTTAGCGTGCGGCTCTCGACCAGGACCTCGAGGGCCGCGTTGTCGTAGCCCTCGGGCACGTGGTAGGGCACCTCCTTGTCGTTGGGGTTCGCACCGCGCTGGAGCAGCAGGCGCGTCAGGCCGGGGTGGTGGGCCACGCCCGCGGCGCCGTAGAGCGCGCTCTCCCACTCCGGCCACGGCTGGTGGTTCTCCCTGAGCCAGCCGGTGCCGGCGCGGGCGCCGGCATCGAGCAGGGCGGCCGCCGCCCGCACGAACGCGTCCGAGCGGGCGGGGTCGAGCCGCAGATAGCGCGAGAAGCACAGGTGCGTGAGCGCGTCCCAGCCGTAGGGGCCGCCCCCGACCGTCGCGTTCGCCGGGTCGGCGGCCAGGAAGCCGCGCAGCGCCACGTCGTCGCCCAGGATCGCGGCGGTGTGTATGCTCGCGCCGGCGACCTCGGGGTAGGCCGCCAGGATGGCGCTGGCCTCCTCCAGCGTGCAGGAGGCGTGTCCACCGGCGCGGGGCACACACGCGGCCGTGATGAACGCGGTCGCCGGATCGGTGGCAACGGCGTCGCTCACCCGGCGCCCCTCGCGGCGGACGGGCGGCCGGACCGGGTGGCGAGCGGGACGCGGGCCAGGGAGGTCACCCGGTCTTCCTGCGCCAGTATCGGGCCAGGCCGGTCCAGCTTTCGAGCACGCCGGCGGTGTGGGCGTAGCGGCGGGCGATCGGCTCGGGCAACAGGGCGTGGAGCTCCTGGTCCACCCAGTCGTAGAATCGGCGGGCGCGCGCCTCGTCGGTGCCGGGCTCCGCCAGCGTCTCGCGCACCCGCTCCCCCCAGGCCAGTGTGCGTCGCTCGAGCTGGTCCAGGTGGGCGGCGACGTCGGTGAAGACGCCGAAATGCGTGAGGAAGAGCGCGCCGGGGTTCCACTGCCGCAGCTGCTCCCAGCTGTCGCGCCATACGTCCAGGTCGATGTCCGGCGGCGGCGTGACCGGAATGGCGAAGTCGCAGCCCGGATAGCGCTCGCCGGCCACGTCGCCGACGAAGGCGGTGCCGGTGGGCTCGTCCAGGTAGGCGACGTGGTGCCAGGCGTGGCCGGGCGTGGCCGCCACACGCAGGGCCCGGCCGCCGAGCTGCAGGCGCTCGCCGCCCCGGAGCGCGTGCAGGTGCTCGGCCGGCACGGGCAGGAATTCGCCCCACAGCTCGGCCATGCGCTCGCCGTAGATGCGCGTGGCGCTCTCGAGCAGCCGCTCGGGCGCCGCCAGGTGCCGGGCGCCGCGCTCGTGCACGAAGACGCGCAGCTTCGGGTTCTCCCGCACCAGCACGCCGGTGGCGCCCGCGTGGTCCAGGTGGATGTGCGTCAGGAGCAGCCAGCGCAGATCGGCCATGGTGGCGCCGCGCTGCGCCAGCGCCGCGCGCAGGGCCTCGACCGACGTCGTCGGGCCGGGATCGACAGCGGCGTAGCCTTCGGGGGTCTCCAGCAGCGCCGAAGCGATGGCCTCGGGCTGGCCCAAATAGTTCAGGTCGACGAGCTGCATGAGCAACCCATGACGATCGATTGTGGTTGGCCGCCGCGTCCACGCGCTGAGAGCTAGCACCGCCGGAGCGCGCCGTCCACGTTCACGGCACTACTTGCGCCCCGGCACCCGGCCGCCGGAACTTGATGGCATGAGCCAGAAACGCATCGGCGGCCTGGTCCTCGCCGCGGGCCGCTCGTCGCGCATGGGCCACCCCAAGCCGGAGCTGCAGCTCGACGGACGCAGCTTCCTGGAGCACTGCATCGAGGTGCTGCGGGCGGGCGGCTGCGACCCGGTGGTGGCGGTGGTGGCCGGGGCGCCGCCGACCGGGGCCGGCCTGCGGCCGGATGTGCTCTGGGCACAGAACCCCGACCCCGGCTCCGAGCCCATCGATTCCATCCGCATCGGCCTGGCCGCCATCCCGCCCGACTGCGCCGCCGTCGCCGTGCTGCCCGTGGACGCGCCGGCCGTGGGCGCGGAGACGGTGCGGCGGCTGCTCCAGGCCTTCCGCGGCGCCCCGGACTCCCCTGTCGTGCGACCGGTGCACCAGGGCGTGCCGGGGCATCCCACGCTCTTCGCGAGGGCCGTGTTCCCGCAACTGATGGAGCCGGGGTTGACACGCGGAGCGGAAACGATCGTGCAGCGGCACTCGGCCGCCTGCCTGGACGTGCCCGTGGACGACCCGGCCGTCGCCGGCAACATCAATACGCCCGAAGACTACCAGCGGCTGGTGCAGCCGACCGAGCCCCGGCGCATCGGCGCCGCGGAGGCCGCGCGCCTGGTGCTGGACGCGCTGGCGGCGGGCGACGCCGTCGCCACGGCGACGCTGCTCACCCCCGCCGGCGGTGCAGGGGGCGGGGGCGGGGGCGAGGGGCGCCCGGGCGACCGGCTGCTGCTGCGCGAGGACGGATCGGTGAGCGGGACGCTGGGCCATGCCGCCCTGGACGCCGCGGCCGCCGACGTCGCCCGGCAGGCGCTGGCCGGCGCCGGTCCGGCGACGCACGAGCTGGAGGGAGCCAGCATCTTCGTGGAGGCCCACCTTCCGCCGGACGAGCTGCTCGTGGTGGGCGCGGGTCACATCGCCGTGCCCGTGGCGCGCCTGGGCGCCATGCTGGGTTTCCGGGTCACGGTGCTGGACGACCGGGAGGAGTTCGCGGACGAGGCCCGCTTCCCCGAGGCCGCTCGCGTGCTGCGCACCGAGTTCGAGCCGCCCGCGGACCCGTTCGCCGGCGTGCGCATTACCCGGCGCAGCTACGTGGTGCTGGTCACGCGCGCCCATCGCTACGACTTCGACTGCCTCTCACGCCTGCTCGCCCGCCCGGACGCACCCGAGCCGCGCTACCTGGGCATGATCGGCAGCCGGCGGCGCGTGCGCGCCGCCTTCGAGGCGGTGCTGGATGCCGGCGTGCCGCGCGAGCGGCTGGCGCGCATCCACGGACCGATCGGACTGGACATCGGCGCGGAAACGCCCGAGGAGATCGCCGTGAGCATCGTCGCGGAGATCGTGCGGGTGCGCCGCGGCCACACGGGCAGCACGGCGCCCCGCTCGGAGCAGGAGCGCGTGCTGGACCGACTGCTGCCGGAGGATGCCTGATGGACGACGCGGGCGACGTGGTCTTCCGAGCGCTCCTGGACGCCGGCCGCAGCGGGCGTCCCGTGGCCCTGGCGACGGTGGTCGATACGCGCGGGTCGGTCCCCCGCCATCCGGGAAGCCGCATGCTCGTGGACCCGGCCGGCGCCCTGGTGGGCACCATCGGCGGGGGCTGCGGCGAGGCGGAAGTGATCGAGGCGGCGGAGGAGGTCCTGCGCACGGGCGTGGCGCGCCTGGTCCGGGTCGCGCTGACCGATTCGACCGAGTCCTGGAGCCCCGCCGTCTGCGGCGGGGTCATGACCATCTTCGTGGAGCCGGTCGTCGCGACGGCGCCGTGACGCCGGCCGAAAATCAGCGCGGCGCCGGGGTCACCCCCGACGCCGCGCTCCCATGCTGCCCCCACCACCCGGCTCCCAATCCTATTCCCGCCGCCGGTTGTTCCCGCCCTTGCGGCGGCCCCGGAATTCCTCGAACGGTGTGCGCTGGTCCAGGCCCTCGCGCTCGCGGAACTCGGCGCCGTAGCCGCTGAAGCCGAAGCCCTCAAGGGGATCTTCCTCCGCTTGCCGGTTGGCACGGCGCCAGGCGCGCCAGCGACGTAGCTGCTGGGCCGCTGTCAGGTCCAGCTCGGCCTCGTCGTCCTCCGACAGGCCTCGCTGCGCCAGCCAGGCGCGGCGCTCCGCCTCCCGGTACTCCCGCCACTCGATGTAGGCGTCCACCAAGGAGCCCGGCTCGTAGGGGCCTCGCATCTCGAAGTCGTAGTCGTGCAACTCGTTCCACGCGGGATCGTGCGGCAGGAACCCGGACCCGTAACGCCTGTGGAACCAGAAGGGATCGTCGTCCGGCATGGCTTCTCCCTGGGATGCGTGGCGCCGTTGAAAGCCTGGCACCTCGGTCCTACCCGCGGTGCGCAGCCATTGTGCCCATCGAGGTCCGAAATAGCACCCGCGCCGTGGACCGTGGCCGAGAAATGCTCTAGCTTGGCGCCCATGCGAACGCTGCTGCTGATCGGGACCAGGCGCGGGCTGTTCGCGGCCCGCTCCACGCCGGACCGCATGGCCTGGGAGCTGTCCGAGCCCATGCTGGTCGGGCACGAGGTCTACCACGCCATGGTGGACCCGCGGGACGGAGTGACCGCCTGGGCGGCGGCGGCGCACCCGGTCTGGGGCGCGCACGTGCACCGCAGCGACGACGCCGGTCGGAGCTGGACCGTGCTGGAGGCCGCGCCCCACTACGAGGACGCGCGCGGAGTGAAGGCGGTCTGGTACCTGGCGCCCGGACACGCCAGCGAGCCGGACGTCCTCTACGCCGGCATCGAGCCGGCCGGCCTGTTCCTGTCGGAGGACCGGGGAGCGAGCTGGCGTGGCGTCGCCTCGCTGAACGACCACCCGAGCAACACCACCTGGCAGCCCGCCGGCGGCGCCCTGGCGCTGCACTCGGTCGCCGTGGACCCGCGCACGCCCGATCGGCTCTACTGCGCGCTCTCGGCGGGCGGGGTCTACCGCAGCGACGACCACGGCGCGAGCTGGTCGTCGCTGAACCGCGGCGTGCGCGCCGATTTCCTGCCCCGTCAGTACCCGGACGCGGGCCAGTGCGTGCACCGCATGCACCTGCACCCGCGCCTGCCCGACCGGCTCTACCAGCAGAATCACTGCGGCAGCTACCGCAGCGACGACCGGGGCGAGAGCTGGACGGAGATCAGCGCGGGCCTGCCCAGCGACTTCGGTTACGCCCTGGCCCTGGATCCCTCCGACCCGGATGCCGCCTTCGTGGTGCCGGAGGAGTCGTCGCACATGCGCACGACCGTGGGCGGGAAGCTGACCGTCTGGGCGACCCGGGATGCCGGCGCGTCCTGGCGGCCGCTGACGCGCGGGCTGCCTCAGGCCCACGCCTACGTGACCGTGCTGCGCGAGGGGCTCGCCAGCGATCCGCTGGACCCCTGCGGCCTCTACCTCGGCACTTCCAGCGGGCACCTGTTCGCGTCGCGGGACGCGGGTGAGAGCTGGCAGACGGTGGCGGGATTCCTGCCCCGCATCCTGTCGGTCACAGCGGCAGTGGTGGATTGAGGCTGAGGCTGAGGCTGGGGCTGAGGCTGGGGCTGAGGGCGGGGAAACCGGGTCGCGGGCCGGGGGTCAGTGGGGCCGGCCCAGGAAGAGGCGCGAGCAGAGTGAGCCGCGGGCGGCGGCGGGCTCCAGCACGGGGGGATCCGCCCAGCGCCACGCCCGATACTGGGTGACGCCCGCCACCGGTTGCGGCACGACCGGCTCGCCCGTCACGATGCGCGCCTCGAGCAGGCGCATCTCCAGCGTGTAGCCGGCGCGCTCGAGCGTTCCGCGGTTCAGCTCCGGCCCCGCCTCCAGTTCGACCCCCAGCTTCTCGCGTCCCGCCCGGCGCAGCGCGTCGCCCCAGTCCTCGCCCTGGCGCAGGGAGCCGGCGGGAAGTCCCCAGGCATGGGGGAGATCCTCGTCGTCGGGGGGCCGCTGCACGGCGAGGACCTGCTCTGGCCGGCCGGGGCGGAAGACGGCGAAGGCGACGGAGCGCTTGACCGGCTTCACCGGAGCCACCGCCGGCGGGGCGCCGTGGGGCGCATCGGCCGGGGGACAGGGCGGCCGACCAGGCCCGCGAGCGGGTCCGGCTCCGGCACGTCCCCGACCACCAGCTCCGGCGGGATTTCGGCGGGCTCGGGCGCCCAGCCGAACTCGGCCCAGTCCACGCGCCCGGCCGGGGAGAATCGGATGTCCTCCCGCTCGAGCAGCATGCGCTGCAACGCGGCGCCGTGGATCGGCCCCTTGATGGAGATCTCCCCGTTCCGGTTGATCACGCGCCACCAGGGCACGTCGCTGTCGTCGGGGAGGGCCGAAAGCGCGCCGCCCACCCCGCGGGCGGCGCGGGGCTGGCCCAGCAGGGCGGCGGCGCCGCCGTAGCTGACCACGCGCCCGCGCGGCACCAGCCGGACGAGCGCGTAGACCCGCTCGCTGAACGGGAGCGCCGCCGCCGTCACCCGGCCCTCACCGCACCCTTTTCGAGCGGCCCGCGCGGGTGCGCGCCGCCTTGGAGTGCCTGGCGGCCGAACCCTTCCCGGCTGCCGGCGCGGCTTCCCACACGCTCTCGGCGGGCGGCCCGAAGTCGGGCTGCACGAAGACGTGGAAGGTGTTCGTCGCCATCTCCTCGGTGGCGATGATCCAGCCGATCGCCTGCAGCGTCACCAGGTGCTCGCGCATCCACGCCAGCCGCCGGGGGCTCATCCCCTTCTTGGAGATGTCCAGCGCCGAGCCGGTCAGGTGGGGCGAGCGCGTGTCGTCCTGGTCGCCGCGGGCCGCGTTGGGGTTGCGGCTCCTGAGCAGCTCCTGGTACCCCTCGGTGCGCACCAGCGAGCTGACCTTGAAGCGGGCACCGTCGAACTCGTCGGCGTAGTGCCCGCCCTCCCGCTGCAGGAACTTCCGCACCCATGGCCGGGCGTAGCAGAGCACGTCCCGGCGGGCATAGCCCCTCCCCAGCTTGCGGTCGATGTAATACCCGCGTCCACGCCGGGGGATGGACACGAGATAGCCGCTCTTCACCAGTCGGCGGATCACCGCCGGCCCGTCCATGCGCGTCAGGTCGTTCTCGTCCGCGATCCGGTTCTGCTCGGCCAGCTTGTCCAGCGACCCCCTCAGCTCGGGCGGGCGCTGGGCGCGCAGGCTCGCGGGCACGCCGAGCGCTAGAGCGAGCCCGAGAGCGGCGACCACGCCGGCGGACATGGGACTGCGACCGGGAAGCACCTGCTTCGGCACTGCGCCTTCCTTCGATTGGTCGGGGAAAGATATCTGCGCGTGTAAGTTAATGTTCCGGGTGGGGGACTGCGAGGCGGAGGCGGAGGCCCCTCACAGCCTGCCTGCCTCGCTGTCTCTGCCTGCCGCAGTTAAGATCGTGGCATGGAGCAACTGATCCTGTTGCGGCTCGGGGCGGAGCTGTCGATCAAGGCGCGGCGCACGCGCAGCACGTTCCTGCGGCGGCTGCGGCGGAACCTGCGGGACGCGCTGGAGACCACGGGCGTGCCCTTCCAGCTCGAGGGCGAGTGGGCGCGGATCTACGTCCGCTCCGGTGCGCCGGAGACGCCGGCGCTGCTGGCGCGCGTCTTCGGCATCAGCTCGCTCTCGCCCGTGGAGCTGACCGTGCCGGCGCGGCTGGACGCCATCGTCGGGGAAGGTGTGGCGGCGTTCAGCGACGCGGTTAGGGGCAAGCGCTTCGCCGTGCGGGCCCATCGCGCCGGCGTACACGACTTCTCGTCGAAGGACGTCAACGTGGAGCTGGGCGCGGCGCTGCAGCCTTACGCGCTCAGGGTGGACCTGACCCGACCCGAGGTCACCGTGCACGTGGACGTGCAGGACGAGAGCGCCTTCCTTTTCACCACGCGCCTGGAGGGAACCGGCGGCCTGCCGCTCGGCGTCGAGGGGAACGCGGTGGCCCTCATGTCGGGCGGCTTCGACTCGGCGGTGGCCGCGTGGCTACTGATGAAGCGCGGCGTCGCCCTCGACTTCGTCTTCTGCAACCTGGGCGGCGACGCTTACGAGCGGGCCGTGGTCCAGGTCTCGAAGGTGCTGGCGGACGAATGGGCCTACGGCACGCGCCCGACGCTGCACGTGGTGGACTTCAACGAGCCGCTCAAGGAGCTGCGCGCGCACGTCCGCGAGAGCTACTGGCAGGTGGTGCTGAAGCGGCTCATGTACCGCGTCGGCTCGCGCGTCGGCGCCCAGCTGGGCGCGGGCGCGCTCATCACGGGGGAGGCAGTGGGGCAGGTGTCGTCGCAGACCCTCAAGAACCTGCGCGCCATCGAGCCCGCCGCGGACCTGCCCGTCTTCCGCCCGCTGCTCGGCTTCGACAAGGAGGAGATCATCGCCCGCGCCCGGCGCATCGGCACCGCGGCGCTCTCCGAGCAGGTCAAGGAATACTGCGCCATCGCCCCCGGCCACCCCGTCACCGCGGCGACGGTCCAGCGCGTGGCCGACGAGGAAGGCCGCATGGACCTGGGCGTCCTGGACGCGGTGGTCGCCAACCGCAAGGTGCTGGACCTGCGCTCGCTCACGCCCACGGACCTGGTCGCGCCCTACCTCTTCGCCAGTGACATCCCGGAGGGCGCCGTCGTCATCGACTGCCGCCCCGAGCCCCAATATCGCGCCTGGCACCTGCCCGGGGCGAGACAGCAGGAGGAGTGGGAGCTGCTGCGCGACATCGGTCGTCTCGACAAGGCGCCCCGGTACATCCTCTACTGCCCCCACGGCCTCCAGAGCGCCTACCTGGCCGAGCGCATGCAGCGCCTGGGCTACGAGGCGTACAGCTTCAAGGGCGGGTTGAGGGGAGTGCTGGAGTGGGCGAAGGAGCGGGGAATCGGGCCGGCCTGACTTCACGGGATCGTGCCCGCTCACGCTCCTAAGAAACAAACCTCATCACGCGGAGCCGCCGAGCACGCGGAGGGCGTCGGGCAGCGATTTCGGACGACCGACGGCGCCGGTTGGGCACGGATCTTCTATTTGTTCTAACGGCAACAACCCGCGGCACTTCGGACAGGGCGGTCCGCCGGGAGCCCACGTGATGTAACCACAAAAACCCGATCTCGGCTGCCGCCGGCGGCGCCGCGGTCGTGCTGGCACTCCGCTCCGCGTGCTCGGCGCCTCAGCGTGACCCGCCTCTGCCGTGTCCGCTCGCTCCCCCGTTTCTCTACTGTTGCGCCGCGCCCCGGCGCGTACTGGCGCTC
>JADGQX010000062.1 GCA_017881445.1 Gemmatimonadota bacterium | reverse complement strand
TCAAATCGTTCCCGTCGCCGACGTGCCCTAGCTCACACTAGCACAAATACTTACGGGGCTGGTCCCCGCGCTTAACCGGACAGTACTGTCAATGTTTATCAAACAACAAACCGAGTGTCTCTGGCTCCCGGTCAGGCTCGGATCGCCGACGAGGCGAGACTTCGGCCCGTGGCGTCTTCGCGTGAAACGATGAAGGCCTCGGGGGTCGCCGGACCGGGGGTCCATCATGGACACGTGGACGCCACGGCAGGGCGGCGCGTACAATTCCGCCGGGCGGGCACCGGAGGAGGATGGACCATGACGAAATTCTCGCGGCCGCGGTCGTGGGTGGACCACCGGCTGGCGGACGCGCTGGAGATCGAGGGCGCGAGCTACACGGTGGAGCTGGTGGCGCGGCGGGGGACGGGCACGGCCGGGTACCGGGTCACGGTGGTCTTCATGCCCCACGAGCGGGCGGGGGCCGAGGACGTGGAGGTGGAGCTGCCGCCGGCCATGAGCACGTCGGACATCCACCAGCGGGTGAAGGAGCTGACAGGGAACCCGGGGTCGCTGAGCGCGCTCTACCGCGGAGCGAAGGGACCGTGAGCCTGGCGCCATCCGCCCGCTCGCGCTTCGCCGCGCTGGTGGACGGCGAGGAGAGCCGGCTGGACCTGGCCGCAGCCGCGCTCACGATCGCGGCGGAGGAGTACCCGCAGCTCACGGTCGAGCCCTACCTGCGGCGACTGGACCTGCTGGCGGAGCGGGTGCGGGACCGGCTCTCGGACGAGAGCGCGCCGCTGGTCCTGCTGGAGGAGCTCTCGCGGGTGCTCTTCCGCGAGGAGGGGTTCCAGGGCAACGAAGAGGACTACTACGACGCCCGCAACTCCTTCCTGAACGACGTCCTGGACCGCCGGCGCGGGATCCCCATCACGCTGGGCGTGGTGTATCTGGAGGTGGGCTGGCGGCTGGGGCTGCCGCTGGTGGGCGTGAACTTTCCCGGCCACTTCGTGGTCCGCTACGAGGGCGAGGCTCTGCGCATCCTGGTAGACCCGTTCCACGCCGGGGCACTGCGTTTCGAGGACGAGGCGCAGCGGCTGCTGGACCGCGTGTACGGCGGCGCGGTGGCGCTGCGGCCGGAGCACCTGCGCGCGGCCGGCAAGAAGGACATCCTGGGTCGCATCCTCTCGAACCTGAAGGGGATCTACCTCAACGCCCGCGACGAGCCGCGCGCCCTGGGCGCCATGGACCGCCTGCTGCTCCTGCGTCCGGACGCGGCGGAGGAAATGCGCGACCGGGGCATGCTGCTGGCCCGCCTGGGCAGGACGGCGGAAGCCGCCCGCGACCTCGAGCGCTACCTGCAGCTGGCGCCGGAGGCGCTGGATGCCCAGGGCATGCGCATGCTGCTCCAGAAGCTGAGGGGGGAATGACCGAGGGCTCGACGACGGACATGGCCGCGGACGTCGCGGCGCCCCGGGAGCGCGCGGCGGAGTACGAGGCGGCGCGCTCCGGCGCGGTGGTCGCCGCCCGGGACGACCGCGTGGTGCTGCGGGTCACGGGGCGCGACCCCGTGCGCATGCTGCAGGGTCTGATCACGAACGACCTGGCGGGCGCGCCCGAGGGCATGGCGGTCTACGGTGCCTTCCTCACGCCTAAGGGGCGCATGGTGGCGGAGGCGCGGCTGCTGCGCCGGGAGGGCGCCGTGCTGGTCGAGACGGCCGCCGCGGCGGAGAGCGGGCTGCGCCAGCACTTGAAGAAGTACGTACCGCCCCTGTTCGCGCGGGTCGAGGAGCAGTCCGGGCTGGCGCTGCTGGGGGTGTATGGCCCCCGCGCCGCCACGCTGGTGGCCGGCGCCCTGGCGGACGTCGATGGAGTCCCGCTCGAGCCGCTGGAGCTGCCGGAGGACGAGGGCCGCGAGCTGCTGCTGCCGGCGACGTCGCTGGAAACGGTCCGGCAGCGCCTGCTGGCCGCGGGCGCGCGACCGGTCTCCAGCGCCACGCTGGACGTGCTGCGCATCGAGGCCGGGCGCCCGCGCTGGGGCGCCGAGCTGGACGAGACCACCATTCCGCTGGAGGCGGGGCTGCAGGAGCGCGCCATCAGCACCAGCAAAGGCTGCTACACCGGGCAGGAGGTCATCATCCGCATCCTGCACCGGGGCCACGTGAACCGCAGCCTGCGGGGGGTGCTGCTGGGCGACGTGGTCGCGCCGGCTGCCGGCGCGGTCCTCACGCTGCCGGGACAGGAGAAGGCCGTGGGCGCGGTCACCAGCGCCTGCATCTCCCCGGCGCTGGGGCAGACCATCGCGCTGGCCTATGTCCGGCGGGAGGTCCTATCGGGCGCGAGCGTGCTGGTCGGCGGGGTGGAGGGGAGGGTGGTGGAGGTGCCGGGGTGGGGACGGTAAGGCTGGGGCTGAGGCTGAGGCTGGGGAACGAGAACGGGAACGGGAGCAGGGCCCATGGCGGGGGTCGAGGGGGAGGCGAGGAAGGCGCTGGCGCGGCTGAGGCGGGCGGCGGAGAAGGGCGCGCGCGAGCTGGAGGGCGTGCGGGGCGCGCTCCGGCACGTCGAGGGAAGCGACTTCCCGGCGGACGCCTTCGAGGCCGCGCGCGCCCAGCTGGACGGCGTCCTGGCCTTCGTGGAGGAGCAGGAGCAGCGGCTCGAGGACAAGATGCTGCACGCCGGCGGACTGGAGCCGGGGCGCGTGCGGCGGACCGGGGGGATGGATTGAGCGCGCACTTCCACCTGTTCGCGTACGCCCCGCTGCGGGGCGGCGTGTCGATGGCGTCGCTGCTGGAAGGGGCGAAGCTGGTGGGCCGGGCCACCGTGCCGGGCACGCTGCACGAGATGCGCGAGGGGCATCCGGCGCTGGTGCTGGCGGGCCATGGGATCGTGCCGGGCGAAGTCTGGCGTTGCCCGGCTTCCCTGCTCTGGCGCCTGGACGAGCACGAGGGCGTGGAGGAGGGGCGCGTCCGGCGGGTGGGCGTGCGCGCGGGTCCATACGCGTGCTGGACGTACGTGGCCGGCGCCAGGATGGTAAGGAGAGGCTGAGGGCGAAGCCACCGACGGCCCACCGCTCCACATCGGCGGTCAGCCACCTGCACACCGACAAGCGGCGGCATATCTTCCTCGAAGAGGGGGTGTCGGGACCCGGATGCGCGTGCGTCGGTCCGCCGCCTCGCCGAACACCGCCGCCTTCGGGTACTCGAGTGCGGGAGGGACATGCTCCGACGCTTCATGGCGGCGTGGACCCTGCTCCTCGCCGCCACTGCCACGGGCTCCGCACAGGAACCGCCTCGCGTCACCCTGGGCTGGGGCGTCGATACGGCAGCCACAGGGTGGTCCGAGCTGGCCTGGCACCACGACGTCCCGGGGATCTACCGCGCATGGCGCGAGTTTCTGCGCGCAACTCCCGGAACCCCGGGCGCGGACACGCTCTGGTCGGCCTCCGAGCGCAGGGCGTGGCCCGCATACGACCTGACCTCAGCCGCGGCCCACCAGGGCTTTCCGGCGACGGTCCTGGACATCCGCCCTGCCGCGCCCGGACAGGGCGACAGCTTCGTGGTCGAGACGCTTTTCGCCAACGCCGTCGAACCGGAATACGACGTGAAGCCGGTGGCATTGACGCGCGTATACGCGGTGCGCGAGAACGGCCGGTGGGTGTTCGCCAATGCGCTTCCAAGGCTCACCGCCGGCTGGCATCGGGTCCGTCTCGGGCCCATCACGTACGTGTTCTCGCCATTGCACCGGTTCGACGGCGCCCGGGCGGAGGACGCGCTGCACTTCGCCGACTCGCTCGCCACCGCGTTCGGCCTGCTGCGCATCGAGCCGATGACCTACTACGTCGCCGACAGCCCGGCGGAGCTGCTCAGGATCATCGGCGTGGAATGGACTTTGGGTGGCCAGGGCTATGGCTACGCGATGCGGGCGAACCGGCTGCTGCTCACGGGTGACCCCGGCTTCGGCGAGGAGAACCGGCACGAGCTGACGCATTACGTGCTGAGCCCGCTCGTGAAATGGGGGCGCACCCATCCATTGGTCAGCGAAGGGGTTGCGAGCTGGCTCGGTGGCACGATGGGACGACCCTACCCCGTCATGATGCGCGAGTATGCAGCCTTCCTGCGTGCGAACCCGCAGATCACGCTCGACTCCGTCATGGAAGCGGCTCCCGATCTCGGCGTGCGGCCGGGCGGCGCCATGCTGGCTCTCATGGTCTTCGAGAGGGGTGGCGTACCCGCGGTGAAGGCGCTGTTCGACGGCGGCTCCAGTGACGTGGCTCTCCGCCAGTCCGTGGAGCGCCTTCTCGGCATTCCGTGGGCTCGAGTCCAGACGACCTGGCGCGAGCGCGTGGAGGCGTCAGCGGCGCCGAGGGCCGGAATCCGATGACACCGCTGATCCGCCTGGAGGGAGTGGGGAAGGTCTTCCGAGACGGGTCGCTCGCGACTCGAGCCCTGTCGGACATCGACCTCGAGATCGCGCCGGGCGAGTATGTGGCCGTCGCCGGGCCGTCCGGCTGTGGCAAGACAACGCTGCTGTCGCTCCTGGGGCTCCTGGACCGGCCCAGCCAGGGGACGTACCTCCTGCACGGGCGCGCAACGGCCCAGCTGTCCGCGGGCGAACGGGCGAGAATCCGCAACCGGCAGATCGGCTTCATCTTCCAGTCGTTCAATCTCATCGGCGACCTCTCCGTGGGCGACAATGTGGCGCTGCCGCTGAAATACGGCGGCGTCCGGCGGGGGGAACGACGGCGCCGGGCCGCGGAGGCCCTCGACCGGGTCGGGATGATCGATCGCGCCGAGCAGTTCCCGGCGCAGCTCTCCGGTGGGCAGCAGCAGCGCGTGGCGGTGGCCCGGGCCATCGTCGGGCGGCCGCCGCTGCTTCTGGCGGACGAGCCGACGGGGAACCTGGACTCCGCCAACGGGGCCGCGGTGATCGAGCTCATCCGCGAGCTGCACGTGGAGGGCGCGGCAGTGGTCATGGTCACTCACGACCCCCGCTATGCCGGGCTCGCCGACCGTGAGATCCACCTGTTCGATGGGCGCATCGTGCACGACGATCGCGCCCCGGGGTCGGAAGGCGATGTCGCGCACTGAGCTGCTGCTGCAGGAGCTCCGCGACGCGGGCCGGGCGCTCGGGCGCGCCCGTCGCCACGCGGCCGCGCTGGCGCTGGCGATCGCCATCAGCGGCGGCATTGCGCTGCCGATCTTCTCGATCCGCCCGGCCGGGGATATCCCGCCGGTCGCCGCTGGCCAGGGTCAGGTACGGCGACTGCTGGTCGGACATTGGCCCGCCGGGTGGGGCACCACCGTGGAGACGCCCGCCCAGAATGCGGGCGTGCTCGCCTCGCGCGATCTCCTGCGCACTTTTGCGGCGCTGGCGGTTGCCATGGCGTGTGCCACCGTGGCCGCGCTCGTGCTTTCCAGCGCGGCCGCGCGCCGGCGGGAGGTGGCGCTGCGCGCCGCCGTGGGAGCAGGACCGACGAAGGTGCTGTGGGAGACCGCGCTCGAGGCCGGCCTGCTCGGCGTGATGGCGGTCTGCGGACTCGCGGCCATCGCGCTCGTCACCGGGGCGGCGACGAGCGCCACCCGCCCCGAGCTGCTCCGGTCGTGGCTCCTGCTCCGGCCCGGCGTGGCCGCCCTGGCGGTGGGTCTCGTCGCTCCGACCCTGGCGCTCCTGCTCTTCGCCCCGCTCGCGGCCCTGCCGGCCGCGTCCTGGCGACTCGCACCCACGCTGGCCGCGGCGCATTCGACGGCGCCACCCGCCGAAGGCTCCTTGCGGCATGCCCTGGCCATCGGGCAGTTGGCCGCGGCGCTCTCGCTGCTGATCGGTGCAGGCCTGCTGCTGCGCGCCTCGGAGGCGCGACGATCCAACGACGCGGCACGGCAGGAGGCAGCGTCGCCGGCGCTCGCCTCCAGGGCGTCGCTCTGGGAGGTTGCGGCGCCGGGCGACGCACCGCGGCGCGCCACGTTCTACGGCGCGCTGCTCCAGCGCCTGGCGAACCTGCCCGGCGTCGGTGCCGCCAGCGTCGCCTCCCCGGGGACATGGGTGGGCCAGGGAGCGGAGGGGTCGCTCGTGTTCACCTGTCCTCGATGCGCCAATGGCGGCATCGGAACGCCGATCGCGTGGACTCAGGCGCAGCACCACCTGGTGGGGCCGGGCTTCTTCGCCACGCTGGGCGTGGCTCCGGTCCGGGGGCGGGAGCTGTCTCCGCAGGACGCCCACGTCGCCGTCATCAACCGCAGCTTCGAGGCGCACTTCCAGGGGGTGGTCGATCCCATCGGCCAATTCGTGCGGATCGGCGCGACCGGGGATTGGTACCGGATCGTGGGCGTGGTGGCGGACGTGCGCGCGCCCGGAATCGGGGCCTCCCTGGGCATGCAGCCGGCCGTGTACCTGCCGCTGCTCGAGTATGCTCCGCTCACGGCCGATGTCGTCGTCAGCAGCGGCGCGCGCCCCGCTGGCGGCACCCAAGCCGCCGTCCAGGCGGCCATCGCCGAGGCGGGCGCCCTTCGGGCCGCGCCCCGGGGCACCCTGCGGGCCGGCCTCGCCCGCCTGGCGGCCCCGCTCGCCTGGCTCGGTGGCGCCATGCTCGCCCTGGCGGGCGCGGTGCTGCTGCTGGCGCTGCACGGTGTCTCCGCCGTGGCGATCGACGACGTTCGCCGACGCCGCCGGGAGCTGGCCGTGCGCAGTGCGCTGGGCGCCGATCCACTCCGGATCGTGGCGTCCGTTCTCGCACGCGGGCTGTGGACCGTCCTGGCCGGCGCGGCCTGGGCGACCGAGGGGGCGATCCTCGTCGCCTGGCTGCTCCAGCGCACGTCACCCGCCATGCGCGTGTTCGACGTTCGCATCTATGCGGGCGCGCTCGCCATCGTCTGCGCCGTCGCCCTGGTGGCGAGTCTCATTGCGGTCAGGGCCGCTCTCGGCGTCGAGCCGCGGGAGGCGCTGGCCGAGGACTGACGGAGCCTTCCGGCGGCGGGCGAGCCGCGCAGGGGGCCCGGCAGTATGTTGCGGAGCGGCGGGGCGGCGGGGCGGCGGGGCGGACACACCTCTTTCCGGACAACCAGACATGGATCGGCGAGAGTTCCTGCGGGGGGGACTGACGGCGGCGGGCGCGGCGTTCGTGCCGGGGGTGGCGCGCGCGGGCGTGGCCGACTCCGGCGCGCCGGAGCTGGTGCTGCGCAACGCCCTGGTCTACGACGGCACGGGCGCCGCGCCCTTCGAAGGCGACGTCGCCCTGGAGGGCGGCCGCATCGCCGCGGTGGGCCGGCGGCTGCCGGCTGCGGGCGCGGCCGAGCTGGAGCTGCGCGGGCTGGCGCTGGCGCCGGGATTCATCGACGTGCACTCCCACACGGAGCTGTCGCTGCTGGTGGACCCGAAGGCGGAGAGCAAGATCCGCCAGGGCGTGACCACGGAGGTCGTGGGGCAGGACGGCTCCTCGCTGGGGCCGTGGCGCGACGACGAGTTCGCGCGCCTGCGCGAGGAGGAACGCGCCAAGTACGGCGTGGACCTCGACTTCCGCGACCTGCCCGGCTTCTTTCGCCGGCTGGAGCAGCAGGGAACGGCGGTCAACATCGCCAGCATGGTGGGGGCGGGCACGCTGCGCGCCCTGGTCGTAGGCGAGGACGACCGCCCGGCCACCGAGGCGGAGCTGGCCCGCATGACCGCGCTGGTGGCCGAGGCGCTGGCGGCCGGGGCCTGCGGCCTCTCCAGCGGGCTGGAGTACACGCCGGGCGCCTTCGCCTCCACGGCCGAGCTGATCGCCCTTTCCCGGCCGCTGCACGGGACGGGACTCCCCTACGCCTCCCATATGCGCAACGAGGACGACGAGCTGTTCGCCGCCGTGGAGGAGGCCGTCGCCGTCGGCCGGGGCGCGGGCGCCAGCGTCCAGGTCTCGCACCTCAAGGCCCAGGGCGAGCGCAACTGGTGGAAGGGGCGCCCCGTGCTGGGCATGCTCGAGGCCGCCCGCTCCACGGGCGTGGACGTCATGTTCGACCGCTACCCCTACGTGGCATACAGCACGGGGCTGTCGAACCTGTTCCCCGCCAGGGCGCGCGACGGCGGCACCACCGCCTTCCTGGCGCGCCTGGCCGACCCCGGGCAGCGCCCGCGCCTGGAGGCGGGGGTGCGCGACAAGATCGCCCAGCTCGGGTCCTGGGACGCCGTGCTGGTGTCGTCCACCTACGCCGACTCACTGGCCTGGGCCCGCGGCAAGCGCCTGGGAGCGCTGGCGAAGGAACGCGGCCAGGAGCCCTACGACCTGCTGGTGCGCCTGATCACCGACGACCGGGACCGCGCGGGCATGGTCGGCTTCGGCATGGACGAGGAGGGCACCGAGCGCATCCTGGCCCACCCCCTGGGCATGATCTGCTCCGACGCCTCGGCACTCTCCATCACCGGGCCGCTGGCCGAGGGCTCCCCCCACCCCCGGGCCTTCGGCTCCTTCCCCCGGGTTCTCGGCCACTACGTGCGCGATCGGCGCATCATGCCCCTGGAGACCGCCGTCCACAAAATGACCGGAATGGCCGCCGCGAGGCTGAAGCTCCGGGAGCGCGGACGGATCGCACCGGGGATGGCGGCGGACCTCGTCGCCTTCGATCCGAACACCGTGGCCGACCGCGCCACCTTCGAGAAGCCCCAGCAGTACCCGGTGGGAATCCCGCACGTCATCGTGGCGGGGAAGTTCGCGCTGAAGGACGGGGAGAGCACGGGAGTGCTGGCGGGGAAGGCTTTGAGGGTGGAGGGGTGAGCAGAGGCGCGCTCAAGCCGCCACGCGCGCCGGGCGTCGGAGGGCGAGTGGCGGATTGAACGCGCCATGCGCACACAAGTCGCCAATGGCCGGCGGCGAAGGCTCGGTTGGCGGGTTTCGCTCGGCCTGGCCGCGCATGCAGGCCGGATCGAGCGCGGCCAGGCGCACGTAAGTCGCCACGCGGCGCATCCGGCGCAACCGCGGTCCGCTTTTCGTGCGGAATCCGGCATCAAGCCGCCACGCGCGCCGGGCGTCGGAGCGCGAGTGGCGGATTGAATGCGCCAGGCGCACACAAGTCGCCAATGGCAGGCGGCGAAGGCTCGGTTGGCGGGTTTCGCTCGGCCTGGCCGCGCGTGCAGGCCGGATCGAGCGCGGCCAGGTGCACGTAAGTCGCCGCGCGGCGCATCCGGCGCAACCGCGATCCGCTTTTCGTGCGGAATCCGGCATCCGGGGGCGACCACGGGGCGGGCGACAGGACAAGCAGGCTTGACATCGGGCGGGGCGGCGGGTTAGGCTGTGTGTGGAAAGTGCGCTTGACACGCGGGCGGGGAATGGGAAGCGGGGGCGAGGGGGCGGTCGCGGGTTGCTTGCTGGTCTTGTAAGTGATCTCTAGGTTCTGGCTTAGCGTCATAATCCCTCGAAAAGGAATGGGCTCAATGGCGGAGGCACGGGCTCCGGGAGGCGGGGAAGCCGCGATCGTGCTGCGAGGAGTGCGCAAGGCCTTCGGCAGCCTGGTCGCGGTGCGCGGGATCGACCTGGTGGTGCCGCGGGGCGCGACGTACGGGTTGCTGGGGCCGAACGGGGCGGGCAAGACGACGACGCTGCGCATGCTGCTGGGGATCCTGGAGCCGGACGCGGGGACGGTGGAGCTGCTGGGGTCGCCGCGCACGGCGGCGTCGCTGGACCGGGTGGGCTACCTGCCGGAGGAGCGGGGGATGTACCGGCGGATGACGGTGCGGCGGGCGCTGAGCTTCTTCGCGGAGCTGAAGGGCGTGTCGCCGCGGGTCTCGGCTTCTCGGATCTCGAAGTGGCTGGAGCGGTTCGGGCTGGGGGACCGGGGAGAGTCGCGGGTGCAGGAGCTGTCGAAGGGGAACCAGCAGAAGGTGCAGCTGATCGGCACGCTGCTGCACGAGCCGGAGATCGTGGTGCTGGACGAGCCGTTCAGCGGCCTGGACCCGCTGAACCAGCAGGTGTTCAAGGACGTGATCGCGGAGCTGCGTGCGGCGGGGAAGACGATCCTG
This sequence comes from Gemmatimonadota bacterium, assembly GCA_017881445.1. GTDB lineage: Bacteria > Gemmatimonadota > Gemmatimonadetes > Longimicrobiales > RSA9 > JADGQX01. Next base: position 8,167 of record JADGQX010000062.1, on the reverse strand, counting down.
TTCAGCACGCACATCATCGAGCAGGCGGAGCGCGCGTGCGACCACGTCTGCATCATCGCCGCGGGTGACAAGGTGCTGGACGGTCGGGTGGCGGACGTGAAGCGGGAGCATGGGAGCGAGAACCTGGCCATCGACCTGGAGGAGCCGACGCCGGCGGCGGTGGCGATCGTGCGGGCCTCGTCGGAGGTGCGGGAGGTGAGGGAGGACGGGGCGGTGTTGGAGGCGGTGCTCAATCCGGGCGCGGATGCGCAGCCGGTGCTGGCGGCGCTTGTGGGGGCGGGGATACGGCTGCGTCGCTTCGAGCGGGTGGAGCCGTCGCTGGAGCAGATCTTCGTGGAGCTCGTGCGGGACACCACCCCCCGGACCGCCGAGAAGGAGGTGGCGCATGTCTAGGACGTTCGCGGTGATCAAGCGCGAGTTCACGGAGAGCGTGCGCACGAAGATGTTCATTATCATGACGCTCTTCGGTCCGCTGCTCATGGTGGGGTTCGTCGCGCTGGAGGTTGCCATGATGCGGTCGGGCGGGGGGGAAAAAGCACTGACGATCGTGGACGCGACGCCGGCGGCGGTGGGGAGCCGGGTCGCCCAGATGCTGCAGGCGGCGTCGCCGGGCGAGAAGGCGTCGGACCGTACGACGTTCAAGGTGGACGTGGTGGAGCTCACCGGTAAGGATGCCGCGGCCGTACGGAACGAGCTGCAGGGGCGGATCGATCGGAAGGAGATCGACGGCTACCTCTGGCTGCCGGCGGGGGTGCTGGCGTCCGAGCCGGCGATGTACGTCGGGCGGAGCGCCACCAACATGGGATTAGTGGAGCAGCTCCGGGGCTCGGTGCAGGGCGCCGTGCAGTCGGTTCGGCTGGCGGACCAGGGGATCGATCCCCGGCGGCTGGGCGAGGCGCTGCGACCGGTGTCGCTGGAGACGCGCAAGGCGGCGAGCGGCGCGGCGCAGGGCAGCGGCACGGCGCTGTTCTTTCTCGGGTACACGCTGGGCATGGTCGTCTACCTGGTCATCATCATCTTCGGCATGGCGGTGATGCGGGGCGTGCTGGAGGAGAAGAAGGACCGGATCGTGGAGGTGGTGGTCAGCTCGATCCGGGCGCGCCAGCTCATGCTGGGCAAGGTGCTTGGCATCGGCGGCGCCAGCCTGGTGCAGGTGGCGGTGTGGGCGGGCTTTGCCGCGTTGACCCTGCACTACGGCCCGCAGGTCATGGCGAGGCTGGGCGCGCCGGGAATGACCATGCCGCAGGTGCCCGGTTCCGTGGCCGGCATCTTCCTGCTGTACTTCGCGGGTGGCTTCTTCCTGTACGCGAGCCTGTACGCGGCGCTGGGCGCCATGGCGGCGTCGGACCAGGACATGCAGCAACTGCAGCTTCCCGGGACCATGATTCTGCTGCTTTCCTACATGGTCATGTTCCGGGCGATGACCGATCCCGAGGGGCAGCTGGCGGTGATCAGCTCCTGGGTGCCCTTCTCGTCGCCCATGGTGATGCCGATCCGCTCGGCCCTCACGGCCGTGTCGCCGCTGGAGATGGCCGGGTCGTTCGCGACGCTGATCCTGGGCGGGCTGCTCATCATCTGGGTCGGCGGCAAGATCTACCGCGTGGGAATCCTGGCCACGGGAAAGAAGCCATCCATGGCAGAGCTGGTGAGGTGGGTACGGGCGGCATAGCAGCAGAGCGGGAGATGGGGAGAGTGGGAGAGTGGGCGACGACGACCGCGTCCGCGCGACGCGGGGGAGCCTCGGACTTCTCGGGGCCGCCGACGCCCGGGGCGTCGTCCACTCGCCGACGGCCCGGGTGGCGTGCGGGACTGCCGCTGCTCGCGGCGGTGCTGCTGGCGGCGGGTGGCTGCAGCGGCGGGCTGGCGCCGTCCGATGGCGCGCCGCTGTCGGTCACCCGGCTGAAGTACGTGCTGGACGTGCGCTGGACCATCTTCTTCTGCGACCCCGACTACTACCCGATTGCCCGGGGCGACGAGCTGCAGGCCGCAGTGGAGCATTTCCCCGCCATCGCCGCGGACACGGAGCGATACAGCGCCATCCTCGAGCACCTGGTATTGGCGTCCCCCGCGAATCCGAGCGACTCGACCAAGCTGCGCATCTACCGCGAAGACAAGCGCCTGGCGTCCATCATCCTGACCGGTGCCGGCGACGGCTACGCCTTCCAGCTACGGGAGCAAGAGGCCAAGGGCGCGGTGTTCAGCGTCTCCGGCACCGTGGATCGCTTCGGCAACGTGGACGTGTCCAGCCGCACGGCGTCGTACGGCGGCTGCCCGATCTGCCTCGCAGGCGACACGCGCATCGCCACGCCGGCGGGCGAGGTGGCAGTGCGTTCGCTGCGGGTGGGAGCGCGGGTCTGGACGACCGGTGCCGGTGGCCGGCGGGTGGCCGCGAGAGTGCTGCGGGTGGGGCACGTGCCGGCGCCGCCCGGGCACACGTTCGTGCAGCTCCGCCTCGCGGACGGGCGCACGCTGCTGGCCTCGCCCGGGCACCCGACGGCGGACGGGCGGCGTCTGGGCGAGCTGTCCGTGGGCGACACGCTGGGCGGCTCGCGCGTGAGCGAGGTGGCGCGCGTGCCGGCGCGGGACTCCGCCACCTGGGACCTGCTGCCGGCCGGCGCCAGCGCCACCTACTGGGCCAACGGCATCCTGCTGCGGAGCACGCTGGCGCCGGCGGCGACCCCCGGGCACTAGTCCGCCGCGGGCGAGAGGGGAGTGGGCGCCGCGGGGAAGGGGTTCTGCGCCGGGCCGCCGGCCGGCGTGGGGACGGCGAAGCCGATCCGGCCGGAGCGCGGGCTCTCGCGCTTGAGCTCGTCCAGGTGCACGAGCGCGGGGAGGGAAAGGGATGAGGGGAAGGGGCAGGTGGCTGGTGCTGCTGCTGGCTCTTCTGCCGGCGGGGGTGGGGGCGCAGCAGCCGGGGGATTCCGCCAGGCAGGGGCGAGGCCGGGAGTTCGTGGAGGACTTCGCGTGGGGGGTGCGCGGGACCGTGCATGTGCTGGAGGCGCCGGCGCGCTGGGGGCGGGGGGAGTGGGCGGCGGTGCCGGCGCTGGGGATCGCGCTGGCGAGTCTCTCGGGCGCGGACGAGCCGGTGCAGCGGGCCGTGGATCGGAACCGCACCGGCACCGCGGACCGGGCGGCCAGGCGCATCGAGCCGTTGGGCGCGCAATACAGCATCGGCCTGGTCGTGGCGACCTACGGCGCGGGGCTGGCGGCGGAGCAACCTGCACTGAGACGGACCGGCGTGGAGGCGGCGACGAGCAGCGTGGTGGCGGCGGGGATCGTGACGCCGCTGCTCAAGCGGCTGGTCGGCCGCACGCGGCCGTGGGGCGGCAGGGGCGCGTTCGACTTCCACTCGCTGTCGGGCAATGAGTCGTTTCCGTCCGGTCACACGACGCAGGCGTTCGCCGCGGCATCGGTTTTCGCGGCGGAGGCTCGGCCGCTCTGGGCGAAGGCGGGGATCTACGGGCTGGCCGGGTCGGTGGCGGCGGCGCGCATGGTGCACGACGCGCACTTCCTGAGCGACATCGTGGCCGCCGGCATCATCGGCACGGTGACCGGGCGCGCGGTGGTGCACTGGCGCCGCGGGCAGGCGGGTGCCGGGCTGGCGCCGTACGTGGGCGGGGACGGGCTCGGGGTCGAGCTGAGGTTCTGACCGCCGGCGGGAACATAGGCCAACAGAGCCCGGTAAAGGTCGGTGCATCGCCTCGCAGCACTCGCAATCCACTCTCAGCCGGGAGGGTGTATGCGCAGGCTCCCTTCGTTTGCCGCACTTGTGTCGGCTGTCCTGCTGACGGCTGCGCTCGCCTCGCCCGGCGCGGCGCAGGTCCCCTCCGTTGCCCTGCGAGGCACGGTCATCGATTCGGCCACGGGCGCACCCATCGTGGGCGCGCTGCTGGAGCTGCCGAAGCTGCACCGCATCGCGCTGACTGACTCGGCGGGCCACTTCCTCTTCGGACAACTACCGGCCGGGCGGCAGGTCCTGAGGGTGGGCTCTCTGGGATACAGCGACTACGCGGCGGCGCTGGAGCTGCCGGCGCAGGGCACACTGGTGATCGCCCTGCCGCCGCATCCCTACGAGCTGGCGGCGCTGCAGGTGGTCGTCGACAGCCTGGAGGCCCGGCGCGTGCGCTGCGCCTGCTACAGTCGGCTGCAGATGATCGTGCTCGGGCCCAAGGAGCTGTCGGCCTCGAAGGAGGTCAACCTGCAGCGGCTGCTCGACTCGCTGAGCTGGAAGTACGGCCCCGAGCAGATGACCTACCACTACGCGGCGACGGGGCGGAACACGCGGCTGGTCGTGGACGAGATGAACAGCTTCGGAGATGTCGCGGATGTGCTCCAGTGGTATCGGCCCTATGAGGTGGCGCGGGTCGAGCTCTACCGGGTGCGCGGCTCGACGACGGTGGGCGTACGGCTCTACACGCCCGACTTCCTGCTGCACATGACGCGCACGAACCGGGGCCTTTACTGGATATGCTCCGTCTGCCCCGAGTCACAGAAGTCGCAAGGCAGGTAGACGACCTCAGGACGACGTCGCCGTCAGAGCTTCACGCGGTTGTTGGAGCGCTGGTAATCCAGGATGATCGTGTCCGGGTCGAGGACGGCCTCGGCGGGCCGGTCGCGGGTGAGCAGCTCCACCACCTGGCGGCGCCCCCGCGAGTCCAGCCGGCGGACGGCGTCGCCGACCTGGAGAGTGACGGGCATCCAGGCGTCGCCCGCGCGCCGCACCTCGACCCGGGTGCGCCAGCGGCCATCGGCCTGGCGCTTGGTTGCGGCGCCGGCTATGGCGTAGTCGAGCCGGTCGGTGGTCAGGAACCACTCGCGGAAGAACCAGCCCAGGTCGCGCCCGCTCGCATCCTCCATGGCCTTCTCGAAATCGGGCAACGCCACGTGACGCAGGCGGTTGCGCTGGTAGTAGACGTGCAGCCCCTTGCGGAAGACGGCGTCGCCCAGGTACGCCTGCAGCATGCGAAAGACGACGCTGGGCTTCACGTACGTCATCACCTCGTAGGTCTGGAAGTCCCGGAAGCCGGCGGAGGGCGTTTCCAGCGCCTGCGACATGCCCATGCTGTCCACCATGGCGGCGGTGGCGAAGTCGTCCGTCCAGATATCCGGGCGGCCGTGCGTCTGCCAGTACCAGTTGGTCTGGAAGGAGGTGAAGCCCTCGTCCAGGAACCCTTCCTTCCACTCGTTGTTGGCCAGGATTCCCATGGTGTAGTTGTGCCCGACCTCGTGCAGGATCAGGCCGAGTGACGCGCCCCCGTTCATGACCATCATGGGGAACTCGGTGCCGCCGCCCTCGATGCGGTGCAGGTTGGTCACCTGCGGCCAGGCGAAGGGGCCGTAGATCGAGTCCAGCCAGGCCAGGGTGGTGCGTGTGCGGTCCAGCGCCTTGCCCGCGTCCCAGGCGGTGTCGCCGGGCTGGTACAGCACGTGGATGGCGATGTCCCGCCAGCGGCCGCCCTCGTAGATGTACTGGGGCGCAACGCTCCAGGCGAAGTTGTGCACCTGCTTCGCCAGCCAGCGGACGCGCCGGCGCCCGCCCGTCACGTCGGTCGAGAGCAGCCCCAGGTGCTCCAGTCGCGGTGCCGCGCCGTAGGCATCCCGCCGATAGAACAGCGAGTCCGCGAAGCCCGGCGCCGCCGCTGCCGCCCAGCCCGGGTCGCCCTCCACGGGGACTCCCGTCGCGCCCACCACCTGGTCCGGCGCGAGATCCAGGGTGACGTCGAAGTCCATGAACTCGCCGTAGAACTCGCCCTGCGGCAGCAGCGGCCGGACTTCCCAGCCCCCCGTGTCGCGCACCGCCACGATCGGGAACCACTGGGCGAAGTCGTAGCGCCGGCCACGGGTCCCCTGGCGCCTGGGGATCGTCGAGGGACGGGCATCCCAGTCCAGGTCCACCAGCAGCGAATCGCCCGGGGCGAGGGGTGTAGTCAGCGCGAAGGCGACCACCGTGGAGTCCGGCGCCAGCGGATAGACCGGAGTCGCCGGCTGGCCGCCAATGTGGACCGACCCCAGGCGCTCGAACGCCTGCGAGTCCGGCGCAAGGTCCTGGAAGCGGCGGTTGCGGAACTGCAGCTCCCGGCGCGCCCAGGCGCTGTTGGGCCGGAATGCGTTCAGGTACAGGAAGAAGTAGAGGGAATCCAGCGGCTCGGGCGCCCGGTTCTGGTAGCGCATGCGCGCGCGGCCGTGCAGCACCCGGGCGCTGTCGTCCAGCTGCGCCTCGATGCGGTAGGCGACCCGCTGCTGGAAGTAGCGGCCGCGGCGGGGCGCCGGGGCGCCGGGCGCGCGCGCCGGCAGGGCGCGGATGCCAACCCGCGGGTCCCCCGCAAGATGGATGGCGACGGCCGCGGGGCGATGCCATGGCCGGATCGGCCAACCTCCAAGCGCGCGCGGCCCGGGCGGGGGTTGCAGCAGGAGGACGGCGAGCAGGAGCTGGATCGGTGACATGTGCCGTGGCGCTGGGGGTCGGGGCCGGGGGGCCGGACGCGAATGTAGCCGGGATAACGATAAAGGCCAGGGCAGGGGCAGGGGCGCACGGGCAGGGGCGGAGCGCGCCGCCAGGGCGGCTGACCGTGCAAGGAACTGCGCGACCGCGCAGCGGACTGCGCGCAAGCGGCGGCGAGGCCGACAGGGCCACGATCTCGTAAAGCCAACCACTGAATCAACTTATGGCCGATGCGCGGCCGGGACCCGGGCTTGCCCTGGGCATGGGGTCAGGGTCGATGGGTGGGGCGCACTCGCAAGGGAGACAGGGTCATGCTGCACGTGGTGGCACTGGTGCTGGCGCTGGCGGCGGCGGCGGACACGGACGCGGCGCGGGTCGCGACGGTCAGGGAGGCGGCGCCGGTGACGGGGACGGTGGCCGGGCCGGCGGCGGTCGCGGAGGCGACGCCGGCGAGCGTGCTGCGCCTGGGGACGCCGCGCTTCCCGGCGGTCAGCTGGCCGCTGGCGGAGCCGGGGGCGACGGCGCCCGGGGCGGCGGACGGGCCCGAGGCGGCGACGTCGCCCGAGCCACTGGCGGCGGACACGCCGGTGGCGCGGCGACCGCAGGCGGTGGAGTACTCGGACTGGTACGCGCGCCGGCTGGTGGTGCACCGGATCGCGAGCTACGCCATGGTGCCGCTGTTCGTGGGGCAGTGGATCACGGGCAGCCAGCTCATGGCCAAGGGGGCGGCGGCGCCCCAGTGGGCGATTCGCACGCACGGCCCGATGGCGACGGCGATGTTGGGGTTGTTCAGCGTGAACACGGTGACGGGCGGCTGGAACCTGTGGGAGGCGCGCAAGGACCCGGAGGGCCGGACGCCGCGCATGCTGCACGGGGTGCTGATGCTGGTGGCGGACGCGGGCTTCCTGGTGACGGGCGCGCTGCAGAAGCCGGCGGAGAACTCGTCGTCGATCCGCAGCCTGCACCGGACGCTGGCTTTCAGCTCGATCGGCGTGTCGATGGTTAGCTGGGCGATCATGCTTCCCCCGTTCCGGAGGTGATCACGGCGGCCGCGTTCATCCAGGCAGTGGCGACGGCGGCGAAGCCGTGGGCGTCGCTGTACTCGGACTCGAAGATGCTGCAGACGGGGTTCGCCTTCCTGCACCTGGGCGGATTGCTGGCGGCGGCGGGGTTCGCGGTGGCGGCGGACCGGGCGACGCTGCGGGCGCGACGTCGCCCGGCGGCGGAGCAGGCGGTGTTCCTCTCGGAGCTGGATGCGACGCACCTGCCGGTGCTGGCCGGACTGGCGCTGGTGGTGGCGACGGGGCTGGCCATGATGCTGGCGGACGTGGACAACCTGCTGCCCTCGCCCGTGTTCTGGCTCAAGATGGGCGCCTTCGTCCTGCTGCTGGCGAACGGCGCGACGCTGCAGCGGGCGGGAGCGCGGCTGCAGCGGGAGGAGACGAACCCGCGGCGCTGGCGCGCGCTGACCCATGCGGCGGTGCGGAGCGTGGTGCTCTGGACGGTGACGCTCTTCCTGGGAACGGTGCTGACGGCGGCGTAAGGCGGGATAGCTGGATAGCAGGATAGCGGGCGACGTGGGCGGCCTCGGGCGTGGCGTCAGAAATCGGGCATCTCGGGCGGCCGCGGACACTTTCGGACAGCGGACAACGGTGGAGGAGAGATGGAATCGGAAACGATGAAGCGGGCTGAGGAGGGGTGCGGCGGCGGGTGCGGCGGCGGGTG
>JADGQX010000257.1 GCA_017881445.1 Gemmatimonadota bacterium | reverse complement strand
ATCACCCTGCCGTAGCCGGCAGGCTCGGCAGGTTGGCGCGGGAGCCGGACACCCCTCCGGTGGCCGTCTCCCGCACCTGCCGAGCGTGGACCTCAGAGAGATGGGGGAAGAACCATGATGTACATACGAATGCTGAAGATCGCGTGCGCGCTGGCCCTGTGCTGGCCTGCACTGGCGACGGCCCAGCAGCGGCCGGCGCAGGACACGGAGCGGCACCGCGCGGGGAGCTGGGAGCTGAGCGCGAGCGGAGGCTTCCAGCTGCTGGACACCTCGCTGCGGGACTTCCTCACGAGCGGCGCGCCTGAGTACCGGTTCGCCAACGCCGTCACCGCGAGTCGCGGCCTGCCCAGTGCCACGGCCCGCCTGGGCTACAACTTCACTCGCGTCTTCGGGATCAGTGCGAGTGTAGGGGGTGCCATGGGCACCGGCATGACGTACCTGAACCCGGCGGCGGCGTTCACCTTCACGGGGAACGTGGACGCGAGCACCAACCCGTTCCTGCTGATCGGGACGGGGTTCACCCGCATCGACGGCCAGAACGGCCGGACCACCCATTCGACATGGGGCGCGGACGTGGGAGCGGGGATCCGGCAGATGCTCAGCCGGAACCTCGCCCTCAGGCTCGAGGGGCGGATGGGGTTCGCGCACTATAACGAAGTGCCCATGAGCAAGCACGCGACGTACAGCCCGCTGGTGCAGCTCGGGCTGTCATACTTCGTGGGCGGCGGGACGAACCCGCAGCTGGTGACCTACGCGGCGCCGAGCGCACCTTCGCCCGGCCGGGTGGACACCGTGCGCTCGATGTTAGTGGACACGCTACGCCTGACGTCGCCCGGGCTTTCCTCCGACCAGGTCATCCTGCGCGTGCAGTTCCAGACGGATCGGGCGGAGCTGTTGCCGATCTCGGGACCGGTCCTGGACACCGTCGCGGCGGCGATCAAGACGACCCCGAACTCGCGCTGGCAGGTCGAGGGCCATACGGACAACATCGGCACGGTGGAGTACAACAGGGTCCTGTCGCAGGCGCGGGCCCAGTCGGTGGTGGACTACCTGGTCAGTCATGGCGTGGATCGCGGCATCCTGACCGCCCAGGGCTACGGCTTCGACCGGCCGGTCTTCTCCAACAGCACGGTGGAGGGGCGCGCGCAGAACCGGCGCGTCCAGCTCAGGAGGATCCCCCCGCCACCCACGGTGCCGGTACCGTAGGGCGGACGTTCAACTCGCGCAGTCTGAGCGGGAGCCGGACCCTGTCCGGCTCCCGCCTCTTTGCAGGCAACCGCCGGCTCCCAACCCCCCATCAAGATGAGACCCCCGTAGTTCGGGCTCAGGCAGAGGCGCCGGAGCGCGCGGTGGAGCACGCGGTCGCCTGGCAGAGCCCACGGCGGCAACCGGCGTTCCTGGTGGGATTGCATCCTGCCGTCATCCTGACGAGCGACGCCCGCCGGCTCGCCAGCGTCGGCCACAACACGGCCCGGCAGCGCGTGCGTCTGACTCCACGGGCGTCCCGACACGAATCATGGCCCGCGACCCGAGTTGCCCGGGATCCGCTGAAGCTGCGTGTTCGTGGCGGATCGGGGAGGGCACAGATGCGCGGCGGGCCGCCACGCGACATGCATGGCGGCCCGTCTCGGCACGTCTTTCGTACGGGCCCGGTCACCTCACGAGCAGCAACACGACGATGATGACGATGAGCACGATCGCCAGCGTGGAGACCACGATCGTGTGATTCTCGGTGGTCCTGGCGGGGGAGTTCGCCAGCGCGCTACCGCGCGGGACGATCGGATCGACGCGCTGGAAGGTGGGAGGGGAGACCCGCGGCCCCGGCAGAGCGGCGTTCGCCTCCACTGCGCCGGCCTGTGCCGCAGGCGCTGCAGCGGACGTCAGCTGCTCCGCCGCGGGCGCGGAGGAGGCAGCTTGCTGTGCCGCCGCGGGCGCCACGGCCGTGCAGAGCAGCCCGATGACGATCAAACCGACCCAACGCAGGCGCAGCGACAGCTTTCGTGTGACCATGATGGACTCCATCACAGGAGGAACGGGATCGGCACGCCCTCGACGAGGGCGCGCCGCGACAGTCTAGTTGGTCCCTGACTTCACCTGGCGGCGGAACGCCTCATCGGCGTAGATCGCCACCTCCACCCGCCGGTTCTGCGCCCGCCCGGCCTCCGTCAGGTTGTCGGCGATCGGCTCAGTTTCGCCCCGGCCGACGGTGCCCAGGCGGGCCGCATCGATGCCCTGCTCGGAGAGGACGCCGGCCGCAGCGTGCGCCCGCCGCTCGGACAGCGACTGGTTGTAGGCGGAGGTGCCCGTCACGTCGGTGTAGCCGACGATCATGGCCCGCGTGCCCGGATACTTGGACATGCTGGCGGCGAACCGGTCCAGGTTCGTCTTGGCACCCGGGAGGATCACATCCGAGTCGTACGCGAAGAGCAGCCCGTCGGGGAAGGTCACCGCGATGCCCTCGCCCACGCGCTGGACCGTCGCGCCCGGCATATCGTACGCCAGCTCCTTGGCCTGCTGGTCCATCTGGTGGCCGATGATCGCGCCGGCGGCGCCGCCGACAATGGCGCCGATGATGGCGCCGCGCGTGGTCGAGCCGGTCATCTTGCCCACCACGGCGCCGCCCGCGGCGCCCGCGCCCGCGCCGATGGCGGCGCCCTTCTCCTTGCGGCTGAGCGAGGCGCAGCCGATCGACAGCGGCACCAGGGCAACCAGCGCCAGAACGGCTCTCGTGGAACGTCTCATCGTGTTTCGCTTTCCCTGAATATGTGTGGAACCCTCTAGGCTTTCCGCTGGAGGCCGTCGCTACACGGGCTCCAGCGGTCCTTCTTCGTTCCACCGGGCACGAAAAACCTGGTCCATGCTGAAGCGCCATGTCCAGGGACCGCTCGCCAGTCCACAATCGACCTCGTTGAGTTACGCTCAGATACGTGCAAATAAGGTGCCCGAGAACACCGAGAACACCGAGAACACGGCAAGGCCGGGGCAGGGAAAGCGAGCGGGCGGGCGAAGGGGAAGCCAGGCCGGGGACCCAGGGCCGGAGGCCCGCTGGGGCGGCCCGGGCGCGCCATCAGGGATTGGCGGGCGGAGGGGGCCGACCCTCCCGGGCACGATCGAGCTGACCCGCGACGGCGGCGAGGAACGCCCGGTAGTTCCAGGGTTTGGCGATGTAGTCGTCGCAGCCCGCGGCGCGGATGCGTTCCTCGTCGCCTTTCATGGCCAGGGCGGTGAGCGCGATGACCGGGATGTCGCGTGTCACGTCGTCGTGCTTGAGCAACGACGTGGCTTCGAGCCCGTCCATGCCCGGGAGCTGGATATCCATCAGCACCAGGTCGGGTCGCTCGCCGTGCGCCACGGTCAGCCCGTCTTCCGCGTCCCTGGCGCTGAGCACGCTGTGGCCGACCGACTCCAGCAGGAAGGTCGCCAGCGTGAGGTTGCTGGGATTGTCCTCGATGACCAGGACCCTGGCCATCAGGCAGCCTGCTGGCGGCCGGACATGGCGCGGCGGACTTCGGCGACGAAGCGGGCCGGGCTGAACTCGCCCTTCTCCATGATCGCCGTGACAAAGCCGTTCAGCCGAGCGCGGTCCTCGGCGTTGATCTTCTTGGCCGTGACCACGAGGATGGGGATGCGAGCGGTCTCGGGGTTGCGGTTGAGCGCGGCGATCACATCGAAGCCATTGATTTCCGGCATCATCAGGTCGAGCACGATGACGTCCGGCAGCTCGCGCTGCGTAGCCTCGATCGCCTCGCGACCGCCGTAAGCGCGCAGGACGGTACTCGCTATGCCCTGCATGCCCAGGGCGAGCAGCTCGATGGCAGCGGGGTCGTCGTCGACCAGGAGTACCTTGAGCACCCGGTTGGCCGGCACCGGGAACAGCCCGATGTCCACGAGTGAATCGCGCAGCTCCTGCCGCGAGATCGGCTTCTGCATCACCGCGGCCGCGCCCAGGGAGAAGCCCCGGGTCTGATCCGCAACGATCGAGATGATGACCACGGGAATGCGCCGCAGCTCCGGGACTTCCTTCAGGAGCCCGAGCAGCTCCCAGCCGTCCATGTTGGGCAGCATGATGTCCAGGGTGATCAGGGCCAGCGGATGCCGGATGGCGATGGTCATCGCTTCCTCGCCGGAGGCGGCATTCAGCACGTTGAAGCCTTCCGCCTCGAGCTGGACGCGGATCAGCTCCGCGGCCCTGGCGTCGTCTTCCACCACCAGCGCGGTTCGGCTTCCCGCCAGCGGCTCCTTCATGGTCGTCTCCGGAGGGAGCATCAGCGCCGGGAACGGCGTCCTCGGCAAGGGCGTCGATTCGTCCTCCCGCCGCATCGGCAGCCAGACCGTGAAGCGGGAGCCTTCGCCCTCGGCACTGGACATCGCGACCGCGCCGCCATGCAGCTCGGTGAGCAGCTTCACCATGGCGAGACCGAGACCCGTGCCTTCGAATTGTCGCGCCAGGCCGCTGTCGATCTGGCTGAACGGCTGGAACAGCCGCTCCAGGCCGGCCTGGGAGATCCCGATGCCGGTATCCGCTACGCTGATCTCGAGGAAATCCTGGAACTCGTTGTCGGGCAATGGGAAGATGAGACCGTGCCAGGGGCCCGGCAACTCGCCGACGTCTGAGCGCGCGACGCGGCGCGCGCTCAGCGTAACTCGGCCGCCTTCGTTGGCGAACTTGACCGCATTGGAGAGCAGGTTGTACAGGATCTGCTTGACCATGCGCGCGTCCGCGTGAATGGCGCCCAGATCCTCGGCGGCATCCAGCTCGAGATGAACCTGACGCGTCGTGGCCTTCTCCCGGACGATGGAAAGACTGTTGGCGAGGAAGGAGGTGATCGGCACGGGCTCCACGTCGAGCGTCATCTTGCCGGCCTCGACCTTGGACAGGTCGAGGATGTCGTTGATCAGGGAGAGCAGGTGCTTGCCCGCGTTGAAGATGTTCCCGACGAAGTTCCGCTGGGGCGTGGGCATCTCGCCCATCAAGCCGTCCTGCAGCACCTCGGAGAAGCCAATGATGGCGTTCAGCGGCGTCCTCAGCTCGTGCGACATGTTGGCGAGGAATTCGGACTTCATGCGGCTGGCGTCCTCCAGCTCGAGATTCTTCAGCTGGAGGGTCTGCTCGAAGCGCTTCAGCTCGGTCATGTCGCGCGCCGCTGCGACCACGCCTTGCAGGACCCGGTCGCGGTCGTAGAACGTGGTCGCGTTGTACGACACGACGGTGAGCTCGCCGTTTCGGGCACGCGCGGTCAGCTCGTAGTTGGTGACTTTGCCTTCGGCCAGCACGCGTACGACGCTCGCCTGGGCCCGATCCGGATCGGTGAAGTAGTTCTTGAAGGGCGCGCCGATCAGCTCGTCACGCGTGCAGCCGGTCAGCTCCTCGGTCTGCTTGTTGACGTCCGTGATGATGCCGCGCGGATCGATGGTCATCAGCGCATCGATGTTGGATTCGATGAGTGAGCGCGTGTAGAAGTGCTGGTCGCGCAGCCGCTGATCCAGCTTCATCCGCTCCTCTTCGACCTGTTTGCGCGCGGTATTGTCGGTGCCGATCAGCAGGTAGCCGATGATAGCGTTCTGCGCGTCGCGCAACGCCGTGACCGACACCACCGCGGGGAAGCGGCTGCCGTCCTTGCGGATGTAGGTCAGCTCGTAGATGTCCTCGATGCCGCGCGAGGCCTTGAACACCAGCGCCTCGAAGCCGGGGGTGATCGGGGTGCCCAGCTCGACGCTGAGCGCCTTGGCCCGCGCGACCAGCTCCTGCGGGTCGGAGATGTCGGCCGGCGTGATCTTGTTCATCACCTCGGCGGCCGTGTAGCCCAGCATGCGCTCGGCGCCCACGTTGAAGATCTGGATCACGCCATCCGCGTCCGTGGCGATGCTGGAGAAGTTCGCGCTGTTGAAGATCGCGCTCTGCAAGGCACCCGCCTTGATCTCGGTGCCGATGAGCAGATAGCCGATGATGGTGTCCTGCGCGTCGCGCAGCGCCGTGACCGACACCACGGCGGGGAAGCGGCTGCCGTCCTTGCGGATGTAGGTCAGCTCGTAGATGTCCTCGATGCCGCGCGAGGCCTTGAACACCAGCGCCTCGAAACCAGGCGTGATCGGCGTGCCCAGCTCGATGCTCAGCGCCTCGGCGCGCGCGACCAGCTCCTGCGGATCGGAGATGTCGGCCGGCGTGATCTTGTTCATCACTTCGGCGGCCGTGTAGCCCAGCATGCGCTCGGCGCCCACGTTGAAGATCTGGATGACGCCCTTCGCGTCCGTGGCGATGCTGGAGAAGTTGGCGCTGTTGAAGATCGCGCTCTGCAGCGCCCCCGCCTTGAGCAGCGCCTCTTCCGCCTGCTTGCGCGCGGTGTTGTCGGTGCCGATCAGCAGGTAGCCG
>JADGQX010000256.1 GCA_017881445.1 Gemmatimonadota bacterium | reverse complement strand
CTACGCGCTGGAGTGCTTGCCGGCGGTGCCCGGACTGCGCATTATCGGCCCGCGCACGATCGAGGGGCGGGTGGCGGTCTTCTCGCTGGAGCTGGAGGGCGTGCACCCGCACGACCTGGCCACGATCCTGGACAGCCGCGGCGTGGCCATCCGGGCGGGCCACCATTGCGCGCAGCTGCTCATGCGGCGGCTGGGAGTCCCGGCGACGGCGCGGGCCTCCTGCTACATCTACACGACGACGGACGAGATCGACCGCCTGGCCGAGGGGCTGGAGCTGGCGAGGAAGATGTTCGCATGACGGCAGAGCGTGACGGCGCGCCCGATCGCCCCGATGGTTCCGATCGCCCCGCACCGGTCCTGGCCGAGCTGTACCAGGAGCTGATCCTCGAGCACTACAAGCGCCCGCGCAACAAAGGCGAGCTCGAGGACGCCGACGTCGAGATGCACCTGATGAACACCTCGTGTGGCGACGAGGTCAGACTCCAGCTCCGGCTGGAGGGCGGCGTGATCCGGGACGCGCGCCACATGGGAAACGGCTGCTCGATCTCGCAGGCATCCGTTTCCATGATGAGCGACCTGCTCAAGGGCAAGACGATCCCGGAATCGATCGAGCTGGCGCAGCGCTTCACGGACATGATGCACGGCGACCCGGTCGCGGCGCGGGAGAAGCGCATGGGAGCGCTGCGTGCGCTGGCCGGCGTCAGCCAGTATCCCGTGCGGGTGAAATGCGCGCTGCTCGGCTGGGACGCACTGCTCCAGGCGCTGAAGAAGATCGGTGGGGAGGAGGAGGAGGAACATGGCACGGGTGGGTCGGAGGGTCGCGATCGTTGAAGGGGTGAGAACCCCCTTCGCCAAGGCCGGCAGCGCATTCGGCAACATGACGGCGATCCAGCTCGGGATCGTCGCGGTCCGCGAGCTCCTGGAGCGGGCGGACATCCCCCGCAGCGAAATCGACCAGCTCGTCTACGGCACCGTCATCCCGAGTGTGGTCGCCCCCAACATTGCCAGGGAAGTGACGCTGGGCGCCGGGCTGCCGCCGGGCGTGCCCGCGTTCTCCGTGACCCGGGCGTGCGCCTCCGCCAACCAGGCGATCACCAGCGCCGCCGAGACCATCGCCCTGGGCTACGCCGACACCATCATCGCGGGCGGCGCGGAAGTCCTTTCCGACATCCCGATCCTGGTGGGCCGGCGGCTGAGCAAGGCGCTGGTGGCCGCGTCCCGGGCCCGCTCGCTGGGCGCCCGGGTGGGTGCCTTCACGGCGCTGCGGCCGAAGGACCTGACGCCCATCACCCCCGCCATCGCCGAGTACTCCACGGGCGAGAGCATGGGGCAGAGCGCCGAGCGCATGGCCAAGGAGAACCACATCCCCCGCGAGGCGCAGGACGAGTGGGCTCTGCGCTCCCACAGGCTGGCGGCTGCGGGCACCGCCGACGGTCGGCTGACGGCGGAGATCGTGCCCACCTTCGTGCCGCCCGACTACACCGAGGTGCTGGCCGCCGACAACGGCATCCGCGCCGACACCAGCATGGAGAAGCTGGCCCAGCTCAGGCCCGCCTTCGACCGCAAGTACGGCAGCGTCACCGCGGGCAACGCCTCACCCCTGACCGACGGCGCCTCGGCCGTGCTGCTCATGAGCGAGGATAAGGCCCGCGCCGAGGGGCGGCTGCCGCTGGGCTACATCCGCAGCTGGGCCTACGCCGCACTGGCGCCCTCGGACCAGCTGCTGCAGGGGCCCGCCTACGCCGCCCCCACCGCCCTCGACCGCGCCGGCGTCACCATGAAGGACATCGAGCTCATGGAGATGCACGAGGCCTTCGCCGCCCAGGTGCTCTCCAACATTCAGGCGCTGGACTCGGACGCCTGGGCGCGGGACAAGCTCGGCCGCCCGCAGAAGACGGGGCTGCCCGACCTCGAGCGCATCAACGTCATGGGCGGCAGCATCGCCATCGGCCATCCCTTCGGCGCCACCGGCGGCCGCCTGACCGTCACCCTGCTCAACGAGCTGAAGCGCCGCGGCCAGAACCTGGGGCTGATCACCGTCTGCGCCGCCGGCGCCATGGGATTCGCCATGGTGGTGGAAAGGGAGTGACCGGGCGCTGGTCAGGCGGAGGCGGGGGAAGGGCCCGGACGCTGAACGGCGGATGGGGGGAGGGGGCGATGGGGCGACGATCCGGACCGGGCCGCGGACCGGGCCGGTCCACAGCTACCGTACACGAGACGAAGAACCCGGGCAGCCTCGGCCGCCCGGGTTTCTTTTCGCCCCATCCCCCCATCCCCCCATCTGCCGTCGCGGCGCAGTCGCGCCGTCCGCCGCCCAGGCGCCGTTCAGGGCGTCGCGGGCTGCGGCGCCATGGCGCGCACCGCTGCCTTGATGCGGGCGAAGGGCGGCAGCACGTTCGGGTTCTCGTTCATCCAGGCGTAGACGACGCGGTGCTCGCGGTCCAGCACGAAGGCGGCGCGGTTGTGCACGCCTTTGAGCCCCAGCACGTCCTCCGCCATCACGTCGTAGGCCGGCCCCACCTCGCGGTTGAAGTCGGAGAGGATGGGGAAGTGGGCGTTGCACTCCTCGGCAAAGCGCTCGCTGACGAAGGGCGAGTCCACGCTCAGGCCGATGACCTCGCAGCCGAGGGAACGATAGAGCGAGTAGTCCTCTGCCATGGCGCCGATCTCCGTCGTGCACGTGGAGGAGAAGGCGAGCGGGAAGAAGAGGAGCACCACCGGCTGACCCGCATAGTCGTGCAGGGAGACCAGCTCGCGGGGATGCACGTAGAGGGTGAAGTCGGGGGCGAGGTCGCCTACCTGGAGCGGCATGACCACCTCTTCCGTTTGCGGCACGACCGGCGGCCGCGGGCGGATACCCGCGGCCGCGCGCCGGCGCCGGGCCGGCACGTGGGGGAACGACCCCGGGCGATCCCTCAAGGTAGGGGCTCGCGCCCGGGCGATGCAACGACGGCGGACGCCGACGTCGCACCCGTGCAGCATGTTACTTCGCTCGCTCTACCCTGCCGCGCCCCTCCGTGATCCATTCCCCGCCCTGCGAGGCGAGGTCCAGTGCCGCCGTGAGCTGGCCCTTGGCCAGCGCATCCCGGCTCTGGGTGAGGAGGGAGGCGGCGCGATCCGCGGCCTCCGTGGCGCTCTTCACGTCCTTGCCGGCCGCGGCGGCGCTGGTGATGCGGGCACGCAGGTCGGCGAGTCCGGTGTCGACCGCCTTGATCGCGCCCTCCAGCGCCGGCCGCCCCAGGGCGTCCACGATGGTCTGCAGCGTCAGGGCGCGCGCTTCCGCCTGCTTCTTCTGCGCCGTGGCGCTATCGCCGGCCTTGCTGGCGGCTGCCGCATCCTTGTTCAACTGCTCGAGCTTCGAGCGGATCTCGCGCGCGGCGGCCTCGCCCTTGTCGTGGCTGACGGCGGCGATCGCCTGCGCGAAGAGTGCCGTGACCGACCAGCCGGGCGTGGCCGTGGACGGCGGCGTCACCGGCGGTTTGGCCGGAGGCGGGGTCAGGGCCCGGAGCAGCGAGGGGAACAGGTCGGCGGCGGCCGAGCCGGCGTCCAGCGCCCCGGCCAGGTTGCCCGCGGCCAGCGCCGTGGCGGCGGCCTTGAGCCCGGCGTCGATCTGCGCCAGGATCGCCTGCGCCTTCGAGACGTCCTGCCCTGCCTTGGCGGCCGTAGCGATCTTCGCCCTGAGCTCGTCAGCGCGGCGGCCCTGGTCCGTCAGGAAGGCGGCCACGGGGTCCCGGCCGAGCACCGTCACGATGACCCGGATCGATTCCGTACGGGCCGCGGCCAGCTTGGCCGCGGCGGTGGCCTGGTCACCGGCCTTGGCGGCGCGCTCCGCCTGGGAGAGCAGCTCGCGCACCGGTGCAGCGAGCTTGGCCGCGGCATCCTTGCCCTGGTCCTTGGCGGCCTTCTCGATGGCCCGGTTGAAGAGGGCGGCCAGCGAGCCGCCGGGCGCGAGGGCGCCCGGATCGCCCTGGGGCGAGAGGATGGCATCGACCACGGCTGCCTCGGCGGCCACCGCGTCGGCGTCGGCCGTCGTAACTGCGGCGGGCGTCCGGTCGCAGGCGGCCAGCGCAGCGGCGAAAGCGACGAGCAGGAAACGCGTTGCACGCGACATCCGTGGCCTCCATCGGCGGTGTGAGGGGAAAATCCGCGCCTACCATGGTTATGCCGCCCGTTGGCGCCGGTGAATGGCTAGGGCGGCCGCGGGCCCGTGACAGGGTCGGCCCGGCAGGCGTAGAATGCAGCATCGCGTGCGATGACCGCCCGCAGCCGTGACTCCCACCGGACCGATACAATGCGAACCCGTGCGCTGATGCTGGTGCTCTGCTCGATGACGGCGGCGTGCGCGCCGTCCATGCACGGCGGCAACATGCCCAGGCCGCTGCCCACGCTCCCCGCTCTGGAGCGGGCGGCGCCGGCCGTAGTGGGGATGAGCCCGGCCCTGGGGGCCACGCTCGATTCGATCATGGCGGCGGGCGTGGCGGGCGGCGCCGCCCCCGGCGCCGAGCTGGCGGTCGGGCGCTACGGCCGCATCGTCTACATGAAGGGCTTCGGCCAGCTGGACCCGCAGCTCGAGCCGGCGCCGCCCAACGACTCGACGCTCTGGGACATGGCGTCGCTGACCAAGGTCACCGCGACCACCACCGCTGCCATGCTGCTCTACGACGACGGCAAGCTCGACATCAACCGCCCCGTGTCGTTCTACCTGCCGGAGTTCAACGCGCCCGACAAGGCGGGGATCACCGTCCGCATGCTGCTGGAGCACTCCAGCGGCTTTATCTCGGGGGCGAACCTGTGGCGCACCATGCGCGGCCGGCCGCCGTTCCTGCAGGCGATCAACGCCCGGCCGCTCGCCTACACCCCGGGCGACAGCTCGATCTACAGTGACTGGAACTTCATCCTGACCGGGATGATCGTGGAGCGGATCACCGGCATGCGGGAGGACGAGTTCCTGCAGCAGCGCGCCTGGGGCCCGCTGGGCATGAAGGACACGGGATTCAACCCGCTGGCGACGGGGCCGCTCCCGCCCGACTCCGATTGCACCGCCGCCCTCGGCATGGCCACCCCCGCGCGCCTGGCGCGCATCGCGCCCACCGAGGTGGACACCGTCTATCGCCACCGCCACATCCACGGCATCGTCCACGACGAAAACTCGTGCGCGCTGCTGGGCGTGGCCGGGCACGCCGGGCTGTTCACCTCGGCCCGCGACCTGGCCGTCCTCGCCCAGATGCTGCTCAACGAGGGCGAATACGGCGGCACGCGCATCCTGCGCTCCGGCACGGTCACGCGCTGGACCTCGCGCCAGAACCGCTTCTCCTCCCGGGGGCTTGGCTGGGACACGCCCAGCGCGCGCTCGAGCGCCGGCCGCTACTTCGGACCCCGCTCCTTCGGACACACCGGCTTCACCGGCACGTCCATCTGGATCGACCCGGAGAAGGGGCTGTTCGTCATCCTGCTCACCAACCGCGTGAACCCGACGCGCGCCAACATGAAGGTCGAGCCACTGCGCCGCGCCGTGGCCGACGCCGCCCAGTCCGCCATCCTGGACGCGCCCCTCCTCGATTGGAGCTCGAGGCGCTAGGAGAGGCCTGATTCACCACAGAGCCACAGAGCCACGGAGATCTCACGGAGAACGGCTGTTATCTGTTCAACTACAACAGATTGCAGCCGTTTCCCGTTTCCGGCGGACCGCCCCGCTCTGTGCCCTCTGTGGCTCTGTGGTGAATGAAGTTGTCGTTGGCTAGAAGCGGAAAGCGAAGGTGGCGCTGAGGTCGAGCTGCGAGCGGCCACCGGGGTAGCCGCTGTAGAGGGCGCCGGCCTCGGCCGAGAGGTGACGCCCGGCGCCGGGCGGCTGCACCCCGATGGACGCGCGGGCCCCCGGTCCGGCGGCCGGTGCCGTGTACTTGATGGTGGGCGGACAGGAGATGTCGTCCGCGGCGCAGGTGACGTGGCCGCGGAAGAGGTAGAGCTTGGCGGCGGGCCCCAGGGTGGCGTAGGCGACGAGGCTGGGGCCGATGGCGTGCCGGACCCCCGCCTCGGCGGCGGCCGAGAGTACGATGCCGTAGGAGGTTTCGGGCGTGCAGTCGGCACCCAGCGGGCATTGCCGGCGGTCGGGGTCCACCCGCAGCACGGCGGGGCCCGCGTCCAGCAGCAGGCGGGCCAGCGGTCCGGCGCGCGGCGTCAGCACCAGGCCGAAGGAGAGGGCGGGGGCGAAGGAGGAGCGCACGGCGCCGTCGGCCAGGTCGCTGACGGGAAAGAAGGCGCCCACGCGCAGTGCGTGGCGCGGCTCGGAGCGCGGCCCCTGCCCGGCGGCGGGCAGGGGCGCGAGAGCCAGGGCGAGGGCGAGGGCGGTCGCGGCCGCGAGCGGGCGGGCGCGCGGGA
>JADGQX010000255.1 GCA_017881445.1 Gemmatimonadota bacterium | reverse complement strand
GATCCCGACAATTTCAGCTACCCGCGCTACGACCTGGATTTCTCCTTCCTTCGTGTGTACGACGCCGCCGGCAATCCGCTGGCGACTCCCGACCATTTCCGCTTCTCGCCGGCGGGCGTGCGCGAGGGCGACCCGGTGTTCGTCATCGGCAACTCCGGTCCCACGGCCCGCGGGCTCACCGTGGCCCAGCTCGAGTTCCAGCGCGACTTCGGGCTGCCGCCTGGCGTCTCCTTCCTGCGCTCCCGCCTCGACGCCATGCGCGACTACTACGTGCGGGAGAAACCCACCGGCCGTGAGGCGGACGCGCTCCGCAACCAGATGTTCGGCATCTCCAACGGCCTCAAGGCGCGCGGCGGCATGCTCGCGGCGCTGCGGGACCCGATCGTGATGGCCAAGCGGCGGGACGCCGAACGCACTTTCCGGGCGGCGGTCGAGGCCCGGCCCGAGCTGGCCCGCCGCTGGGGGCCGGTATTCGACCAGCTCGCCGCCCTTCAGCAGGAAAAGGCGAAGCTCGCCCGCCAGGACGCCGCCTTCGTGTCGCTGGGCAACCCGGGGGGCGAAGCCGCCATCCTGCTCCGGGCGCTGGAGGCTTCGCGTCTCCTGGCTAGCGCCGGGGACACCGTCGCCCGGCGTCGTTTCCTCGCGGTTGCCGACGTCGCGCCACCGCTGGAGCGGCGCTTCCTCGAGCTGAGACTGACGGAGATCTCGGCCGGGCTGGGCGCGGCGGACCCGCTCGTCCGGGAGGTGCTCCAGGGTCAGTCGCCCGCGCAGGCTGCCCGCGCGCTGATCGCCGGCTCGGCCCTGGCCAGCCGGGAGCGGGCCAGCGCGGCCCTGCTTGGCGGCACCCTGTCCGTCCAGGACCCCGCCATCCGACTGGTGGCCGCCATCCTGCCTGCGGTCGCGGCGCACGACCGGGATGCGCAGCGCCTGTCGCAGCGCGAGACGGAGCTGGAGGAGCAGCTCGGGCGCGCCCGCTTCGACGTCTATGGCACCGCCGTCCCGCCTGACGCCACCTTCTCGCCCCGCATCAGTGACGGCGTGGTGCAGGGATACGAGTACAACGGGACGAAGGCGCCGTGGCACACCACGTTCTTCGGCATGTACGACCGGTACTACTCCTTCCGCGACCCCGACTTCGCGCTGCCGCCGCGCTGGGTGCCCGCGCCCGGGGAGCTTCGCCTGGACACGTCACTGGACTTCGTCTCTACGGCGGACACCTACAGCGGCAACTCCGGGTCGCCCGCCGTCTCGAAGGAGCTCGAGCTGGTGGGCCTCAACTTCGACCGCAATGTCGAGGGGCTCTCCCGCGCCTACATCTACCTGCCCGAGCGCGGGCAGCGGAACGTCATGGTGGATGTCCGCGCCATTCGCGAGGCACTGGACCGCGTCTACCACGCCGACCGCATCGTGCGCGAGCTGGCGACCGGCAAGCTGTAACGCCGGCGTTCGGCTAGCGCGGCTCCAGCCGCATGGGGATGCCGCCGAGCGGCCGCAGCGTGATCAGCGGCAGCGGCTGCACCGCCGGGCCGGGGAGGAGGCGCGGGCGCCAGGAGCGCGCCAGCGTCGCCAGGACCAACACCGCCTCCATCCAGGCGAACGACTCGCCAATGCACTTCCGGGCGCCGCCCCCGAAGGGGAAGTAGGCAAAGCGCGGCAGCGCCGCCTCCCGCTCGGGGAGCCAGCGGTCGGGGTCGAAATGCTCCGGCTCCGGGAACCAGCGCGCGTCGCGGTGCACCACCCACGGGGCCATGAGGATCGGCTGGCGCGCCGGCAGCGCATAGCCGCCGACCTCGAGCGGCCTCAGTGCCTGGCGACCCACCGCCCAGGCCGGGGGATAGAGCCGCATCGACTCGGTCAGCACCCGCACTGTGTACGGCAGGCGGCCATAGTCCTCCACCGTGGCGGGCCGCCCGTCCAGGACCGTGTCCAGCTCGCCGTGCAGCCTGGCCTCGGCCTCCGGGTTCCGGGCCAGGAGGTACCAGGTCCAGGCCAGGGCGTTGGCCGTGGTCTCGTGGCCCGCCAGGAAGAGGGTGAGCGCCTCATCCCGGAGCTGGCGGTCGTCCAGCGGACCGCCGCCCTCCGGATCGCGCGCGGACAGCAGCAGCGACAGCAGGTCGCCCTCCGCTTCCCCGGTGCCGGCCCGCTCCCTCCGCTCGCCGATCAGGCGGTAGATGGTCGCGTCCAGACGGGCCCGCGCTCGCTGGAACCGCCGCGTCGCCGGCAGGGGCAGCCGGTCCAGCAGCGGCGCCAGCGGGTTCGTCACCCGGCCCATCAGCCCCATGGCGTCCGTGAGCGCGGCGCTGATCTCCGCGGCCTCCGCCGCCACGTCCGCGCCGAAGAGCGTACGCCCCACCACCGACAGCGTGAGCCGCATCATCTCCGCCGCCATGTCCACCACCTGCCCCGCGCTCCAGCCGCCACCGAAGCGCGCGGCCAGCTCGGTCATGACGCGGCCGTACCCGGCGATCCGCTCCCGGTGGAACGCCGGCTGGATCATGCGCCGCTCGCGCAGGTGCAGCTCGCCCTCGCTCGTGAGCAGCCCCTGCCCCAGCAGCAGCCTCGCCCGCTCCAGTGCCTGGCTCTTGATGAACTCGCGGCCGCGGACCACCAGGATCTCCCGGATCAGCTCCGGGTCGCTCACGAGCACGATCGTACGCGGGCCCAGCCGCGCCGCCGCCACGTCGCCATAGTCCCGCGCCAGCCGCGTGAGGAAGACGAGGGGTTGCCGCCGGAACGCCAGGAACCGCCGCGGGAAGGCGAGGCCCCGCGGCCCCGGCGGCGGCTGGGCGGCCAGTCGGCTGCTCACGTCCCCGGCTCCGCTTCGAAGAGTCGTCCCTGCTCCCCCGGGTAGGTCAGGATGCCATCCGCGCCGACCCGGGCCGCCGGGTTCAGCACGTGCGGCCGGGCCGGCCCCGGGCCCGTGATGTGGGCGACGTCGTCCCCGCCGGCGACGAGGGCGTCTGCGATCAGCTGGCGATGGCAGCGCCATGGCACCGCCTCAGCGCACATGATGGCGCAGCGGCGCTCCCCACCCAGCTGCGCCAGCCGCGCCAGCGCCTCGCGGAACTCCGCCGAGGCCATGTAGTCCGCGTAACCGCGGAATCCCTTCTCCCGCCAGTGCGTGTTCGGCGAGTCCGGGCGCATGTCCCGCCGGCCGCCCAGCTCCGGCAGTGGCATGTAGCCGATGCCGCTCGCCGCCAGCGCCGCCTCCAGCGCCGCCCGCCCGTATTGCGGGTTGCGGCGCGAGCCAGGAAAGCGCCGAACATCGACCAGGCACTGCACCTCGTGCGCGCGCAGCATCGCCACCAGCTCTTCCACCGGCCTGGTGGAGTGTCCGATCGTCTGGATCAGCGCCATCCGGCTCCCATGCTGTGGCCGGTCCCCGGGTCTCGCCGCCGTGCGGGCGGCGCGAGCCGGCGTCCGGGGGCAAGATCCATACTCGCGGCGGGCGCTGCCGCGCGCCCGGGCCGGGGCAGAGGGCGCCGGTCCCTTCCCCATCGCCAACGGGAACGGCGGCCGCCATTCTGGGGTCTTTCGGCCCGTTTGGAGGCGCCGTGGGACTTTGCGGCGCGACTCCTGCGGCCTTTCGTCCCGGCTCCTGGCGCGCCCGCCGGGTGGCTGTGGGGAAGTCCCGGCCCGACGATCCGGCGAACCCCTACAGCGATTCTGGACGCGAGGGTGCACCATTGGGTCATTGTGCCCTCGCGACCCCTCGGAGGTGGTAAACATGCCCGACAGCCTTACCGTCATCGACAACCGGACCGGCGAGCGGTTCGAGCTGCCCATTGCCTATGGGATCTACCCGAACTATGGCGCGTACATCCGGGGGGCGGACCTGAAGAAGATCAAGGGATCGCCCGAGGATTTCGGGTTGCTGAGCTACGATCCGGCGTTCATGAACACGGCGTCGTGCAAGAGCGCGGTGGGCTTCATCGACGGGGATCGGGGGATCCTGCGGTACCGGGGCTACCCGATCGAGCAGCTGGCGGAGAAGTCGGACTACCTGGAGACGGCGTACCTGGTGCTGAAGGGGGAGCTGCCCGCGCCCTCGGAGCTGGCGGCGTGGAAGCACGAGGTGACGCACCACACCTTCGTGCACGAGAGCATCAAGAAGTTCATGGAGGGCTTCCACTACGACGCGCATCCCATGGGCGTGCTGGTGAGCACGGTGGCGGCGCTGTCGACGTTCTACCCGGAAGCGCGCGACATCCTGGAGCCGGCGACGCGCTGGAAGCAGGTCGTGCGGCTGGTGGCGAAGCTGCCGACGATCGCGGCGTTCGCATACCGGCACAGCGTGGGCATGCCGTACGTATACCCGGACAACGACCTGGGCTTCGCGGGCAATTTCCTGAGCATGATGTTCAAGACGACGCAGCTCCGGTACACGCCCAACGAGACGTTGGAGCGGGTGCTGAACGTGCTGTTCATCCTGCATGCGGACCACGAGCAGAACTGCTCGACGAGCGCGATGCGGGCGGTGGGCAGCTCGCACGCGGATCCCTACGTTTCGGTGGCGGCTGCTGCGGCGGCGCTCTACGGCCCGCTGCATGGCGGGGCCAACGAGCAGGTGCTGCGCATGCTGGTGGAGATCGGCAGCGTGGACCGGATCCCGGAGTACATCAAGCGCGTGAAGGCGGGCGAGCTGAAGCTGATGGGCTTCGGCCACCGGGTCTACAAGAACTACGACCCGCGCGCGCGCATCCTGCGCGAGATGGCGCCCCAGGTATTCGACGTGACGGGCAAGAACCCGCTGCTGGACATTGCCGTCGAGCTGGAGCGGATCGCGCTGGAGGACGACTACTTCGTCTCCCGCAAGCTGTACCCGAACGTGGACTTCTACTCGGGAATCATCTACCAGGCGATGGGATTCCCGGTGGACATCTTCCCGGTGCTGTTCGCCATCCCGCGGGTCTCCGGGTGGCTGGCGCAGTGGCAGGAGATGCTGGAGGACCCGGAGCAGAAGATCGCGCGGCCGCGCCAGATCTACATCGGCCACGACGAGCGCGATTACGTACCCATGAGCGACCGCGGCTGAGCGGGCGACGACGCGGAACCGGCGCGCCCGGGGGCCTCGGCTCCCGGGCGCGCTTGCCTTCCGGGCGCGGTCGCCGCGCTTGTGACGGGGCGCTTTCGGGTCCATCTTGGCGCGGCGGTCCTGCTCGCCCCGGGTCAGCCAGCCAGGAGGGTCTATGTCCGAATCAGGCAATGGCAGGGACGTGACGCGGCGCGACGCGCTCAAGCTGGCTTCCGGCGCGGTGGCGCTGGGCGCGGCGCTGGGGATTCCGCGGGCGGCACTGGCGCTCTCCGCGGAGGGCGGAGCGGCGTACGAGTTCTACCTGAAGATCTACAAGCTGGATGCGACGGTCCCGCTCCAGTCCCTTTCCATCAGTGAGGACGTCGCCCGGCTGATGGCCGAGAACCCGGGCACGATCCGGATGAAGTTCTTCCGCACGGCCAAGGAAGAGCTGGGCACGATCACGCTGCCGGCGGAGGTCCAGGCGCGGCTCCGCAATCCGATGCACAAGGACAGTCGGTGACCGGACCGCGGGACGAGTACAGACCGGCCGCACCGCTCCGGCCCGTGCTGCGCACGCGCGAGAGCGCGTACGCCTACGAGTGCCGGGCGTGCGGCCGGTGCTGCCACGACAAGCTCATCCCCGTGAACCCCTACGAGATCGCGCGCCTGGCCGCGAACCGTGGCCTCTCCACCACCGAACTGATCGAGCGGTTCACCGAGGAGGGCGTGGCGCTCGCGGTGGGCGACGATGGCGCCTGCCTGTTCCTGGGCGAGCGCGGCTGCGAGGTGCACCCGGATCGGCCACTGGTCTGCCGCCTGTATCCGCTGGGCGCGGTAACCGACCCCGAGGGGCGCGAGCTGTTCGTCGAGCTGGAGGCGCAGCCCGGAAGCGAGGGCCGCGCCGGCGCCGACGGCACGGTCGCCGCCTACCTGCAGGCCCAGGGCGTCGCGCCGTACCTGGAGATGGCCCACCGATACCGCGAGACGGTGGAAAAGCTGGTACGCGCGCTCGCGCTCGGCACCGGCGCGGCCGAGGCCGCGGCGACCCTGCGCGGCTCGGTTGACGGAGCCGACGCCCGGGTCCTGGACGTGGACCTGGCCCTCGCCGGCCTCGAGCGCCGCGGCCTGCCCCTGCCGCAGCGCGTCGAGGACCGCGTCCGCCTCCACATCTCCGTCCTGGAAGCGGAGATCCCTTCCCTTTCCGCTTAGCTCAGCCTTCAGGCCCGCCTCACGCGAGCTGCCTCCCCGCCGGTCGCTGCCGGTCCAGGGCGCGGTACTGGATGGCCTCGGCGATATGGCAGGCGGCGAGGCGCTCCGCGCCCTCGAGGTCGGCAATGGTGCGGGCGAGCCGGAGCACGCGGTGGTAG
>JADGQX010000254.1 GCA_017881445.1 Gemmatimonadota bacterium | reverse complement strand
GCCCGCGGCGGCGGCCTGGAGGGCGCGCGAGCGGGCGGCGACGCGGCCTGGTCGCCCGGGCGCTCGGCCTGCGGGAGGAACCCCCTTGCCGCACAGGGGTTAGCACATGCGATCCGGCGGCGGCGGCGCCGCCGGGCGCCGTCCTCAGCGGGACCTCCATGAAGCGTCTCCCCCCGGCCGTCGTCTAGCGGCGTCCGTGCAGCTCCCCGCCCCCGCCCCCTCACGGCCCGCGCTCGAGGCCATGCTGGACGCTCACGCGCCCCTGGCGCCCGCGCCGCTCTGCCCGGAGCTTAACGCGTTCCAGGGGCGGGTGCTGCTGGAGGTGTGGCAAGCGGCCGAAGCGCTGGCCGGGGCGGCGCTGCCCTCCCCCTTCTGGGCCTACCCCTGGCCCGCCGGCTGCGCCCTCGCCCGCTTCCTGCTCGACGACCCCACGCTGGTTCGGGGGCGGCGCGTGCTGGACATCGGCTGTGGCGGCGGGGTGACGGCGCTGGCGGCCGCCCGCGCCGGTGCGGACGAGGTCGTCGCCAACGACGTGGACCCCTGGGCGCTGGCGACCCTGCAGATCGCCGCCGAGCGCCAGCAGCTGCGGGTCCGGACGCTCCTCGCCGACCTGACCCGCGACTCCGCGGCGCTGGAAGGCTTCGACCTGGTGCTCTGCGGCGACCTGTCGTACGAGCGCAGCAACGCGTCGGCGCAGCGCGCTCTGCTGCGTCGCTTCCGCGACGCCGGCGCCCGCGTGCTGGCTGCCGACGCCGGCCGGGCCTACTTCGACGCGGACGGGCTCCAACCGCTTGCGGAGTACCGGATCCGGGTTCCCAGCGACCTGGAAGGCGTGGAGGAGCGCGTCGCGCGGGTGTACCAGCTCTAGGGGTCCCGGGAGGTCGGGGTCGGCCCGATGCAGACGTCGGGACCCCTCCTGTTCCTGCTTGCCCTTCCCCCGATGCGCCCATCCCGGCACGCGCCTTGCCATTCGGGGCCCGGACTCTCAGAACGGGCGCACGGAAGTGATCGACCGCGACGAGTTGCGGGCGTTGCTGGGCAAGCCGCCGGTCCAGCCCGGCGACGAACTTCGGCCGGAGGTGGGGCACGTCCCCGATCAACAAGCCGCAGATTAGCCTGAGCGGCCGGACTCCGGCCGCTCCCGAGGCAGGGGTTGGCGGCGCCGCGGCGACGCCCACGGACGCCTTCGTGGCCTTCCTCGAGCGTCACCGCGGCGAAACCCACGTGGCGGCGCTGCAGGATTACCCCGACCCGGACGCCATCTCCTGCGCGCTCGCCTACCGCGTGCTCGCGGCCAGGTACGACATCGACGTGGACATCGTCTACGAGGGCCGGATCAGCCACCAGGAGAACCTGGCCCTCGTCCACCTGCTCGACATCGAGCTGACCCGCTTCACCGAGGCACTGCCGCTCGACCGCTACGACGGCGCCATCTTCATCGACAACCAGGGGACGACGACGCGCCTGCTCGACCGGCTCCAGCAGGCCGGCGTCGCGCCACTGGCGATCATCGACCACCACGCCCCCCAGGGGCTGGTCACGGCGGAGTTCACCGACATCCGCCCGCTGGGCGCCGTCGCCACCATCCTGACCGAATACATTCGCAGCGGACGGATTCTCGAGCTCGATCCCGCGCGCGAGGAGCACATCTACCTCGCCACCGCGCTGCTCCACGGACTGCGCAGTGAGACCAACGGCTTCATCGGCGCCGGCCAGGAGGAATACGAGGCCGGCGGCTACCTGGCCAACTACGCCGATCCCCGGCTGCTCGAGTCGATCCTGAACGTGCAGCGCTCCCGGGGCACCATGGAGGTCATCCGCATCGCCGTCTCGGACCGGATGGTCCGCGAGGGCTTCTCGCTGGCCGGCGTCGGCTATCTCCGGCACGCAGATAGAGATGCAATCCCGCAGGCCACGGACTTCCTGCTGACCGAGGAGAACGTCCACACCGCCTGCGTCTACGGCATCCTCCAGGGGGAAGGGGAGCGGGAGGTCATCGTGGGCAGCCTGCGCACCGACAAGGTCACCCTCGACGTGGACCAGTTCCTCAAGAGCGCCCTGGGCAGCGACCTGCGCGGCCGCTACTACGGCGGCGGCCGCAGTGGCGCGGGCGGCTTCGAGATCCCCATCGGCTTCCTGGAGGGCATGCTCGACTCCGACCAGGCGACGCTCAAGTGGGATACGTTCAACCGCCAGATCCGCGGGAAGCTGCTGCGTGCCACGGGCGTCGACGTGCCGGAGGACGCATAGGCGCGCTCGGCGCCTGGCCACCACATCTTACCGCCGAGAACGCCGAGGACGCCGAGTACTGAAAAGGCAACAGCAACAGCTTTTTGTTGTTTTCCTGCGGGCGCCCGCGAGTTCGCGGGTGACCGTGCACCCGGCGGCCGCCGGATGAAAACCCACAAAAACAGATCGTTGCCTTACCGGGATTCGTAGGTCGACGCCTCGGCGGCTGTTCTCGGCGTCCTCGGCGTTCTCTGCGGTAGGATGTGGTTCGGCTGGGCGCTTGCGGGCGCTAGCCGCGCCGGGGGAGCTCGCGCCTTACGTCTTCGGAGAACTCGGGTGTTATGGGCTGGCGGCCGGCAAAGCCGGAGTCGAGCTCGTGCCAGTTCTCGACCCGCTCCTCGTCCAGCTTCCAGCAGAGGGCGATGGGGTGGCCGTGGTAGAGGCTGTGGAAGTCCACCAGCCCTTCCTGGTAGTCCTTCACGACGCAGCCCACCTGGTCCAGCTCGCGCAACAGGGAGCGGAGGCGGTCGCCGTAGTCGTCGATGGCCTCGGTGAGCGATTCCAGCCGGCGCTGGAGCTCGGCGCCGGGGGCGAGGTCGAGCGCGTGGTAGCTCTCGCGCTCGCGCTGGAACTGGGGATAGCCGTCCACGATGTCGCGCACGATGCGGCTGACCAGCGGCAGGGTGCGATTTGCCTCCTCGACCGTGAAGAAGCGCGGCTGCTCCGGGCCGAAGTAGCGGCCCGCGCGATTGTCGCGGCCGGCCATGCTCAGCCCTCGGCGATGAGCCACTCGCAAAACGGTGCGCCGTGGGTCGCGCAGCGCGCCTGCGTGATGCGCGGCTGGTCCCCGGCGTACGCCCGCACCATCTCCTCCAGCGCGGCGGCGAACAGGACGCAGACCGTGGAGGTGGCATCGGTCCGCGCCACCTCGCTGGTGACGCGCACAGCCGAGGGGCGCCGCGTCGTCTGCACCGCATCGTCGCCTGCCATCCGCCGCAGGAGTCGCCTGGAGCCGCGGCGCGCCAGCGCCAGCGATGCCCGGGTGGGCAACGCCCGGGCCACGCGCAGCCAGGCTCCCGGCACGCGGCGGATGTACTCCGCCGCCACGCGCCGGCCGGTGTCGCGCAGGATCGCCTCGGCGTCGGGCCGACGCAACACCAGCCGCATCAGGTTGGTCACGTCATTGGAGTCCACGCGCCGGCCGCGCTTCGCCGCCCGCTCGTAGTTGCGGATCTCGCGGTCGATGACGTCGCTCAGTCCTAGACGGCGCGGCAGGCTGGCAGTCAGGTCCTCGTCCTCGAGGATCTCCCCTGGCCGGTCGTGGGCCCGAACCGCCTGCAGTAGCGACAGCGGCAGGAACGCCCAGACCGCTCCCCGCGGGGCGTCGCGCGGCACTTCGTCTCGCACGGCATTCATGGCGACAATCTGGCGCCCGCGCCCGCACAGCCGCAACCGGCTTGCGCGTTCGCTCCGCCGTCGCCCTGCCACGGCCGACGGGCCCGTTTCATGCTCTGCACGCGCCCGCCCCGCGCAATGCCGGGACTTCCTACGGAGGGCTCCATGGTCGAGGAAAGCTGCGTCTTCTGCCGCATCATCGGCGGTATGGAAACGGTGAGCATTGTCTACGAGGACGACCGCGTTGTCGCATTCATGGACATCCAGCCGGTCACCCCCGGGCACACCCTCATCGTCTCGCGGGACCACTACCCGACGCTATTCGACCTGCCCCGGGACCTCGCCGCCCATTGCCTGGACGTCGCCCGGCGACTCGGACCCGGAATCAAGAAGGCGGCCGGCGTCGATGCGCTCAACCTCTTCAGCGCCAACGGCCGCGCCGGCGGACAGGACGTGGAGCATTTCCATTTCCACATGATCCCCGTGCGCCAGGCGTCCGACTTCCCCCTGCACCTTCCACTGCCTGATGCCCCGATTCCGTCACGCTCCGCTCTCGACGTCATGGCCGTGCGGATCGGGCGGGCGATCCAGATGACGGCCGAGCAGGGGACACGGGCAGGTGCAGGTGCAGGTGTAGCAGGCGGGACGGCCGAGTAGGAACAGACGTGCACGTGTACGGCCTAGCCCGAGCCCTAACCGTAACCCTAACCCGCCTTTGCCGTTGAAACGCTACCCCTCATTCGACCCGCCCGAGTATGTCGCCTGGCAGCCGGATGCCGCCCTGCTGCAGGAGTATCGCGCCCGGCTGGAGGCGGATCCGGCGCGGGCGGGGGTGGTGGCGTCGCTGGACGAGGAGGGGCGCCTTGCCCTCTACCGGGGGATGCTGCGCAACCGGCTGCACGACCAGGCGCTGAAGCGCTGGGTGCGCCAGGGCGTGATCTCCAAGGCGTGGCTGGGGACGGGCGAGGAGGCGACGACGATCGGCGCGGTGCACGCGCTGCGGCCGGGGCAGGACATCGTTGCCCCCATGATCCGCAATGCGGGCGCCTGCCACGAGTTCGGCCTGCCGGTGGCGGACATGCTGCGCGGGTACCTGGCCACCGCGGATTCACCCAATGGCGGGCGGGACGGCCACGTCGGGGCACCCTGGCTGGGGGTGCTGGCGCCGATCTCGCCCGTGGGCGAGATGGTGCCGGTGGTGGCGGGGGTGGCGCTGGCGTTCAGGAGCCGGCGCGAGCCCCGTGTCGCGCTCACCTGGGTGGGCGATGGCACGACCAGGAGCGGGCTGTTCCACGAGGGGTTGAGCTTCGCCGCCGCCCAGCGGCTGCCGGCGATCTTCATCCTGCAGAACAACCAGGTGGCGCTGGGAACACGCCTGGACCAGTACCAGCGCGGGGATTTCCGCGACTGGCCCGGGCTCTACGGCATTCCGGGCGCCTGGGCCGACGGCAACAACGTGCTGGACGTCTACGCGGCCACGAAGCTGGCGGCGGACCGGCTGCGCGAGTCGCCGGAGGAGGGGCCGTACCTGCTGGTGGTGGACACCTTCCGCATGGGCGGCCACGCCACGCACGACGAGGCCGAGGCGCGGGCCACCTTCCCCCCGGAGCTATTCCTGCGCTGGGGCGCGCGCGACCCGATCGGGCTCTACGAGGAGTACCTGGTGGGGGCGGGCGTGCCGCGGGAGCGGCTGGAGCAGGTCGAGGCGGCTGCGGTGGCGGAGGTGGAGGAGGGCGTGGAGCGCGCCCTGGCGTCCAGGCAGTCCGCCGCTCCCCGCCCCGCGGATGCGGAATACCCCGGCGTCAGCGCCGGCGCGCGCCAGCCGGGCCTCGCCCCCCGGCTGGCAGGTCGGTCCTTCAGCGCCTGACGCCCGCCGGCGCGAGCGCCGGCCGCCCCGCCCGCCCGCCTAGCCGCTGACACCCGCCCCCGCCGCCAGGGCGAGGAACTGCTGCAGGATGCGGTGGGTCAGCCCCCAGATCACGTGCTCGCCGTAGCGGAACGCGGGAAAGCTGCGGCTCATCCCTTCCAGCTCCAGGATCAGCTCGTCGGCGGCACGATCGTCGGCGAGCGCGCGCAGCGGCACCCAGAGCGCGATCTCCACCTCCTCCGGCGCCGGGCTCGCGGCTGCATCCGCGTCCACCACCAGGACGAAGGGCGAGATGACGATGGGCGGGAGCCGGGGCGT
This sequence comes from Gemmatimonadota bacterium, assembly GCA_017881445.1. Taxonomy (GTDB): domain Bacteria; phylum Gemmatimonadota; class Gemmatimonadetes; order Longimicrobiales; family RSA9; genus JADGQX01. The sequence goes on along the minus strand of JADGQX010000254.1, from coordinate 720 downwards.
CTGGGGGGAGACCTCGTCCAGTGCGCCCAGGCTGGCCGTGCGGACCACGTCGATGCCGACCTCCTCCCGGGTCTCGCGCAGCGCCGTCGCCAGCAGATCCTGGTCGTGGCTTTCGCGCCGGCCGCCGGGCAGGGCCATGTGGCCGGACCAGGGGTCGCTCTCGTGCTGCGCCCGCTTGATGAGCAGCAGTTCCAACTCGGCCCGGGGGCGCAGCAGCAGCGCCACGGCCGCATCGCGGCTGCGGGGATGGCGCGGCGCCAGCCACGCGGGGCGCCGGGCCAGCGCCTCGCCGAGGCGCGCAATGCGAGAGTCCTGCTCCATGCCGGAATCGTAGGGAACGTGCGGCCCGGCGGCAAACCGCGGCGCGGCCCAGGCGCTCCCCGCGCAATGGCGGTCTTACGGCCGGCTACACGGGCGGCCCGACGCTCATCTCACACAAAGACACAAAGAACTGCCGAAGTCATTCGCCGCCGCAGATCCGCGGCACGCCGGGCGTTCGAGAGATCCGTTCTGTTGGTTTTCAACTACAACAACAACATCCATCGGCCGCGACGAGCGTTGGGTATCCCGGTCACCCGCGGCGCCGTATGGGATGGCTTCGGCGTTTTCGCTGCTTCGTGCGAGCGCCAGTACGCGCCGGGGCGCGGCGCAACAGTAGAGAAACGGGGGAGCGAGCGGACACGGCAGAGGCGGGTCACGCTGAGGCGCCGAGCACGCGGA
>JADGQX010000253.1 GCA_017881445.1 Gemmatimonadota bacterium | reverse complement strand
CTACAGCACCCACCGCATGGTCCGGGACTACACCGACGAGATGTACATTCCCGCCAGCGCCGACGTGAGGGCCGCCCGCTCTGCCCTGGAGTCGGTCGCGGCCGGCTAGGCCCGGGCCAACCCCGGATTCGCGCTCGCGCCCCGGACCGGAGACGACTCCCGGTCCGGGGCGTGGTGCATCATGGGCCTTTCGATGGCCGACCCTTCTATGGAAACGCCCCGGCTCTTCTCACACCTTCTCCGCTGACTCCATGGGCGCTTCCACGCTCATCTCACACGAAGGCACGGCGACGGCCGAAGGCGCGAAATGGATGATGATCTTGAACGGATCGCCGGCGAGATCGTGGACGCGGCGGTGAAGCTCCACATCCGCGCTGGGCCGGGACTCCTGGAATCGGTGTACGAGAAGCTGCTCGGCAACGACCTGGACGGGCGCGGGCTCGTTGTGGAGCGCCAGAAATGGATTTCGACGGAACTGGATGGATGCCGCTTCGAGAGGGCGTTTCGGGTCGATCTGCTCGTGAATAAACAGGTCGTCGTCGAGGTGAAGTCGGTGGACACGCTCGTTCCCGCCCACTGGAAACAGGTGCTGACGTATCTCCGGCTGATGAATCTGCGGCTGGGGTTCTTGATCAACTTCAAAGAAGCGAAGCTGAAGGATGGCCTGAAGAGAGTGGTCAACCGGTACGATGGCTTCGCCGGTTCGCGACTTCGTGTGAGATGAGCGTCGGGACGCCCGTGTCGCCGGGGGCTTTCAGTCGGCGCTCTCGGTTTCGATGCTGTCCCAGCCCTTCCAGCGGTATAGCAGCGCGCTGCCCAGCCAGGTCGCTACGAAGATGCCGACGATGAGGTAGCCGAGGGAGCCGAAGTTGTGGTTCAGCGCGGCGATGCCGTCCCAGAAGGCACCGCTCAGCCCGAGCTTGCGGCCGACCAGGCCGAAGGCCTCGATGCCGCCCACCAGCAGCGCCGTGAGCACGGAGACGAAGGTGATGGTCAGGTTGTAGTAGAGCTTGCGGATCGGCTTGACGAAGGCCCAGCCGTACGCGCCCAGCATGAGCACGCTGTCGGTCGTGTCCAGCAGCGACATGCCCGCGGTGAAGAGGGCGGGGAAGACCAGGATCGACCAGATGGGCAGCCCCTTGGACGCCTCCGCCGCCGCGATGCCCAGCAGCCCGATCTCGGTGGCGGTGTCGAAGCCCAGGCCGAAGAGCAGCCCCAGCGGATACATGTGCCAGCTCCGGCGGATCATGCCGAAGAGCGGGCGGAAGATGCGGGCGAGCAGTCCCCGGCCCGCGAGCAGCGCGTCCAGGTCCTCCTCCACCAGGGGACCGCCCCGGCGCACGCGCTGGAAGGCGCGCCAGACGCCCACCAGGATGAACAGGTTCATGGCCGCGATCGTCAGCAGGAACGCCGACGAGACCATCGTGCCGACCACGCCGCCCACGTCGTGGAAGGCCCGCAGCCGGGAGCTGAGCGCCAGCGCCGTGGCCGCGATGGCCGCGGAGGCCATGACCACCACCGTGGAGTGGCCCAGCGAGAAGAAGAAGCCCACGCCGACCGGTCGCTTCCCCTCCTGCATGAGCTTGCGGGTGACGTTGTCGATGGCCGCGATGTGGTCGGCATCCACGGCGTGACGCAGCCCCAGCCCGTAGGCCAGGAGCGCGGTGCCCAGTAGCAGCGGGTAGTTGCGGAAGGCGAGGAACGCCCAGGCCCACGCGCCCAGGTTGGCGGCGATCAGCAGCGCGTACAGCCCGACAATGCGGGCACCCACGCCCGCGCCCCTGCGGGCCGAGGCGGTCGCACCGGATCCGGGAGGGAGCATCATCGTCGTCCGGACGACGTCGCTCAGAGACGGTCCAGCAGGAACGCCGGCGTCCAGCGGGCCAGGATCCCCGACAGCCGTGCCATGGAGCCGGAGATCAGCAGCAGCCCCAGCGCGATCAGGATGGCGCCACTCACCCGGTTGACCCAGGGAATCACCCGGCGCATGCGCGCGAAGCCGCCGATGAAGCGGTCCAGCAGCAGCGTCGCCAGGATGAAGGGCACCGCCAGCCCGGCAGAGTAGGCCGCCAGCAGGCCAATGCCCTGGCCAATCGACCCCTGTGTCGCCGCCAGTGTCAGGATTCCGCCCAGCACCGGTCCGATGCAGGGGGTCCAGCCGGCGCCGAAGGCTATGCCTACCACCAGCGAGCCCACGTAGCCCACTGGCTTGTCCGCCAGGTGCACCCGCGCGTCCCGGCCGAACGCGCCGATCCTGAACAGGCCCAGCAGGTAGGCGCCGAAGAACAGCAGGATCAGCCCGCCGATGCGACCCACCCAGTCGCTGTACATGCGCAGCAGCCCGCCCAGCACCGTGGCCGACGCGCCCAGCGTCATGAACACCAGCGAGAAGCCCAGGATGAACAGCCCGCCGTGCACCAGCACCGCCCGCTGCACCTGGCCTCGGCGCTCCGAGCGCTCCGTCAGCTCGTCCAGGCTCATCCCCGTCACGAACGTGGCGTAGCTGGGGATGAGCGGCAGCACGCACGGCGACAGGAAGCTCAGCACTCCCGCCGTGAACGCTACCGTGAAGGTGAGCGACGGATTCATCCAACCTCCCTGCTGCTCCTCGCGGCTTCCATTATCCCGGTCGCACGCCTCTACCCGCGCTTCTACCCCGACGCCCGCCGGGCTTTCCTCCCGCCGGCGACGCGCACGGCACCATCCGAAAGATGGGCCGCGGACGTCAACGCACAATGTCGCGTGCTACCAACTCCATGTCCGGAATTGCCCGACGCCGCCCGGCGCGAATCCGGCAAACGCGGCGCCGCTCCCGCTTGACGCTCCCGGTGCGCTGCTCCTACGTTCGGCTTCCGCGGCCGCCCGACATGGGCCCGAAACCCTCTTTCCCGCATTGCGCCCTGAACATGAGCCCGACGCCGCTCCAGGCACCCATGCCGGATTCCGCCGCGGCCGCCGGCGCGGCCCCGCCGGCGACCCGGGTGGCCGAGTGGCTGCGCACCGCGGGCATCGCCCTGCGTAACGTGCTCCTGGGCGGCAACGCGGCCGCGCTCTCGCTCCTGGCGCGTCCGGGGAAGCTGGTCGAGTATGCCTCCGAATCGCTCTTCCTGCTCAAGGCCATGACCGGCCGGCGCGGTATCCCGGAGGCCAACGTCTTCGAGGTGCTGGATGCTCCGGCGACGTCGCCCGTCCAGCTCCGTCTCCTGCGCGGCAGCTTCGGGTTCCAGCCGACGGCCTCGCTCATGTCCGACCTGGTCGCCCTCTGCCTGCTCGCGCGTATCCTCGGGCCCCGCCGCATCTTCGAGATCGGCACCGCCACCGGCTCCTCCACCCTGCACCTGGCCCTGAACGCCCCGGATGCCACCGTGTTCACCCTCGACCTGCCGCCCGGCGACTTCGCACGGGTTGCGCTGCGCACGACGCTCATGGACGACGCGCATATCCGCCCGTCCGTTCGGGGGCACCAGCCCGTGTTCCTGGGCACCGAGGCGGAGTCGCGCATCGTGGCGCTCCACGGGGACAGCGCCGCCTTCGACTTCTCCCCTTACCACGGCAACATCGACCTCTTCTTCGTCGATGGCGCCCACTCCTACGAGTACGTCCGCAACGACACCGAGCGGGCGCTGGACTGCGTCCGCCCAGGGGGCGTCATCGCCTGGCACGACTTTGGCCGCGCCGGCGTGAATGGCGTCTCCCGCTATCTGCGCGAGCTGGCCGCCGCCGGGCGGACCGTGTACGCCGTGCCCGGCGGGTCGCTGGCGTTCATGAGGGTGTAGGCCCGCAACTCCCCTTCCGCGTTCTGCGCCGCCGATCGTCGCGCCCGTTCCTGCCCAGCCTTGCCTGTCGCGCCGGTTGGGCGCATCCTCGTGCCGATCGCCCCTTGCCACAGGTCTCGCCCATGTCCTGGATTTCGCGCCGGGCCGAGGCCCGCCGTGCGGCCCGCGAGGCCCGTCCATCCGCGCCCCGGCGGGCGCCGTGGGTCCGCGTGGCATGGTGGGCCGCCGCCGTCGCCTGCGCCATCCTGCTGTTCTACGCGACAGTGGGATTCGGGGTCACCTCGCTGCTGATCGGAGACCACGCGCGCTGGCGGGGCATGAACCGGGGCCCACAGGATTTCGGTCTCCGCGCCCAGGTCGTGTCCCTGACTTCGGTCGATGGCGTTCCGCTCCGGGGCTGGTTACTCCCCGCGCAGGGGACCTCGCGCGGCGCGGTCGTCATTGCCCACGGCATCGACCACACGCGCCAGGTGATGCTGCCTCGCGCCAGCTTCCTCGTGCGCGGTGGCTACGACGTGCTGGTCCTCGATCTGCGCGGCCACGGCGAGAGCGGCGGCGACGTCGTGTCACCCGGGCTGCTGGAGGCCCGCGATGTGCTCGCCGCCGAGCGGTCCCTCCGCCAGCGGGAGCCGCACGCGCGCATCGCGGCCCTCGGTGTCTCCTACGGCGCGGTCGCGGCGCTGCTCGCCGCCGCACAGTCCCCCTCCCCGGGTCTCGCCGCGGTGATCGCCGACGGCGCTTTCCCATCGGGCCGGGCCGTCTTCGGCAGAACCCTCGACCGCTACCTGCATCACCCCGGCTCCCCGCTCTGGGCGCGGACCGTGATGGCGGGCGCGAAGGCGCCCGGGCTCATCCGTGCGATCGGGCTGGCGTACTACGTCCGGACCGGGGTGGACCTCGGCCCCGACTTCGTCTCGGCGATTTCGGCCGCGCCCCGCATCCGGGTGCCCGTGCTGCTGATCTCGGGCGGGAGCGACTGGATGGTCCCGACGGCCGATGCGCGACGCCTGCGGGCGGCGCTGGGCAGCGCCTGGACCACGCTCCTGGTCATTCCGGACGCTCACCACGACACCACCTACAGCACGGCGCCCGACCTCTACGAGCAGGCCGTGCTGGCGTTCCTCGCCCGCGCTCTCGGGCCCTGACCCCCCCTGGACGGCCGGCGGCGTGACGGCCCGTCTCCGGACGCCGGGGGCTGGCCCAGCATCGCCGAGCTGAGCGCCGCCCGCTAGGTGCGGCAGGAGGCCGGGTCGGCCCCGCGGTCGGCCTGTGCCCGGTCCCTCTTGCGCCGGTGCCTCGTCTCCGCCATCATGCATACGTTCGTATGAATGGAGCACGACCATGGATGAACGGGCGGACACGGACCGGGTGTACGGCGAGGAGCCCGACAAGGGCGCAGACGAGGCGATGGCGCGCTCCGCGGCGGCGGACGGAGCCGCTCCGCTGATGATCGGCGACACGGGGAGCGGGTGGACGGCGCCGGGCTTCCTGCCAGGGGCCCCGGCCGAGCCGGAGACACGGCCGCAGCCGCCGGACCGGCCCGCTGCCGAGGCCGGTCCGGTGGATTCGAGCGCCGGCGCTCCGGCGGCGGAAACGACCGAGCCGGTACCGGGGGGGGGGTCGGTGGACACCGCGGCGGCGCTGCTGGCGGCGGGTCGCCAGCTGTTCGCGCGGCATGGTTACGACGGTGCGTCGGTGCGGGCGATCACGGCGGCGGCGGGGGCGAACCTGGGGGCGATCACTTACCACTTCGGCTCGAAGAAGGCGCTGTACAACCAGGTGGTGGAGAACTGCGTGCTGCCGTTGGCGTCGCGGGTGGAGGCGGCGCTGTCGCAGCCGGGTCCCGTGCTGGACCGGGTGGAGTCGGTGATCCGGGCGTACTTCGAGCATTTCGCGCAGAATCCGGAGCTGCCGCAGTTGATGATGCAGGAGCTGGTGCTGGGAGGCGGTCCGCCGGAGGCGGCGGGGCCGCCCATGCGCCGGATCTACGGGCTGATCCAGATGGCGGTCAGGGAGGGCCAGGCCGCGGGGGAGATCCGGGCGGGGGACCCGGTGCTGCTGGCCTTGAGCGTGATCTCGCAGCCGATCTTCCCCATGCTGGTGCGGCGTCCGATCCAGGCCATTGCCGGCCTGGACCTGGAGGACGAGCGCACCCGGGAGCGCGTGATGCTGCAGATGGTCGGGTTCGCCCGGGCAGGATTGGCCGCAGGGCCGGGGCCGGAGGAGAACCGATGAGAGGCAGGGGGGCGGGGGCGGGGGCGCTTGTGCTGGCGCTGGCGCTGGCGGCGCCGGGCGCCCGGGCGCAGACGGCCGCGGGCGCGCAGGTGCCGCCGGCGGCGCCCATCACGCTGGAGGAGGCGGTACGGGCGGCGCTGGCGACGAATCCGTCCATGGCGTCGGCGCAGGCGGCGGTGGACCGGGCGCAGGCGAGCGGGCTCGATGCGCGCTCGGCCTTCCTGCCGTCGCTGACGCTGGACGCGGCGCTGATGCGCTACCAGGACCCCATGGTCATCGCGCCGCTGCACGGCCTCGACCTGCGCAATCCGCCGCTGTTCGACCGGACGCTGGAGCAGGGCGGTGTCTCGCTGGGGTGGACGCTGTTCGACGGGGGTGCGCGCCGTGGGCGCTACGGGCGGGTGCGGGCGCAGGAGGGGGTAGCGCAGTCGGCGGGCGACGCCACCCGGCTGCGGCTGCTGGCGGACGTGGCCCGCGCCTACCTGCGGGTGCGCTCCACGCGGGATGTTCTGGGTGCTCACGACGCCCATC
>JADGQX010000252.1 GCA_017881445.1 Gemmatimonadota bacterium | reverse complement strand
CAGCAGCGAGGGCACGTCCAGCACCCGGACGCCCGCGCCCGCCAGCCAGCGGACGTGGCGTTGGAACTCGTCGGCGGCAATGGAGATGGCGGAGCCCGACGGGTCCACCGAGTGGTACATCAGGATCGCTCTCACGAGGCCGCTCCGGCGAGGGCGGCGGCGACGATGCTCGGGCGGCGGACGGCGTCGTGCAGCGCGGAGAGCGCGACGGCGCCGGCGCGCGGCCAGGAGAGCTCCCGTGCCTGCGCCAGGGCGCCGGCGCCCAGCCGGCGGCGCAGCTCCGGCTCGCGCAGCAGCCGACGCAGCGCGTCCAGCAGGGCGGGCTCGTCGTCGGGCGGTACGAAGAGGCCGCCGCGCGAGAGCAACTCGGGCAGGGGGCTGGCGCTGGTGGCGATGACGGGCGTGCCGCAGGCCGCGGCCTCCACGGCGGGGAGGCCGAAGCCCTCGAAGGTCGAGGGGATGAGCAGCGCCAGGGCGCCGGAATGGATGTGGCGCAGCTGCTCGTCGGGCAGGAACCCGCACCAGTGCACGCGCTGGCCCGTGCCCGCCTGCTCGATGGCGGCGCGGATCCTGGGTACGTCGCCGTGGAAGTTGTCGCTGCCCGGGTCGCCCACCAGCAGCAGGTGCAGCGGCCGCCCGGGCTGCTCGCGCAGCGCGGCGGCGTGGGCCCGGACAATGGCGTCCACGCGCTTGTGGGGGTTGAAGCCGCCCACGTACACGATCCACTCGGCGCCGGGGGGCAGGCCAACGGCGGCGGCGGCGGCGGCGATCTCGGCGGCGGATTCGCTGGGGCGGTAGGCGGCCGCGGGCGCTTCCACGGCCACGCGCAGCCGCTCCTTGCGGACGCCCAGGAACCGCTCCAGGTCGCGGGCGGAGAACTCGGAGACCGTGAGGACGATGCCCGCCTGGCGCAGCGCCAGCCCCACCTTGGCGCGCCAGAAGAGGCGCGCCCGCGCCGTGGGCAAGGTCAGCTCGGGGAAGCGCTCGGCAATGGTGTCGTGCACCGTGACCACGGCGGGCAGGCCGGGTGGCAGGGGGAAATAGGTGTAGACCGAGGGCGAGAAGAAGACGTCCACGCCCTCGCGCCAGACGGCCCGGGTCAGGCGCAGCATGTCCAGGGGCGAGCGGAACCCGTCGGACGAGGCCGCCGCCGCGGGCGCCGCGCCCATGTCCACGGTGCGCAGCACCACGTTGGGGGCGGCAATGTCGAAGAGCCGCGCGGCCCACGGATCGGCGAAGCAGACGAACTCGGAGTCGGGCGCGGCCGCCACCATGGCGCCCAGCAGCTCGCGGGCGAAGCGGCCGTACCCGCGGCGGTTCACCCAGCAGGAGACATCCACCCCGATCCTCATGCCGCCTCCACGGAGCCCGCCTCCACGGAACCCGCGTGGGCGGTCCGGCGGTAGAGCACGCGGTAGGCGGCTTCCTCGGCGCGCTGCAGGCAGCGCACGGCGAAGGGGAAGGACTCCCGCCCCAGGGTTTGCACCTTGACGGAGCGGAGCCCGGCCAGGTTGGCGCAGGCGATGTCCGTCAGCCGCTGGTCGCCGACCAGGGCGACCTGGGCGGCGGGCAGACCCAGCTCGGCCAGGGCGAAGCGCATCAGCTCCGGGCTGGGCTTGCGCAGCGCACGGGCGCTCTCCAGCTCGCCCGCCGCCGGCAGCCCCGGCGACCAGCGCTCGGCGTCGCCCAGGCGCAGGCGCCGGAGCAGCCGCGCCGGCGCGCGGTACACGCGCAGGAGCGGCACCTCGGGGAAGATGCGCGAGAGCGCTAGGAAGCGCGCTTCGCCGCAGTTGGAGACGATGGCGTGCCGGATCCGGCCCCCCGCCAGCAGCCGGTCCAGCGCGGATTGTAGGTGGCCCGCAACAGAAGTGTCGCCGCGCCGCATCAAGGTTCCGTCCACATCCCAGACGATGCCGCGGATGCCGAGCCGCTCCAGCGCGGCCGGCTGGAGCGCGTCGATGCCGGGCACCTCCCAGGTGGCGCGCATGTGCCGGAGCAGCAAGGGGACACGGGCGATTTCCTGGCCGATGGTGCTCAGCCAGTCGCCGCCGCGAGGAGCGCTCGCCGATGCGCCTCGGGTGGGGGCGCCGGTGTCGCCGCCGTGGAGGGCGGAGGGCTGCAACTCCTTCTGGATCATGATGCTCGGGCTCGAGGGGACAATCGCCGGCGTGGTGGACCTGACCGGCGTGTGGGCTCACCCTGGAGGCGAGGACCATGCCGGGCGGCCCAGGGGCGCGACGTCACGCGCCGCTGGACGCCCGCGAGCCCCGCGGGGGCGCATTCGTCGCAAGACGGGTGTACGCAGTGAGAGGGGCGGCATGGCGGGTGCGTTGGAGCACTCCGGCCGGCGCCTCCGCGAATTCCGCGAACGCGCATCGGCGCTCAGAGGAAAGGCTGTCAGGCCCATGTTCACCCAGCGGCGACTGCAATCCCCGAGGCTCTGGCTGCTGCTGTCGTGCGGCGTGCTGGCCTGCGATGGCAGCAACATCTCGCCCGTGATACCGGTGGTCGTTCCGCCGACCGTGGCGGTGGTGGCGGTTACGCCGCCCACCATCGCCGTGGCGGTGGGCGCCATCACGCAGCTGCAGGCGACGGCGCTGGCGGCGACGGGCGCGGCCATCCCCGGGGCGTCCTTCGCCTGGTCCTCGTCGGCCCCGGGCGTCGCCACGGTCAGCTCGACCGGCACGGTGACGGGCGTGGCCGCGGGCGCGGCGCAGATCACGGCCGGCAGCGGCGGCATCCAGGGCCAGGCCACGGTGACGGTGACGGGGGGCGGGCCGGGGCCGGGCGGCCCGCCGGGCAACATCGTGGTGAACATCGGCTCGCCCCAGCAGGTGATGGCGGGGTGGGAGGCGACGGCGCAGGCGGGCCAGGGCACGGCGGCGTTCCCGCTCTACCGGGACTCGCTGCTCACGCTGGCGGCGGGCGACCTGGGCATCGACCGCCTGCGGCTGGCGGTGCGCAGCGGGGTGGAGAACCCGGTGGACTTCTGGACGCAGTTCCACAACGGGCAGCTATCGGAATCGGCGTTCAAATGCCCGAGCTACACCGTGGTGAACGACGACTCGGACCCGCTGCACATCAATCCGGCCGGCTTCCACTTCAGCGAGCTGGACAGCACCGTGGAGCAGGTCGTGCTCCCGATGCAGGCGAAGATGAACGCGCTGGGGAAGCGGCTGTACCTGAACCTCAACTACACGGCGTTCACCGGCTCCTGCGGCAACGTGGCCGCCGTGCACCAGGACCCGCAGGAGTACGCGGAGTTCGCACTGGCCGTGTTCCAGCACCTGCAGCAGAAGTACGGCCTGGTGCCCGACTACTGGGAGATGATCCTGGAGCCGGACAACGGCACGCCCTTCGGCAACAACGGGGCGCTCATGGGGCAGGCGCTGGTGGCGACGGCGGCGCGGCTGGCGGCGGCGGGCTTCCACCCGGCGTTCATCGCGCCCTCCACGGAGGTGGCGGCGAACGCGTCCACGTACCTGGCGCAGATGCTGACGGTACAGGGGGTGAGCGCGCTGCTGACCCAGCTCTCGTACCACCGCTACGGCGCGGCGCCCAGCGCCGCGACACTGACGGCCATCGGCCAGAACGGCCTGCAGACGGCCATGCTGGAGCACGTGGGCGCCAGCTACCAGGAGCTGCAGGACGACCTGGAGCGGGCGCGGGTCTCGTCCTGGCAGCAGTTCACGCTGGCGTACCCGACCTCGGACAACGGCGCGCAGTACTACACGATCGACAATTCGAACCCGTCGCGGCCGTTGCCCAAGCTAGGCGACCGCACGCGCTACCTGCGGCAGTATTTCCGCTACGTGCGCCCGGGCGCCGTGCGGGTGGACGCCTCCAGCACGCTGGGGGGGACCAACCCCGTGGCCTTCGTGAACGCCGACGGCCGCTCCGTCGTCGTCGTGAGCAGCACCGCCGCGGCCTCGCTCTCGGTGCAGGGGCTGCCGGCGGGAACGTACGGCGCGCGCTACACCACGACGACGGCTACCGACGTGCCGCTGCCGGACCAGGCGATCTCGGCCGGGCAGCTGGTGACGGGCTCGATCCCTTCCGCGGGCGTGATCACCTTCTTCGCCAAATGAACGCCATCCGAACCCCCATCCTCCTGCCGGAGGAAGCGCCGCTGGTCGATGCGGCCGCGGCGTCCCCGGCCTCGCTGCGCGTGGCGCTGCTGGTCGCCGTGCTGACGCTGGCCTCGGTTCCCGCCATCGTGTTCCGGGACGTGGTGCCCCGGGCGGCGACGCTGTACGGCCTGGCCTCGTGGCCGAACCCGTACTTCGTGCCCGAGCACGCCGCGCTGCTCTACGGCGCCACGCCGCTGGTGGTGCTCAGCTCCTGCGTCCTGCTGCTGGCGCCGGGGCTGCTGCTGGCCCTGGCGGCGGGGGCGGGCGCGCGCGTCGAGCGCTGGTTCCTGGCCGCCCTGGCCATCAGCCTGGTCGTGGTCAGCGCGGTCACCGCCATCACCCAGGCGCTGGTGGGCCTGCGCGTGCAGGAGGGCACCTTCCTGGCGCTGGTGGCCGGCTGCAGCGTGGCGGCCGCGGGCGTGCTGGCGCTGGTCGCCTCGCGCCGGACGCTGCCCTGGCCCGCGCGCCGTGACTTCCTGGCGCTGCTGCCGCTCGCGCTCGGACCGCTGGCCATCTTTCTGGCGCTCGAGCCGAAGTTCCTCTGGGAGGCGTTCAACGGCGACGGCGCCCACGCCCTGGAGACGGCGCGGCTGCTGCTGCGGCAGTCGCTTCCCTTCTGGGACCGGGCGGCGAGCAACTTGGCGTCGTTCCCGGGGCTGACGTCCATGACCTTCGCCTACCCGGCATCCTGGTTCGTGCGCCTCTTCGGCCAGCTGGAGGTGGCGGCGCGGCTGCCCTTCCTGCTGGCCATAGCCGCCGTGTGGGCGGGCGTCATAGAGCTGGCGCGGGCAGGCCGCGACTGGAAGCCGGACCAGGCCACGCGCTGGCTGGTCTGGGCCGGACTCCTGCCCTTCGTCCTGGCCGTGGCCTACGCGGCCACCTACAGCCCCTACTCCGCGGACATTGCCATGCCCGCGGCGCAGGACGCGTTGCTCATCGCCATGTTCCTGGCCGGGGCGGCCGCCCTGGTGGAGGGGCGCATGGGGTGGTTCGCCGCCTTCGCCGCCCTGACGCTGCTGTCGCTGCCCAACGGCCTCATGCTGCTCGCGCTGTTCCTGCCGGCCACGGCCGTGTTCCTCCGTCCCCGCAACGGCCGGCGCGTCCTGCTGGCGGCGGGCATGGTGGCGGCCATGGTGCTGGCGCTGGCGCTCGTGCCCCGGCTGCTGGGGCTGCTCGGGCTGCCGCAGCCCGGCCGCGAGTACGCCGGGCTCTCGCTCCTGCGCTACTTCGCGTACCTGCAGTGGGCGGACTGGCACCGGGTGGCGTGGATCGCCGTGGGCTGCGGCATCGTGCCCTTCCTGGCCCTTTTCGCCTGGAAGCTGCAGGACGGCGTGGCCCGGGCGCTGACGGCGACCATCGCCGCCTACTTCCTCTTCTTCTACTTCCAGGGGCTGACGGTCGTGCATCACTTCAGCCCCGCGATGGTGCTGCCGCTGGTCGTCTGCTGGCGGGTGGCGGCCACGCTGCCGGCACTGAAGCGACGTCGCCTGATGGCTGGGGCCGCCTTTGCCGCCGTCGCCGCCACCGCCCTCGCCTGGCCCAGCGACGTCAGGCCCTACACTGCCGCCCGGGATGTGGGCGCCACTATCGTGGACCGGGTCGGCGGCTACCAGCGCGGCGACCCCCTGGCATTCCAGCGGGGGCTGCTGCTGCGCAACGTGTTCCCTCCGGACTGGGACGCGCGCATGCCCGGCACGACCTACGGCGGGCCGTCCGTGGTCTTCACCTACTACGCCGCCCACGCGGAGCCGGGATCGACCGCCAACTACCTGATCGAGCCGGACACGGCGCTGCCGCCCCTCGGCTGGCGGCGCATTGCCAGCGCGGATGGCGCCGCCCTGGAGGTGCGCAGCGACGCGGTCATGGCGGCGCAGCTCGCGCTGCGGCCGGCCGTGGACCGCGGCAGCCCCCTCTTCACGCTGCCCCGTGGCATGATCTTCAGCTCCTTCCCGCTCCCGGGCGGGCGCATCGCGAGCACCATCGACGTGCTGGGCCGGCTCGGGATCGATGTCCGGCCCCTGGCCAAGCGCCTGGCCCGGCCCGCCGCCCGGTGAGACCCCGACTCGAGGATGCGGATGCGACGCCCGACGACCAGCCACCGGCCGTGAGCTCCGGCAGCCCCGTCCGCCCGGGCGACCAGCCCGGCGGCGCGGACGCGCCGGGGGCCAGGGCGCCCCGGGCGACCACGCTGGCCGTGGCGGCACTGACGCTGGGCGCGGCGGCGCTGGTGGCCTGGAGCGTCGCCGACCCGCGCTTCCGCGGCCCCGGCGGCGAGCTGGCGCCCGCGTTCTGCCTGCCGCTGGCCGGCGGCGCGGCCCTGGGTCTGCTGGCGTGGGCCAGCGCCGCCGGTGCCGCGCGGGCGGGCGTGTGGGCTGCGCTGGCGCTGCTGGGTCAGGCGGCGGCGCTCCAACTGGTGCTG
>JADGQX010000008.1 GCA_017881445.1 Gemmatimonadota bacterium | reverse complement strand
CGGCGCCGGACTCCGGCACGGTCACGTGGAAGCGGAAGACCGGCGGGGGCGACATCGAAACCCTCCGCGTCGCCTCCTACCTCGACGCGCACAGCTACACGCATCGCTTCATCGCCGAGGACGGGGTGCGCACCAATACCTACACGCTCAGCCCCGACGGACGGACGCTCACCGTGAGCGTCCACGTGGTCAGTCCCAAGCTCTCCGAGCCCATGAGCTACCGGCTCGTCTATCGCGCCCGGAGCTGAGCCCGCGGGTGGTCGCGGTCGCGGGGACCACGAGCCTCGAGGCCGGCCGGGCGCTGCTCGGGAACGAGCCGGCGCACTCCCGACGCTGAGAGTCCGCCCGGGGATCTCCCCGGGTGGGCTCGTTCGCCGGTGGCCCTGCTCTCGCCGTCCAGCCTGCATGGCGCCCTGCGGCGACGAACCCCGCCGTCGCGATCCGGCGCCGTGTAGACGCTCTGCCTCGTCGTTGCCTCTCAGCGGTAGTGACCCTGACAACAGGAGCTGCCGATGAGATGGACCCTGCCCGCTGCCCTAGCCCTGTCCGCCCTGGCCTCCGCCCCGCTCCCCGCGCAGCAGGCGGACTTCCCCGTGGATGCCGCGTACCGTGCCCGGATCCTGGATGCCGTCGCCAGCCGGGTGGGGAAGGACTACTTCGACGCAAAGCTGGCGGCCGCGATTCGCAGCCGTTTGTCGAAGCGCGCTGTTCGCGCGGCTTATGACAGCTGCGCGACCGCCGCCTCGCTCAGCACCGCCCTGACGCAGGATCTACGGAGCTGGTCCCGCGACCGACACCTCCAGCTCGTCTTCAGCTCCGAGCCGCGACCTCTGGCTGGACCCGGAGCATCGGCCGGCACCGGGGAGGACGCGGAGCGGGGGGCCGCCCGCAACTTCGGCTTCTACTCGATCCAGCGGTTCACCGGCAACGTCGGCTACCTCGAGCTGGGACGGTTCGAGCCCGCCGCGCTCGCCGGGGTGACCCTCCAGGCCGCCATGCAACTCCTGGCGAACACCGACGCCCTGATCATCGACCTGCGGCAGAACGGAGGTGGCCACGCCGACATGGTGTCCCTGATCACGTCCTACTTCATCGGCGACCAGATGAAGCTGGCGACGCTGGAGCGGCGCGACGCGCTCGCCCCGGATCAGATCTGGAGCGCGGCCTATGTCCCGGGGCCGAAGTACCTCGGCAGGCCCGTATATCTGCTGACAAGCAACCGGACGTTCTCGGCGGCGGAAGGGTTGACGTATGATCTCCGGTACTTCGCGCACGCGACGGTCGTGGGGGAGAAGACGCGGGGCGGGGCCAATCCGGGCGCCTTCCAGCAAATCGACGAGCACTTCGCCGTCTTCGTGCCGACCGCGCGGGTGGTGCACGCGGCGACCGGGACGAACTGGGACGCGGATGGCATTGCCCCTGATGTGGCCGTCCCGGCGAAGGATGCGAGCCGGGCTGCGCTCAAGCTCGCCCTGGAGCGGCTCATGGCCGATCGGCCCGCTGATCGGCGCTTCGCCATGTGGAAGGAGGCGCACGACGACATGTTCGCCTCAACCAGGTAACGCGTGGCCTTGAGCGAGGCTGGGCTGCGGCAGCTCATCGAACGAATCGACGGCGGCGACCGGGCCGCGGCCGATGCACTCATCGGCGGTATGCGCGATCGCATCGTTCGCTGGGCGCTGGTCATCACCGGCGACGTCGACGACGCCGAGGACGTGGCGCAGCGGGTCTCGATCACGCTGCACCAGCGTCTGGGCGGCTTCGAGGGGCGCGCCCGCTTCACGACCTGGCTCTACACTGTGGTGCGCAACGCCGCCCTGGACGTTCGGGGCCGGAGCCGCGGACATGCGACGGTCGACGAGGACGAACTCGCGGCGCTCCCGGCCGCGACGGAGGACCGGCTGGCTCGCGTACACGACGACCGCCTCGCCAGCCTGATCCGCGGCTTCTTCTCAGAGCTGCCGCCGCGCCAGCGGCAGCTCATCGAGCTGGTCGACCAGGAGGGGCAAACGGCGGCGGAAGCCGCCCACGCCCTCGGTATCAAGCCGGAAACCGCGCGGGTACACCTGATGCGCGCGCGCCGCGCCCTGCGCCGGATCATGCTGGATAGGCACCCGGAGATGTTCGAATGACGGAGCGAGCGGAGGTGCACGTCAGGGAGTGGCTGCTGGGCGCCGAGATGGGCGAGCTGAGAGAGCCGCCGGCGGAAGTCGCCGCGCATCTGCACGAATGCGTCGCCTGCTCGAGCGAGCTGCGCCGGGTCCTGGCCGGGTACAGGCTGCTCGACGAAGGCCTGGGCCGCCTGACTCGCCGCCACGCCGGCCGCTGGCGTTGGGCGCCACTGCCGCTCCTGGCCGCGGCCGCGGCCGCGGCATTCCTGCTGGCGCAACACCCGGAGCGGCCACCGCTGCGACCGTCGCCCTTGCTGGCGCAGCTGATGTTCCCCGACGAACCCGTCGTTACCCCCGCACCCGGCCAGCAGGCCGTGGTGATGCAGCGGAACGACATGACCGTAATCTGGCTCACGAACTTCAGAGGCAAACCATGAAACGAGTCCTGCTTGTCGCCCTGCTCCTCGCGGGCGTGTGCGCTCCCGCCGCCTGCGACAAGAAGCGCGGCATGGAGACCCGGACCTACGAGTTGACGCGCCTCACCAACGAGGAAGCCGTGGCGCTGCTCACACCATACATCCGCGAGGGCGGCTTCCTCTCCGGGAAGCAGAAGCTGATCTCCGTCACCGAGCGGCCGGATCGGCAGAAGGTGATCGCCGACCTGCTGCAGAAGTACGATGGCGGCCCCGACGCCGGCGATGTCGTCCTGGACATCCAGGTGCTCCAGGCCGATGGCTTCATCCAGAGCGACACCGCCATCGCGGACATCGAGACCACCCTGCGGGAGATGTTCAAGTACCGTGGCTACAGGCTCCTCGGATCCACGCGCGTCCAGACCAGTGAGGAGGAGGATTTCCTCCGGTCGACGCCCCGTTTCTCCGTGAGGGGCCGGGTCCACCGCGTGCGGGTCTCGGGCAGCGAGAAGCGAGTCGCCATCTCCATCGAGTTGGGCGCCGGCCAGGTCCGCATGGTCAGCACGGTCACCGCCACCGTCGGCAAGCCGGTCGTGCTCGGCCAGTCCGACGACGCCGGCGGCGCCATCATTCTCGTGATCCGGCCGTCGGCCGCGTCCTAGGCGCCGCGAGCCAGACCGACGCCGTGCCGGCACGGTGACTTGCAGCCAGAGGGGGCGCCGCTGCCGCTCCCGCCCTCGCCAAAACAAAAAGGCCCGGCAACGCCATGGCGTTGCCGGGCCTTCGATGCTGCCGGGCGGTCTCGGGGACGACCACCCGAATTCAGTCGGGGAGACTGGATTTGAACCAGCGGCCCCTGCGTCCCGAACGCAGTGCTCTACCGGGCTGAGCTACTCCCCGCTTGTCGCTGTCCTGCCGGCGGTCGAACCCCGCCACGGCCACGGACGGGGTGGGATTCGAACCCACGAGGGCTGTTAACCCCACACGATTTCCAATCGTGCTCCTTAAGCCTCTCGGACACCCGTCCAATGCTCCAGTCGGGTCGCCGGAGCGCCTGCGGCGGCAACCCTCAGCGGAGAGGGTGGGATTCGAACCCACGCGGGCCTTGCGAGCCCGACGGTTTAGCAAACCGTTGCCGTAACCACTTGGCTACCTCTCCAAACCGTCGGCCGCGGCGGCGCGGCCTCCCTCCAAGTTGCCCCTCCTGGGTTCGAACCAGGACTCTCCTGATCCAGAGTCAGGCGTGTTGCCAATTACACCAAGGGGCAGAAAAGCAAAACAAACGGCCGCAAGCGCAAGCGCAACCGTTCACGTTGACGGGAACGTGCGCGGGCTTGCCTTGGCCGTCGCACTGCACTGTTCCAGAGCGGGAGACGGGGCTCGAACCCGCGACCCTCAGCTTGGGAAGCTGATGCTCTACCAACTGAGCTACTCCCGCATGGGCCGTCCGTCCGTCGGCCAGCGCCGACCCGTGGGTCCGGCCCGCTCGTCCCACTCTCGTGCGCGCCCGCCGGGCCAGACGGGAGAGCCACCGCTCGGATTTGAACCGAGGACCGCTCGATTACGAATCGAGTGCTCTACCCCTGAGCTACGGTGGCGCGGTCAGTCGCAAGCCAGCGCGCCCTGGCGCCGACCGGCGGTCTCTCGGGCGGGTGCCGGGCCCACGGCTCGTGCCGTGGGCTTCCGCCCGCCCTCCTCACCCGCGCCGACACGGGCGGCCCGGAACGGGTGAGACGACCGATGGAGCTGAGGGGGCTCGAACCCCTGGCCTCTGCAGTGCGATTGCAGCGCTCTCCCAGCTGAGCTACAGCCCCAATTTCCTTCTATGCCCGCCCGGCGGAACCCGGCCGGCGGTATGGGCGCGACAGGACTCGAACCTGTGACCTCTACGATGTCAACGTAGCGCTCTAACCAGACTGAGCTACGCGCCCCCTGACACGAGTGGTGGGGGGAGGATTCGAACCTCCGTAGGCCGGTGGCCAGCAGATTTACAGTCTGCCCCAGTTAGCCGCTTTGGTACCCCACCCTGGCGCGCTCGACAGGACTCGAACCTGTAACCTTCTGATCCGTAGTCAGATGCTCTATCCAATTGAGCTACGAGCGCGTATCGGACTTCGTGGGCGCCTCGCGTTCGGAGGCCACACGGAACTCATCCGTCACCACAACAAATCCCGCTCTGTGTCCTTCGTGTACTCCGTGGTGAAACGTCCCGTCGGATGCCGGTATCGGAATGCCCACGAGAGGACTCGAACCTCCACGCCGTTTCCGGCACTGGTCCCTCAAACCAGCCTGTCTACCAGTTCCAGCACGTGGGCGACCCGGTTTCCTGCAGTGCTCGGAAGAGGACTCGAACCTCCACGGGGATACCCCCACAAGATCCTGAATCTTGCGCGTCTACCAATTCCGCCACCCGAGCAGAGTGGAGCTGAGGGGGCTCGAACCCCTGGCCTCTTGAATGCCATTCAAGCGCTCTCCCAGCTGAGCTACAGCCCCACGGCGGCCGGCGAATTCGCCGGCCGGAATCACGAACCCGAGTTGTCAAAGAGCGTTCGAGCGGGGCGGACGGGATTTGAACCCGCGACCTCCGGTGTGACAGACCGGCACTCTAACCGGCTGAGCTACCGCCCCCACGTCCTGCACCCGCCCTCAGGCGGCTCCTCAGAGCGGGCGACCGGACTTGAACCGGCGACCTTCTGCATGGCAAGCAGACGCTCTACCAACTGAGCTACGCCCGCGCTCTGTGCAATGCCCCCACCGGGAGTCGAACCCGGGTTACCAGCTTGAAAGGCTGGCGTCCTAACCGTTAGACGATGGGGACCCGACTGGAGCTCGCGGTGGGGATTGGACCCACGACCTCTCCCTTACCAAGGGAGTGCTCTACCACTGAGCTACGCGAGCACACTCCGTCGGTGCCTCCCCCAACGTATCGCCCCAGCGCGGCGGGGGCCGTACCCGCGCTGCCATACCCCCACGGGGAATCGAACCCCGGTTTCGGCGCTGAGAACGCCGCGTCCTAGGCCACTAGACGATGGGGGCCTCGAACCGTCTGTCAAACAAGTCACCCAGCAGGCCCGGCAGGACTCGAACCTGCAACCCCCGGTTTTGGAGACCGGTGCTCTACCACTTGAGCTACGGACCTATATGGCCAGGGGCAGAGTCGAACTGCCGACACCACGATTTTCAGTCGTGTGCTCTACCAACTGAGCTACCTGGCCCCGGACCTCCCGCCGATGAAAAGCCCGCGCGGCTGAAGCGGCGCGGGCGGGGGAATCGCGATCGCGGCTCGCGCTCGCTATCCCTCTCCCGCCGTCGCCGTCCACGACCGCTGCCACCGGCTGCCCGGCGGCACGGATCGCGAGCTGTCTCGCGGGGACGGTCGAGCCGGCATCAAGGCTCCTCACAAACGAGCCCTGGCCAAGCCAGGGCCGGGAGAATGGCGGGGGCGGGATTTGAACCCGCGACCTCCGGGTTATGAGCCCGGCGAGCTACCAGACTGCTCCACCCCGCGTCAGTACAGGCCATTACGTTAACCGTGGTCAGGGTGACTGTCAAGGCCGCGTTTGCCTTGTCTGGCCTTGTTCCTGGGGCCATGCGGGGGGCCGCCAGAGTAGCCTCGGCGGGCCCCTGCGGCAAGCGCCAGACGGCAGAGTGGGAGCAACATCGAAGGCCGGGTCCAGGCGCACAAGCGCGACCCTCACTCCGCCTCCCTGATGAGGGGGAGCAACATCATTCGGGAGGCCCGGCGTACCCCCGGCGCCCAGGGCGCTGCCGCTCCGGTCCCGGAAGGAAACGCCGGGTCGCCCGGCCTGATGTTGCTCCCCATCTCCAGGGATGCGCGCGAGGGCCGGGGAATCTGCGCCCGGCCCTCGCCATCGTTGTTGCGCCCCCTCTGCCGGGTCGCGCTAGCCGACGACCAGATTGATGAGCCTGTCCGGCACGAAAACCACCTTCCGCACGGCAGCGCCATCAACGAACCGCTTCACGTTGTCGTCGGCCAGCGCCGCAGCCTGGGCCTCGCCCTGGGGGATGCCTCGCGGCATGGGCAGCCGCGCGCGCACCCTGCCGTTGACCTGGACGACGAACTCGACCGTGTCCTGGGTGGTCCGGGCGGGGTCGTACTGCGGCCAGTTGGCGCCCTCGAAGATGCCGTGGGCGTGGCCGAGGCGGCTCCAGAGCTCCTCGGCCAGGTGGGGCGCGAAGGGCGCGACCAGCACGACGAGCGGCTCGATCTCGGAGCGGTTGGCCCCGCGACCGCCTTCGCGCACCGCGTTCAGGTACTCCATCATGGCGGCCACGGCGGTGTTGTAGCTGAGGCCGGCCACGTCCTCGCCCACCTTGCGGATGGTGGCGTGGAGCTTCCGCTCCAGCTCCGCGCCGGGCGCCTCGGTCCCGAGCTCCTCCACGGGCAGCACCGTGTCCCAGAGCCGCTTGAGGAAGCCGAAAGGACCGACGAGCCCCTGGTCGCGGAAGTCGCCGCCCTCCTGGTACGGGCCCAGGAACATGAGGTACGTGCGGAAGGCGTCGGCGCCCCACTGCGCGATGTAGTCGTCCGGGACCACGACGTTGCCCCGGCTCTTGGACATCTTCGAGCCTTCCTTGATGATCAGCCCATGCTTGCGGAAGCGCAGGTACGGCTCCTCGAAGGCGAGGTGCCCCAGGTCGTGCAGCACCATGGTGATGAAGCGGCTGTACAGCAGGTGCAGCACGGCGTGCTCCTCCCCGCCGATGTAACTGTTGACGGGGAGCCACTTCGCCGTGATCTGCGGGTCGAACGGCGCCGCCTGGTCGTTGGCCGACGGGTAGCGCAGGAAGTACCAGGCGCTGTCCAGGAACGTGTCGCTGACGTCGGTCTCCCGCCGCGCCTCGCCGCCGCACGTCGGGCAGGCGACGCGGTACCACTCCTCGACCCGGGCGAGCGGCGAGATCCCGGACTCGTCCGGCTTGTAGTCGGCGACGAAGGGCAGCACGACCGGCAGCTGCTCCTCCGGCACGGGCACGGTGCCGCACTTCTCGCAGTAGATGATGGGGATGGGCGGTCCCCAGTAGCGCTGTCGGGAGATGCACCAGTCGTGCAGCCGGTAGTTCACGCGCGCCTCGCCTAAACCTCTTTCTGACAACCACTTAGTGATTGCCTGCTTGCCCTCGGCCCAGGGCAGGCCCGTGAACTGACCGGAGTGCACGAGCACGCCATCGCCGGCCTCCGCCGCGATCAGGGGCGCGTCGGCGTCGTCGAGGGAGGCGGCGATCACGCGCGGGATGGGCAGGCCGAACTTCGTGGCGAACTCGAAATCGCGCTCGTCGTGGCCGGGCACCGCCATGATGGCGCCGGTGCCGTACTCCATGAGCACGTAGTCGGCGATCCAGACGGGGATGTCCTCGCCCGTGGCGGGGTTGACGGCATACCCGCCCGTGAAGACGCCGGTCTTCTCCTTGTCGATCTTGCGGGAGACGAGGTCCATGGCGGCGACGCCGCGGCGGTACTCCTCGACGGCCGCCTTCTGGCCGGGGGCCGTGAGCGTGTCCACGAGCGGGTGCTCGGGCGCCAGCACCATGAAGGTGGCGCCGAAGATGGTGTCGGGGCGCGTGGTGAAGACGGGGATGACCGGCTTCTGGGCGTGGACCTGCGCGCTCTCGTGGCGGTCGTCGGCCACCTTGCGCCGGGCGAGAGGGAAATGGACCTCGGCGCCGTCGCTTCTGCCGATCCAGTTCTCCTGCGCCTTCTTGGTGGTTTCCGACCAGTCGATCCAGGAGAGGTTCTCGAGCAAGCGTTTGGCGTAGTCGGTGATCTTGAAGAACCACTGCGACAGGATGCGCTGCTCGACCATGCTGCCGCAGCGCTCGCACGCCCCGGCGATGACCTGCTCGTTGGCCAGCACCGTGTGACAGGAGGGGCACCAGTTGACGGGCGCCTCGCGCTTCTCGGCGCGTCCCGCGCGGTAGAGCTGGAGGAAGACCCACTGCGTCCAGCGGTAGTAGCGCGGGTCGGTCGTGTCGACCGTGTGGTTCCAGTCGTACATCAGCCCCACGCGCTTCAGCTGGCGCGTGAAGTTGGCGATGTTGCGCGGGATGAGCTCCATGGGGTGGGTGCCCATCTTGAGCGCGAAGTTCTCCGAGTGGATGCCGAAGGCATCGAAGCCGATCGGCTCGAAGACCGTTTTGCCCTGCAGCCGCTGGTAGCGGCCGAAGATGTCGGCGCCCGTGAAGGCGTAGATGTTCCCCACGTGCAGCCCCTCCGCCGAGGGGTAGGGGAACATCATGAGGTTGTAGAAGGGGTTCTCCGCCCCGCGCAGCTCCTCGTCCGTGAACGTGTTGGTGCCGCGCTCGGCCCAGATCGCCTGCCACTTCTCTTCGATGGCGCTGGGGCGGTACTCGTTCGGATCCTGCGTGCTCATGGCTGGCGCCCGTCGGAGGTAAGTATCGCGTTAAACGAGCATTATCCCGCCAAGCGGCGGGTGCGTTCAACCGAGGGCGCCCGCAGAGCGGCGGAGGTCAGCGCGGCCGCCCGGGCCCGGGAAGGCCTTAACCTCCTGCTCCTGCTTTCCCTTTCGCTTGCCCTGGTCTTTGCGCTTCACCCTGAGCGCTGAGGGGGAAGGGGCGAGATCAGGGGAAGCCGGAGCAGGAGCAGGAGGTTAAGGGCCGGGCGTCCTCAGCTTCCGGGTGTCACGCCGATTCCCGCGACTGCCTGGTATGCGTCCTTCTGCTTTCCGACGGCATCCTTCACGGCCGCCACGAATTTCCGCAGGTCGCCGCCGGTCCTGGCGTAGGCGGCCTCGAAGACGTCGAGGCGGTCGTAGTAGATGCGGCGGGCGATGATGGCGGCGTTGTTGAGCACGGCGCGCTGGCCCCAGCCGCGGTACTGTGTGGTCAGCAGGGCGGGCTCGGTCTGGGCGGCCCAGCGGTGACGGGCGTCCTGGAAGACGCTGTCGCGCAGGGCGAGGCGGGTGGCGGCCGGCAGCTCGGTGTGGGCGTAGAGGGCCTGGAGCCGACCCACGAGGTCCGAGAGGAAGCGGCCGAAGACGAGGTCGTCGGCCCAGCGGCGGCGGGCCAGGTCGCAGCGGGGGGAGGCGTCGCCCTCCACGGAGCAGACGTAGTCGATGGCGCCGTGGCCGCCGACGAAGTTGGCGAAGCTCTCGTTGAAGGCGATCTGGCTGGGTGCGTAGAGCGTGTTGTGGGTGAGCTCGTGGATGACGGTGTTGGCGATGTCCAGGTCGTCGTAGCGCAGGATGGTGCTCAGCAGCGGGTCGTTGAACCAGCCCAGGGTGCTGAAGGCGCTGCTGGGCCGGACGTAGGCGTCGTAGCCCTGCCGCTCGAGGTCGGCGGCGTCCTGGCGGGCGCGGTCGAAGTCGAAATAGCCCTTGTAGGGCACGCGCCCCACGATGGGAAACCACCAGGTGTATTCGCGGAACGCCAGCTTGGGCGCGGCCTGCAGGACCAGCAGCAGCGTGTCGCTGTCCACGCGGGAGAAGGTGGTGTAGCTCGCGCCGGTGCGCAGCCCGAGCACGCGGTCGGCGTAGGTCCGGACGTCCAGCACCAGCGCGAGCTTGTGGCGCGTGGCGGGCGTGGTGGCCGGATCGGCGACGATGTCGGCGATGGGCCGGCGGCGCGACAGGATCCTGGCCTCGGCGATGCCCGCCCGGATCACGTAGGTGGGCGAGCAGCCTGCCAGCAGCGCGGGCAGCGCGAGCGCCAACAGAGCGGCCCGGCCTCGGGGCCGGTGGAAGAGGCGTGAAAGTGGCATGGGCTCGCGCTCGGGTGCCGTGGGGGGGGACAAGAGGGGCAAGATAGGCCCGGGAAGCACCTTGTGCCACGCATGGCCGATGGCGCCGCCGCGGCGTTGACGCGCCGGAGTCGCGGGCGTAACCTCCGCGTCATGGAGCGGACCTTCTTCGTGATCGGGGCGCTGCTCGCCTTCGCGGCCGTGGCGCTCGGTGCCTTCGGCGCTCACGCGCTGTCGGGCCGGCTCGCGCCCGACCGGCTGAACGTGTACGAGGTCGGCGTGCGCTACCAGATGTACCACGCCCTGGCGCTGCTGGCCGTCGGCTGGGCCACGGGCCGCTTTCCCGGCGGCGCCGCGGTGGCGGCCGGCTGGGCATTCGTCGCCGGCATCGCCATCTTCTCCGGAACGCTGTACGCGCTCGCCTTCGGCGCGCCCCGCTGGCTGGGGGCGGTCACCCCCATCGGCGGGCTCAGCCTCCTGGCCGGCTGGCTGCTGCTCGCATGGGCGGCCGGCCGGGCCTGACCCTCGACGCCCGGCGCGAACCCATCCGCTCCGACGCTGGAGCTCCCGTGATCCCAGTCCGCACCCTCCAGTCCTGCGCCCGCCTGGCCCTCCCGGCGCTCGCCCTGCTGCTGGCACGCATGCCGGCCGCCGGCCAGACCGTGGCCGGTCGCGTCCTGGATGCCGATGGCGGCGTGGGGCTGGGCGGCGCCTTCGTCGTCCTGCAGGACTCCGCGGGGCACAATCGCACGGCGGTGCTGACGGACGAGGCCGGCCGCTTCCTGCTGACCGCGCCCGGTGTCGGCCGCTACGGCGTGGTGGCCGAGCGCCTGGGCATGACCACCCGCAAGCTCGCGCCCTTCACGCTGGCGGCGGGTGAGCGCCGGTCGGTGACACTCACGCTGGAGGCGGACGCGATCCCGCTGGCGGCCATCGAGGTGTCGGGTCGCCGGCGCTGCCAGCTCCGCCCCGGGGCGGGCGAGGCTACCGCGCGGGTCTGGGAGGAGGTGCGCAAGGCGCTGCGGGTCAGCAGTTGGACCGGTGGCCTGCGCGGGGTGGAGTACACCCTGCGGCGCCACGAGCGCGTGATCGCGCTGCCCTCGCGCGTGGTGTTGTCCGACAGCGTAAAGGAGAGCGTGGGCGTCTCGAGCCGGCCCTTTGCCTCGCTGTCGGCCAAGCAGCTGGCGAAGGAAGGGTACGTGCAGCGCGACGCGGCGGGTGGCTTCGTCTACTCCGGACCGGACGACGAGGTTCTGGCTTCCGATGAGTTCCTGGACACGAACTGCCTCGAGCTGCGACCCCGCTCTGACACGCCCGAGGGGGATCTGGCCGTGAACTTCCGGGGAGCCCGGCGCGGCGGACCCGTGGGCATCGAGGGCACCGCCTTCCTGGATGCGCGCTCCGGCGAGCTGCGCTCCATCGAGTTTACATACACCGGGCTGGAATTCCCCGGGATGGAGGCCGGCGGCCGCGTGGAGTACCGGCGCCTGCCCACGGGCGCCTGGATCGTGGAGCGCTGGCGGCTGACCTTCCCGCTGCTGCGGCGCTCCATGCGCATCGTGGGCGGCCGTCTCGACGACATCTCGGCCTATGCCCTGCACGAGACCACGGGCGAGGTCCTGAACATGCGGATTCCCGGCGTCGCCACGCCGGGCGGGGGGACCGCCGCGGCGGCGGCGGGTGCCGTGACCGGCGTGGTGTACGACAGCGCCCGGCAGCGCCCGCTGGCCGGCGCCCGCGTCTACCTTTCGGGCACCGTCTACGCCACGTCCTCGGACGACGACGGTCGCTTCCGCATCGCCGGCGTGCCGCCCGGACGGTACGACGTCGCCTTCACACATCCGGCGCTGGACTCCGCGGCCGTGCTGCCCCCGGCGCAGCGCGCGCTGGTGGAAGGCACGGCGGAGGTCGTGGTCGCGCTGGGGCTGCCCACGCGGGCGGAGGCCCGGCGCCGGGCCTGCGGTGAGGCGCTGCTCCCCGATGCGTCCATCCTCTTCGGCGAGGTCGCGGACGCGGGCGCCGGCACGGTGGTGCGGGCCAGCTGGCAACGGGTAATCAAGGGGTCGCCCGTGGTGATCCGCATGGAGTACCTGGAGGCGGCGACCGACGCGGGAGGGCGCTACCTGCTCTGCGGCATCCCGGGCGGGGCACCCGTGACGCTGCGCGCCATCGTCCGGCGTCTGGACGGCACCCGGGCCTACGGCCGCGACATACGCGTGACCACGGAGGCCGGCGGAGTGCTGCGGGCGGACGTGGCGGCGCCGGAGCGCTAGCGGTCCACGCAGTACAGCCGCTCCTCGACCACGTCGGCGCGATAGCGGCGGGCGGCGCTGTCGGCGTCGGAGCGGTAGCGGCGATAGCGGCGCTTGTAGCAGTAGTAGGTACCCTGCCGGCCGTACGCCTTCAGGATGCGCTCGATCGTTTCCTCGCCGATGACGCCCTCGGCATTGTAGCTGAGGGCGATGTGCCGGCAGCGGGCGCCGGCGACCAGCTCCTCCAGCACGGCGGGTCCCTTGCGACGGCTGGTGAACGGGCTGCGCTTGTCGGTGTCGTGCAGCATCAGTCCGACCTTGCCCCGCAGCACCGGGGGCGGCGCGAAGCCCATGGCGATGATCTCGGGGATGTGGTAGTACGCCGGGTACTGGCGGTTGTTGTAGGGCGGATCGATGTAGAGCAGGTCGAAGGGCTCGAGGCCGGGTACCAGGGCGCGCGCATCGGCGCGCACGGCCAGGGAGCCGACGCCGGGCACCACGCGCGGCAGTCGCAGGTGCAGCGGCTTGAGCGCATTGGGCTGCCAGCTCTTGACGTACGAGGCGTACACCCCCGTCGTGTTGGCCACGCGGTCCGCCGCCTCGACCAGGGCCGTGACCAGCAGGTAGAAGCCGTCCTCCTCCAGCAGGCCGTCGGCGTGCCACTCGCCCAGCAGGGAGCGGATGGCATCGATGCGGGCCGCGTTCTCGGGGGTGAAATACATGCGCCCGTCGGCGCCGGCGGGTGAGAAGTGGGCGTGGATGAAGCCGGGGCGGGGCCGCAGCCGGTTCAGCCGGGCGACGACGGCGGTGGCGGAATCCACGCGGGACCCCAGCATGCCGGCCAGGGCGGCGACGTCGGGCAGCTGCGATGCCTGGACGTAGGCATGCGCGAAGACGTGACCCAGCTCCAGCACGTCGGCCGCCAGCACCCGGAAGCCTCGTCGCTTGAGGGAGCGGGCCACGCTGGCCGTGCCGCAGAAGGGGTCCACGGCGCTGCCCCCGCGGATGCCGCGACGGCCCAGCACCTCGCCGATGAAGTCGAGCAGCTTGGTTTTGTTGCCGATATAGCGCACGGCGCCGAATATACGAGCGACGACGGCGCCGAGTCCATCCTGCCGGCGCGAACCCGATCCAGGAGCTCCATGCCCATCTACCGCGTGACCGTGCGCCACGGCCAGTCGCGCTACCAGTACCACGTCGAGGACGTGGAGGCGGCGCACCTCGGCGAAGCCATGGCGCAGGCGGCGCAGCGGCTGCCCGCCGAGGTGGCCCGGTCCGCCGATGTGGCGGAAGTGCGCCGCCTGGTCGAGCCGGAGAACCGGGAGCTGGCGCCCGGATGAGCGCTCCCGCGGAGGAGCGACAGCGCTCGGGCGGGAGCGCACCGCTGGAGGAGCGGCAGCGGCCCGGCGGGCGGCTGCTCGCGCGCGAGTGGCTCTACGCCTGCGCCCTCGCCGCCCTGCGCCCGCTGCTGCCCCTGGCCGGGCGCATGAACGCCAAGGTCGCGCGCGGGGTCGAGGCCCGGCGCGGGGCCGTGGCGCGCCTGACGGCCTGGGCCGCAGCCGAGCGCGATCCCGCCCGCCCGCTGGTCTGGGTGCACGCCCCCTCCGTGGGCGAGGCGCTCGTGGCGCAGGCGATCATCGCCGCGCTGCGGGAGCGCGACCCCGGTCTGCAGGTGGCCTTCACCCATTTCTCGCCCTCGGCCGAGCGGCTGGCCGCCCGTGTGGGCGCCGACGTGGCCGACTACCTGCCCTGGGACCTGCCCGCCGAGGTTACCCGGGCCCTGGCGGCGCTGCGCCCCTCCGCCCTGGCCTGGGTGCGCACGGAGGCGTGGCCCGTGCTCTCCGCGCTGGCCGCCCGGCAGGGCGCGCGCCTGACCATGGTGAACGCGGTGCTGGCGGCGGGGTCGAGCCGGCTGCGCCCGCCCTCGCGCTTCCTGCTGGGGCCCACCTACCGCCGGCTGCAGGCGGTGGGCGCGGTAGGCGAGGGCGATGCCGCCAGCTTCGCGCGCCTGGGCGTGCCGGCGGAGCGTGTGCGCGTCACGGGCGACGCCCGCTTCGACCAGGTCTGGGAGCGGGTGCACGGCGCGCGACCGGCCGACCCGCTGCTGGAGCGGCTGCGCGACGCCGACGCCACCACCCTGGTCGCGGGCTCGACCTGGGGCGCGGACGAGGCGCGGCTGGTCCCGGCCTTCGTCCAGGCGCGGGCGGCAGCCGGCGCCGGCCGGCGCTGGCGCCTGGTCATCGCCCCGCACGAGCCCGACGAGGAGCACCTCGCCCCCCTGGAGGCGCGCCTCGCCGGCGCCGGCCTGCGGCATGCGCGCCTGGCCGCCATCGAGGCGGGGCAGGATACCGGGGGGGTGGACGTGGTGGTCGTGGACCGCGTGGGGGTGCTGGCGGACCTCTACGCGCTGGCCACCGTGGCCTACGTCGGCGGCGGCTTCCATGCCGCCGGGCTGCACTCCGTGGTCGAGCCCGCCGCCCTGGGTGTGCCGGTGCTGTTCGGGCCCACCCAGGGCAACTCCCGGGACGCGGTCGAGCTGGAGGCGGCGGGCGGCGGTTGGGAGGTCAGCGACGCGCGCGAGCTCGAGAGCTGCCTGGCCGAGCTGTGCGGCCAGCCGGATGGCGCCAGCCGCCGGCGGGCGGCGGCCGCGGCCCAGGCCTACGTCCGCTCCCGGCTGGGCGGGGCGGCGGCCAACGCGGAGCTGGTGCTGGAGCAGCTGGCCGCCGCCCGGGTCCGCGCCTGAGAGAGCACGGACCCACATGACGAAGTCCGCACGTGTCACGGCGGGGATCGCGGCCGCCCTGATGTTGGCTCCCGGATTCCTGATGGCGCCGCGCCATCCGCTGGCCGCCCAGGGGGCACCCGGGCACGTGACCGTCTCCGTGGCGGCCGAAGGCCGCGCGCTCCCGGGCGCGGAGGTGCGCAGCGGTGGCGTGCTCGTGCTCAGCGACAGCGCGGGCCGCGCGCGGCTGACGCTGCCGGCCGGCCTGCGGCGCGTGCTGGTCTGGAAGCCCGGCTACGGCGTGGACACCGTCGCCCTGCTCCTGCGCCCGTCGGCGGACACGGCGATCTCCGTGGAGCTGATGGTGGTCGCCCAGGAGGAGCCGCCCATCATCGTGCACGCGGCCCGCTCCGAGGTGCGGATCGAGCAGGAGCCCACACGCGTGGAGGTGCTGGCGCCGGAGGACGTGGAGGAGAAGTCGCTCACGCGCCCGGGCGACATGACCAACCTGCTGGTCGAGATGGGTGGGATCCAGGTGCAGCCCGTGGCGCCCGGGCTGGGCGGCGCGACCATCCGGGTGCAGGGACTGCCGGGGCGCTACACGCTGCTGCTGACGGACGGCCTCCCGTTGTACGGCGCGCACGCGCCATCGTTCAGCCTGGTCCAGTCGCCGCCGCTGGACCTGCGCCAGGTCGAGGTGATCAAGGGCGCCGCCACGGCGCTCTACGGCCCGTCCGCCCTGGGCGGCGTCGTGGACCTGATCTCCCGCACTCCGGCCGACGGGCGGCGGCTCCTGCTGAGCCAGACGACGCGCGCCGGCACGGACGGGCTCCTCTGGCTGTCGCGCCGCCTTAGCGACCGCTGGGGATACACCTTCCTGGGCGGCGCGCACCGGCAGGGGCAGGAGGACGTGGACCGCGACGGCTGGACCGACGTGGCCGGGTACGACCGCGCCGAGGCCAGGCCGCGACTGTTCTGGACGTCGCCGGGGGGCAGCTCGCTGCTGCTGACGGCGGGCTGGATGGCGGAGAACCGCCGGGGCGGGACCGTGCCGGGCGCCGTGGCGCCGTCGGGAGTGCCCTTCGAGGACGGGCTCGATACGCGCCACGGCGACGTCGGCGTCGTCGCCCACCTGCTGCTGACGCCCGCGACGCTGTTGGGCGTGCGCGCGTCGGCGATGCTGACGCACCACGGCCGGCGCTTTGGTGCCGCAAGCGAGACGGACAGCCGCCGCAACGCCTTCGCCGAGGCGACCCTGTCGCTCGCCCGCAGCCGGAACACGGCGGTGCTCGGCCTCTCGGGCGAGTACGAGGGGCTGCGGACGGCCCCGCGCGACACCTTCGGCTTCGACTTCGGCACGGCATCGCTCTTCGCCGAGGACACGTACACGCCCATCGAGGCCGTGGCGCTGGAGGCGAGCCTCCGCCTCGACCGGCACGACCGCTACGGCACGTTCCTGTCGCCGCGCGTGTCGGCGCTTTACCGCCTGGGCGACGATTGGAGCGTGCGGCTCTCGGGCGGGCGTGGCTTCTTCGCGCCCACACCGTTGTCGTCGGAGGTGGAGGAGGTGGGCTTCACCTGGCTGGCGCCGCCGGGTCGTCTGGGCGCGGAGTCCGGGTCCAGCGCGTCGCTGGACGTGGGCGGCGAGGTGGGGCCGTTCCAGCTCAGCGGCACCCTGTTCGCCGTGCGCGTGCAGAACCCGGTGCTGAGCGCGCGCGTGCCGCCGCCCTTTGCGCGCGTGCCGCGTCCCGGCGATTCTACCGCCTTCCGGCTCGTGAACGCGGCCGGGCCGATCCGCACGGCGGGCGCGGAGCTGTTCGCGGTCTACGCCCGTGAGCCGCTGCTGGTCACCGCCACCTTCTCGCACCAGCAGGCGACGGAATTCTCGCCCGACGAGGGCACGCGCATCGAGATTCCGCTGACGCCGCGCAACGCCGGCGGCGTGGACGTCGCCTGGGAGGAGGACGAAGCCGGGGCCCGCGTCGCGCTGGAGGTCTTCTACACCGGCCGCCAGCGCGTGGAGGACGATCCCTACCGCACCTTCACCCCGGGCTTCGCCACCGTGGAGGTCATTGCCGCCAAGCGGGTTGGCCGCTTCGAGCTGTTCGCCAACGCGGAGAATCTCACGGACGTGCGCCAGACCCGCTGGGACCCGCTGCTGCGCGCCACGCCCGGGCTGGGCGGCCGCTGGACCACCGACGAATGGGCGCCCCTGGAGGGGCGGGTGCTGAACGCCGGCGTCCGGGTGTCGTTCTGACGTGGCTTCCGTACAGAGGTGCGGCCATGGATGAAAGTGCGCAGATTCCCGCGCCGACCGGTGCCGCCCCGGGGCCCGCGCCGGGAGCGCGCCGCGTGCGCCTGCCGAAGCCGGTGCTGGGCGCCATCCTGGAGCATGCACGCGCCGCGGCGCCGGCCGAGTGCTGCGGCGCGCTGATCGGCCAGGGCGCCGGCGCGGACGAGCGGCGCGTGCTGCGGGCGCTGGCGCTGCCCAACGAGGATGCGAGTCCCGCGCGCTACCGCATCGCGCCCGCGCTCGTCCGCGCCGCGGAGGCGGAGGCGGCGCTGCGGGGGCTGGAGGTGGTGGGCTTCTACCACTCCCATCCAGGGGCGGGACCGGTCCCGTCGGCGACGGACCTGGAATGGGCGTGGCCGTGGTACACGTACGTGATCGTGGACGTGAGCCGGGGGCTGGCCCGCGCCTGGTGCCTGCGGGAGGACCGGTCCGGCTTCGGGGAGGAGGAGCTCGTGGGCGGGGAGGGCGCCACGTGAGCGTCAAAGTGGGAATCCCGGCGCCGCTGCGCGGGTATACCGGCGGTCGGACGGAGGTCGAGGTCGCCGCGGGCAGCGTCGCCGCGGCGCTGCAGGAGCTGGCGACGACGTTTCCGCCCATGCGTCGCCACCTCTTCTCCGACGACGGCCGGCTGCGCAGCTTCGTGAACGTGTACGTGAACGAGGAGGACGTGCGCTGGCTCGAGGGCGAGCGCACGCCGCTCCGGGATGGAGACCGACTGGTGATCGTGCCGAGCATTGCCGGGGGGGAGGAGCCGCTGCCGCTGAGCCCCGCGGAGCTGGGCCGCTACGCGCGCCACCTCGCCCTGCCGGAAGTCGGCCCCGAGGGACAGGCCCGGCTCAAGGCGGCGCGG
Source organism: Gemmatimonadota bacterium (assembly GCA_017881445.1). Classification (GTDB taxonomy): domain Bacteria; phylum Gemmatimonadota; class Gemmatimonadetes; order Longimicrobiales; family RSA9; genus JADGQX01. Next base: position 24,722 of record JADGQX010000008.1, on the reverse strand, counting down.
GTGCTGATCGTGGGCGCCGGCGGCCTGGGCTCGCCCGTCGCGCTCTACCTGGCCGCCGCGGGCGTGGGCACCATCGGGCTGGTGGACTTCGACCAGGTGGACGCCAGCAACCTGCAGCGCCAGATCCTCTACGGTGAGTCGGACCTGGGCCGGCGCAAGACCGACGCGGCCGCCGCCCGGCTGGAGGACCTCAACCCCCACGTGCGCATTCTGCGTCACGATCTCCGGCTGGACAGCGACAATGCGCTGGAGGTCATCGGCGGCTACGACATCGTTGTGGATGGCACCGACAACTTCCCCACCCGCTACCTGGTCAACGACGCCTGCGTGCTGCTGGGCAAGCCGTACGTCTACGGCTCGATCCTGCGCTTCGAGGGGCAGGTCTCGGTCTTCGATGGGCGCCATGGCCCCTGCTACCGCTGCCTCTTCCGCGAGCCGCCGCCGCCCGGACTGGTGCCCAGCTGCGCCGAGGGGGGCGTGCTGGGCGTGCTCCCGGGCATCATTGGCTCGCTGCAGGCGCTCGAGGCCATGAAGCTGATCCTGGGCGCGGGCGAGACGCTGCTCGGCCGGCTGGTGCTCTTCGACGCGCTCGAGCTGAAGTTCCGCGAGCTGCGGCTGCGCAAGAGCCCGGACTGCCCCGTCTGTGGCGAGCACCCCAGCATCACGGCCCTCATCGATTACGAGGACTTCTGCGGGCTGCGCCCGGCAGCGGAGCCGTCGGGCGACGTCGTCGCCCCGGCTGCCGCCGCGACCGCCGGCCTGCCGGCCGAGCTCACGCCCCTCCAGCTGAAGCAGCTGCTGGACGCGGGCGAGCCCATCGACCTGGTGGACATCCGGGAGCCCTTCGAGTGGCGCATTGCCAACCTGGAGCCGTATGGCGCGCGCCTGCTCCCCCTGGGCCAGCTGGGCGAGCACCTGGCGGAGCTGGACGGCGACCGGCCGGTCGTGCTCTACTGCCACACCGGCGGACGCAGCGGCCGCGCCCTGGAAGCGCTGCGCGGCGCCGGGCTGGGGAAGATCTCGCACCTGCGCGGCGGCATCGCCGCCTGGAGCAACGACGTCGATCCCTCGCTACCGCGCTACTGACGCAAGAGGACCAACGATGATCCACTTCCGCCGCCGGCGGCTCACCTGCGACGCCGGCGTCCCGGCCGGCGCGCGCCGGTTGCAACGGGCGGCGCTGCTGCTGCTCGCCCTGGCCGGGACCGGCGCGGGTGCCCTGGGGGCGCAGGGCTCGCCCCGCGAGCGCAATGCGGCGCTGCACGTGCCCAAGCCCGCGCAGGTGCGGGGACTGTACCTCAACGCCTGGGCCGCCGGCTCGCCGCGCAAGCTGGCGAAGCTGCTGGGCGTGGCCGACCGCACCGAGATCAATACCTTCGTGATCGATGTGAAGGAGGGCGGGCTGGTCAGCTACCGCAGCGGCCTGCCGCTGGTGCGCCAGGTGGGCGCCGACCGCGACTACATCCGCGACATCCGCGGGGTGCTGGCCCAGCTGAAGGCGCACGGCGTCTATCCCATTGCCCGCATCGTCTGCTTCAAGGACACGACGCTGGCCCGGGCGAAGACGGCCTGGGCGATCCGGCGCAAGGACGGCTCCCTCTGGCGCGACAGCGACGGGCTCTTCTGGGTGGACGCGTACAACCGCGAGGTCTGGGACTACAACATCGCCATTGCCCGGGAGGCGCTCGAGCTGGGCTTCGGCGAGGTCCAGTGGGACTACGTGCGCTTCCCCGACGTGGTGCCGAACCTGCGGGCGACGCAGCTCTTCTCCGACGCCCGCGGGCGCAGCCGCATGGACGCGATCCGCGAGTTCATCCAGTACTCCAAGGCCCAGCTCGCACCCTACGGCGTGCCCATCACCGCCGACGTCTTCGGCGCCACGGTCTCGGCCGACGACGACATGGGCATCGGCCAGAAGTGGGAGCGCCTGGTGGACGTGGCCGATGTGCTGCTCCCCATGGTCTACCCGTCGCACTTCTACCGCGGCGACTACGACATGGAGCATCCCAACGCGCACCCCTACCGCACCGTCCACACGGCCATGCAGTACGCGCTCTCCCGCAGCAAGGTGCCGCACCCCGCGGCCATCCGCCCCTGGCTGCAGGACTTCACCATGGGCAAGCCCCGCTACGGCGCCGCCGAGGTGCGCGAGCAGATCCGCGCGGTCTACGACTCCGGCATCCGCGAGTGGATCCTGTGGAACCCGGGCAGCAACTTCACCTTCGCCGCCCTGCGGCCCGCGGGCGAGCCGGACGTCCCGGCGGCAGCCCCGGCAGCCGCGCGGGCGGACACGTCCGGCAAATCTTCCCCGAGATTAAAGGTTCCTCCTACACCCGCCGCCGGGCACCGACAATAAGTTGCAGGCTGCATTCCTCAGCGCGGCTGTCGACGACGCTGTCGAGGACGGATTGCCGTGGCGGTGGTCGTGTGAGCTTCTCCTTTGCGCGCGCACGGGCGGCCGCCGGCCGCCGGTGGCCGGCGCTTGAGTTCTTGGGGCCGTCACTCGCCGGGGCAGGGCAGCCCCGGAAGCACGGGTGAGGCCGGAACGCCCGCCGCGGCTCGCCGCGGTCCATGACGTGATCCCGCTGCCGGGCGCCAACCCGGACCGGGGTCGAAGGTACCCCTGACGCCGCCACGGCTCGCGCTGCGCAAGGGTTGCCGGTACCGGGGCGGCGAGCCCGTGCGGGGACCGCCGCCCTCGTAATCCCACTGGATGGCCTGCCTCCCCGTCGCAAGCGGGGGTTTCCTACCATGACCGCCGCCTGGCTGCACAGGCGGCGGTCGTTTTTTTTGGCGCTGCGCTCGCCTCCAACGGCAACATCTTTCACCGCCGAGGACACGGAGGACACCGAGGTAGCGACATCGGGAACCGGCGTGGCGTTAGATCAGTCGAACGCCAACCGCGAACCAAAACGGCAAGAGAAATGCAATCGGACATGAAACAACAAACGCATACGAGCCTCATCCGTTCCAGTTTCGCCTTGGCCCTGGTGATCTGGTTCCCCGTCGGAGCGCGATCCGCCGAGCCAGCGGAGGGGAAAAACATGACGGGGGACAAAACAGCGGAACGCTCCCAGGAAATAAAGGAACCGAAACAAACGATGAACGAACACGGAGGCACCATGAAAGGATATGTGCAGGATATCGAGAGTCTCGCCGTCAAGAATAACGATTTTCGTCGGGTGCTTTACACGGCCGAAAATTGCCAGCTCGTGCTCATGGCGCTAAAGCCCAAGGAAGAGATCGGGGCGGAAGTCCACAAGCTCGACCAGTTCTTCCGCGTCGAGGAGGGCTCCGGTGAGGTGGTGCTCGATGGCGTGCGGACGGCGATCCGACCGGGCTTCGCGGTGGTCGTCCCGGCTGGGACGAATCACAACATCATCAATACCGGCAGTGTTTCACTGAAGCTCTATACGATTTATGCGCCGCCGAATCATCGGGATGGCGTCATCCACCATACCCGCGCCGCCGCGGAGGCCGACAACGAGCACTTCGACGGTGAAACGACAAAATAGGGAGTCGACGGCGCAATGGGGTGGATAGGTGAGCGGGAGCGTTAGAATGATGGGAATGGTCGACGACCCACGTCGAAAAAAGGAAAAACAATGAGCACGATTACGACGAAAGACGGAACGCAGATCTACTACAAGGACTGGGGCACGGGGCAGCCGGTGGTGTTCAGCCACGGCTGGCCCCTCAATGCGGATAGCTGGGAGGCTCAAATGCTGTTCCTGGCCTCCGCCGGCTATCGCTGCATTGCCCATGACCGCCGCGGCCATGGCCGGTCGAGCCAGCCATGGAATGGCAATGACATGGACACCTACGCCGACGACCTCTCGGAGCTCATCGAAACGCTCGACCTGAAGCGTGCCGTCCTAATCGGCTTCTCCGCGGGCGGCGGCGAAGTTGCCCGCTATATCGGCCGCCACGGCACGAAACGGGTGGCCAAGACCGCGCTGATCGCCGCCGTTCCGCCGCTGATGTTGAAAACGCCGGCCAATCCCGGCGGCTTGCCGATGGAGAAGTTTGACGCGATCCGCCTCGGTTCCAGCGCCGACCGCTCGCAGTTCTACAAGGATCTCGCGAGCGGTCCGTTCTTTGGAGCCAACCGGCCCGGGGCCAAGGTTTCGCAGGGCATGATCGACTCGTTCTGGCTCCAAGGAATGCAGGCCGGTCACAAGAACACCTTCGACTGCATCAAGGCATTCTCCGAGACGGATTTCACCGAAGACCTGAAAAAGTTCGACGTGCCGACGCTGATCGTTCACGGCGACGACGACCAGATTGTGCCGATCGGCGCTGCGGCTCTCCGCTCCTCAAAACTGGTGCGGAACGCGACCCTGAAGATTTACGCGGGCGCACCGCATGGCCTCGCCGCCACGCACAAGGACAAGCTCAACGCCGATCTGCTGGCATTCCTGAAGACCTGAGGTCGCTCTTTTATGAAAACAACCGGCTCCGATCCAGCCGACGCGCCTGCCATACCCCGAGCGACCAAGTTCTCACTGGCAGCGAACTACGATCCGGAACTGATTCCCGCGCTCGCCGCCTACCCGGTTGATGAAGTCTACGGCAAGCTCCCCAACGACGGTGTCAGCAGCGGCCGTCCTCGCTATCTGGCGACACCGCTTTCGGAAGAAGATCTGCAGAGCTATATAAGCGTGCTCGACCGTCATGGCATCGCCTTCAACTATCTTTTGAATGGCGCCTGTTTCGGCAACCGCGAATGGACCCGCCCCTGGCAGAAACGGGTGACGGCGCTGCTGACCAAACTCGGCGAACTGGGCGTGCGCCGGGTCACTGTCTCCACCCCTTTTCTGCTGGAACTGGTCAAACGCCGTTTTCCCGAGTTCAAGGTAAGGGTCGGCATTTACGCCCAGGTGGACACCCCCCGGCGCGCCCGCTTTTGGGAAGAACTCGGGGCGGATGCGATCGTGCTGGAGAGCTTCTCGATCAACCGGAACTTTCGCCGCTTGGCGGCCATCCGCAAAGCGGTCCGTTGCGATCTGGAACTGATCGCAAACCACGTCTGCCTGATGAACTGTCCGATGCAAAGTTATCATCAGAACGGTTTCGCCCATGCATCTGACGACACCAGCACGCTCTTCATCGACTACTGCTTCCTGCGTTGCTCGCGGACACGCCTGACTGATCCGTCGCAGTTCATCAAGTCAGCTTGGATCCGGCCGGAGGACCTCGCCGTCTATGAAGCGATGGGGTATACGACCTTCAAGCTGCTCGAACGGGGGATTCCGTCGGCGGAACTGCTACGGCGGGTCAAAGCCTATAGCGAGCGGCGGTTCGATGGCAATCTGGCGGAACTGCTGCTGTCGTATGGCTTCAAGCAACCCGTCCGCAAGGAATCGCTCTGGAGTCTGCGTCACTTCTGGAAACCGCGGCAGGTGAATCCGCTTCGAATGAAACCGATGCTCGACCTGGCGCGCCTGCAAGGCTGGCTCTCGCCGTTGTCGGAGTGTCCGATCCGCGTGGAGGCGCGGAAGATCCCGGAGGATTTTCTGGACGGCTTTCGCAACCGTGACTGCGCCTCCACGAACTGCCAGGCATGCGGCTACTGCGAGCGGATTGCCGCAGAGGCCGTTTCGATCTCGCCCGAGTATCGCACCGAAGTGCTGAAAAAATATTCGGAAATGGACGAGACCATGGCAACGGGAAGGCTCTGGGGTGTTTGACTCGCGCGCCACTACAACGGGATTACTGAACCGGCCAGGCTGTGAGCGGAGGCATCTGTTATCCGCCGTAGGGTTACGCCCCATATAAACGGATTAGCTCACGGCGTAAGGTGAACCGGCTTCCCGACGATGGGAACGATTTGGCGGTCATATTGACGGCCGAAACAAACGACGAACAAAGCGAACGATTTCCACCCGCAGCGACCGGTTGAAACCCAGCGCAAACAGCGTAGCTTGTTCTTCACCCATGGCGTGTTTGGCGTCGCTGTCGTTTGGATTGGATCTCGCAACCCATATCCTACGGCCGCAACGACAGATGCGCCATGTGGCTTTCCCCCTACACTACCCTCCCGCTACGCCGCTCGTGAATACGACAGGGTTAGACGACGTAGGTGATTCGGTACGATAGTCAGGAGATCCACCTGCCGGGGGCAGGACATCCTGGCATCGTCAGGTGCACGTTTCAGCGTGCAGCGTTTTCCCATGGCGAACAGTCCTCCGACATAGTACTGCACGTCAACCACCCACTCGGTCGAACTCGAATACCAAACCGGGACAGTGACGGTCACAAGCACGCCTGGCTTATGACTAACGCGGCTGAAAACCGCCTGGTGCGCCTCGCCCGATACAAACACGCAAGCGGAGTTCGGCAATAATCCGGGTAGCCACCCTAGCTTCGAGAGAAGCACCGAATCCGGGTCGGCGGCGCGTCGGGGATCCTCGTCCCCGGTTGTGGAAACACCCACGCATGTCACTGAGCGCATTGGAACGCCCAGGGCGCGGATGGCCATCACCTGGATGTGAGCAATGGAGTCTCCGCCAACGCCTTGTGCGCCAACGTGGCTGGGACCAAGGAGACAGAGGAACATCACGCCTGAGCACCGTAAGCCTGATCGTCTCACGACCCACCGTCGCCGCTCTCCTTCAAGGCTCAGCGCCACCCGGCCGACTGCCTTCGCCACTCGTTTCATGGCCTGCGCACGGACGGCACCGGCACCGCGGTGCCGTCCGTGCGCTCCAGCGTGTCGTGCAGCGGCTGGGCGGGCGCGAGCCGCGGGCCCACGCGCGCGGCGGTGACGGCCAGGACGCGGATGCGCTCGTCGTCGGGCAGCGTGAGCGTGGTCGCGCCCGGCGGCACGTCGAGGGCATACGCGTAGAGATACGCGTACTGGTAGGGCGCGTTGCTGCCATCGGGCCGGTGGTGGTGCGAGGCGAACCAGGCCACCTGCGCGGGCTTGACGAACCCGGGCACGATCACGCCCGTGAACTCGGAGGTCAGGATCGGGCCCTCGCGCTGCACCCGCTCGCGGATGGCGCGGGCATGGCGCGCGGCGCGAGTGGTGTCGCCGGCGGCGGGCTCGTCGGGTACCGGCTGCTGCACGATGCGCCATTGCCGGTCGTCCCACTGCCCCACGAATCCGCCCCAGTCCTGCACCGTCAGCTCCGTGCCCGCGTCGCCCAGGCGGAAGGTGGCGGGTCGATCGCCATCGGCCGACGCGGCCAGCACGTATACCCGGTCATAGCTCCCGGCCGGCAGGGCGAGACTCTGACCGTGCGCAGCCAGGGCGTTGGGCTGGCCCGTGCCGGCGGCGGCCAGCCGGAAGCGAACACCGGAGTACTCCAGCTCCGCGGGCAGCAGCTCGGCCGGCAGCGCGTTGCCGGCGTCGTCGAAGGCGTGCTCGGAGGCCACGCCGTCGCCGGACGCGGCCACGACGTCGTACGGAAGCGAGAGGGGCCGGGAGGTGATGCCGGCGGGCCTTACCCGCGCCTCCGGCGCCGTCAGCTTCACGGCGAAGGTGCGGGGCTGGTAGGGCGTGAAGTCGGCGACCAGGTGTCCGCCGGCCAGGCGCGCGCCGCCGAGCGGCTGCTCCTGGCCGTTCAGCTCGCGGGCGGCCGTGAGCGGCGCCGCGAAGACGACGCCCACGCCCTTCTGCGGGCGGCCCTCCGTCTCGACCAGGCGCACGACCACCTCGTCCGAGGCCTCCGCCTTCTTGAGCGCCAGGATGCGCACGGCCGGCGTGCTGACCCGCACTAGCGAGAGCTGCTTTCCCAGCGCGCCGGCGTGCGGCGCTCCGACGAAGGCGACCAGCGGCTGCTCCAGGCGCAGCGCCTGCCAGAGCGAGTGCTCCGCACGCCAGTCGCCGGCGTGGGCGGCCAGCCCGTAGACCAGCTCGTGGTGCCCCCAGTCCTGCGTGGACTGGTCGCCGTATTCCTCCCAGCCGGGGCTGATGCCCGGCGTTCGCACCAGCGTCAGGCGCAGGGTGCTGTCGTCGGGCTTGTCCGAGCCGTTCTTGGCGCCCGTCAGCACGGTGACGCCGAAGGCGCCGCCGCGGTCGGTCAGGTCCAGCCACTGGTGCGACGCAACCTCGTACTGCTTCGGCCGGTCGTTGCCGCGCCGGATGGTGCCGATGTCCCAGTTGTACGTAGCTTCCGGGTTGGACGCCGCCAGCGGGAAGGTGGCCTTGAGGTTCGCCTGGGGCGTGTGCCAGTCGATGGCGCTGGCGATCTCGATGCGGTCGCCGGCCGCGCCCGCGGCCAGGCGGATGGTCTGCACGAAGCGCGAGCCCTCCGCTTCCCGCGCGACCTCGAGCGCGACACGCGCCGGGCCGGCCTCCACTACCCGGATCGCCGCCGGGCCGCCCACATACGCCCGCGGCGGCTTCTGTTGGTCGGTCCAGTCCATGTTCCAGGCCGGCCACTGCGAGGGCTTGTCGGTGGTGATGGCCAGGCGCAGGGGCGCACTCAGCAGCTCGCGGCCCAGGCGCTTGTCGTGGATGCTGGCAATGTCGCCCTCGTCGTTGAGGCTGACCGCGTAGCGCGCGTTCTCCAGCGACCGGGGCGTCACCTTCAGAGCGGGCGACGGCGCCGCCGCCGGAGCCGGCTGGACGTCGTAGACGGCGTAGCCGACCGACGGCACCTTCGCCAGGAACAGCACCCTGCCGCCGCTGACCTGCGCCGGGACCTCCCGGCCGTCGGGGCCGAGGACGCGGACGCCGGCGGGCGTGCCGCCGGGGAAGGGCAGCGTCGCCTCGACCACGTCCTCCCGGTCGATGCCCAGCGGGTTGTAGACGACGATGGGTGTCCCCTTCGCCCGGGTGTCCAACGCCGCCCCGATGCCTTCCGACGCGCTGGTGAGCACGCCGGCGAACTGGTTCAGGGCGAGGACCTGGTCGTTCCAGGCGAACTCGTAGGCCCGGGGCAAGCTGGTGCCGGGGATGATGTCGTGGAACTGGCCGCCCATGACCAGCGTCCAGGCGTCGTTCAGGCGCCGGAGCGGGTAGGGCCGCGCGCCCAGCCACATGGCGGCCACCGAGGCGCGCTCGGCCGCATCCGCCAGGCGCTCGTTCTGGCGGTTCCAGCGCTTCATGTACGCCTGGGAGGTGAGCGACCCGGCGGAGTGCTCGATCAGCTCCAGGTCGCCCTGGTACTTCGGCAGCCGGGCGATCCACTCGGGGCGGATGTCCAGGAACATGCGCTCGGCGGTCGTCTGACGGACCGCGACCGGGCCATCGCCCACCTGCACCACCGGCCCGAGCGTCGGCACGGGCGCGCCCTCGCCCGAGCGCTCGCCCGGCAGCGGCAGCGCCGTGCTGCCGCGGGTCGCGATCGCCTCCATGATCCGGACGGACCACTCGCGGGGCGAGCCGCCCACGTCGCCGGTGCCGTAGTAGTAGTAGTCGGTGAAGAGGCCATGACGCCCGTTGCGCTGCAGCCGCTCCGGCCAGTCGGTCAGCGGCGCCTGCGGCGGCACCGGCGCCGGCGGCGTCTTGCTGACGTCGTAGGTGACGTCGCCACTGTAGTCCATGGCGTTGAGCGCGGCGATGACGCCGTGGCCATCGAGTCCTTGCCACCAGCCGACGTTGAAGGGCAGGCCGGCCGGCGTCTCCTGGGGCGAGCCCGGGCCGCCCACCGGGGAGGCGGAGTGCCAGGTCAGCTTCTGCGTGGAGAAGCCCTTGAGCCCCATGTGGCTCAGGATGCTGGGCAGCGACGCCGGGAAGCCGAAGCAGTCCGGCAGCATGTACTCCGCGCTGGTCCGGCCGAGCTCGGCGCGGAACCAGCGCGTGCCGTACAGCACCTGGCGCATGATCGACTCGGCCGACGGGTTGTTGACGTCGTTCTCCTCCATGGACGAGCCCGAGGGGAACCAGCGTCCCTGCGCCACGTACGCCTTCACCCGCGCGAAGTCCGCCGGGTAGTACTCCTTCATCATGCGGTAGCGGTTGGCGCCGCTGAAGTTGAACACGTAGTGCGGGTACTTCTCGAAGAGCGCGAAGTTGTCGTGCATGGTGCGCGGCAGGTACTGCCCGATCGTGGTCGGGTAGTCCCAGCGCCACTGCGTGTCCAGGTGCGCGTAGGGCACCACGTAGAGGACGGGCTCTTTCGTGAGGTCCGGACCCGTGCTCTTCCTGGTCTGCGCCTGGGCCCGCACCGCCGTGGTGCCGCCCGCCGCCAGCAGGAGGAGGCAAAACGCCGACCGCGTCATCCGCATGCAGCCTCCGATACCGAGAGATGCCGCCAGATTAACCGCCGGCGGCGCCTGGCTACAATAGGGTCGATAGAGCGTCCGGATTTGCCTGGACATGCCGGCTCCGGCCAGCCTCGGTCCACGCGAAGACACGAAGCGCCGAAGAACACCCGCCCGGCACCGCCGCGACCCGGCTCACTCGATGTCCCCGGGCCACGCAAGTTGTTGTTTTTGTTGGTGTTGAACAAGAATACCGGGTGTTTCCGCCGCCCGGTCACCCGAGGGTTCGCGACGAAGCAGGCCTTGGCGTCTTCGCCCCTTTGCGTCTTCGCGTGAACCGATGTGAACCTGCGGTCGCCCGGAAGTCGGATCAGGTCCTGGGCTTGCCCGCGTACTTGGGCCGGTGGAAGAGGAAGCCCTGGGTCAGGTGGACGCCCAGCTCCTTGACGGTCTCGAATTCCTCGCGCCGCTCCACGCCCTCGGCGATGACCTTGGCGCCCTGGCTTTCCGCGAACGACACCATGGTCTCGACCAGGTTCTGCTTGAGGAAGTTGGAGTCGATGTTCGAGATCAGCGAGATGTCGAGCTTGATGTAGTCGGGTGCCAGGTTGGCGATGGAGCCGAGCCCGGCGTAGCCGCTGCCGGCGTCGTCCACGGCGAAGCGGAACCCGCGCTTGCGGAATGCGGCCAGGTACTCCTGGAATCGGGGGTAGTCCTTGATGGCGGTGCGCTCGGTGATCTCGAGCACCACCCGGCTGGGGTCGTCGATGCCCAGGTCCTTCGGGTCCATGTCGCGGAAGGTGGGGTCGTCGAAGTCCTTGGGGTCCACGTTCAGGAACAGGAACTGCCCGTCCTTCAGCTCGTGGATCATCCCTTCCACGGCGCGCTGGCGCAGCAGCCGACCCAGCTCCCAGACGAGGTTGGCCTCCTCCGCCACCTCGAAGAGCACTTCCGGGCTGCGCAGCTCCTTGCGCGTGCCCCGAGCCAGCGCCTCGTAGCCGTAGATCTCCTCAGTGGCCGTCACGATGATGGGGTGGTACTCGATGAAGACCAGCCCCTCCCGCAGCGTGGTCTTCAGCTCGCCCACCTTGCGGGCCCGCTCCCACTCCTCCGCGCTGCGCGCGGCTCGCTCCGCCTCCCGCAGTCCGCGGTAGATCAGCCGCTCCGTGCGGATCTTGGGGTTGCGGAAGATGGTGCCGGCTCCGACGTAGATGCCGCACAGCGCCGCGATGTCCTCTCCGTGCAGCTCCTCGATGCGCGTGCGCAGGTAGTCCTCGAGCTGCTGCGTCAGCGCCCTCAGCCGCTGCTCCGCGATTTCCGGGGTGGTACCGAGCTCGGTGAAGAGGATGAAGTCGTCATCGGCGATGTGGGACACCATCATCAGGTTTTCGCTGCCGATATGCTCGCGGGCGTAGAACTCCTTGACCGCCGTCGCGGTCGTCGCGAGCACGTCGTCGAGCTTCTGCCAGCCGTAGATCTCCTCGACCTTCTCGTACCAGACGAAGTGGATGTAGAGGACGGTCAGCTCGCCGCGGCGCTCGAGCAGCTCCCGGGCGCGCTCCATCATGACCGGCAGCGTGGGCAGGCCCGTCAGCTTGTCGTAGAGGAGCTCCTCGTAGCGGAGCAGCTCGGCCCGCTCGTTCTCCCGCCGGGGTCGCATGATGGCGGCCTTTTCCCGGGCGAGAGCCAGCTGGGCGCCGAGCTGCTGCCGGTCGGCGGGCAGCAGGATCCAGTCGTCCACGCCCGCGAGCGCCGCCGTCTCGCACTCCTCCAGGCCGTGGCAGGCGACCAGCAGCGACGAGCCGACGCGGTTGGTGACCTCGCGCAGCCGGTCCAGGTTCTCGTCGTCGCCGGACTCCGCCACCACCAGGTCGGCCTGCGCCGGCAGCGACCGGCCGCCGTCCAGCAGCGGACCGTCGACTTCCTGCAGCTCGGCGCCAAGATCGGCCGCCGACGCGCGCAGCGCCTCACGCAGGCCGTCGTCGGTCACGTGCGCCAGGATCTTCACGCTGGACGCTCCAGCGCCTTCATGTTCCGCTCCACCCGCGTCCCGAGCTCTTCCAGCCGGATCGGCTTCACGATGTAGTCGTCGGCCCCGGAGCGGAGCCCCTGCTGCTTGTCGGCGAAGTCGCTGCGGGCGGTCAGCATCACGATGCGGACGGAGCCGAAATCGGGGTGGCTCTTGATCACGCGCGCCACTTCCCAGCCGTCCATTCCCGGCATCATGACATCCAGCAGCACCAGCCCGGGGCGTAGCTCCTCCATGCGCGACAGCGCTTCCTTCCCCGTGCTGGCCGTGACCACGCGGTAGCCGCGCGCCTCCAGGAAGGTCCGGACGATGTCGAGGGAGTTGGGGTCGTCATCGACGACGAGGATCGGGACGCTTTCGTTTCTTGCCACGATGGGGGTCGTTCTCCACAAACGGGGGCCGTTGCCCGGGGTTGGGCAAGAATTGCGCCCGGGAGTACTAATCCGCGGCGGCGTCCGGCGCACGGTAAGCGAACTGCAGCTCGTACAACCGTGCGTAAAGGCCGCCTGCCTCCAGCAACGCCTCGTGCGTGCCCTCCTCCCGCAGCTCGCCGTGGTGCAGCACCAGGATGCGGCCGGCATTCTGGACAGTGGAGAGCCGGTGCGCGATGACGATGGAGGTTCGCCCCTGCATGAGCGTCTCCAGCGCGTCCTCGATCTGCTGTTCCAGCGCGGAATCCACGGAGCTGGTCGCCTCGTCCAGCAGCAGCACCAGCGGCTCGAAGGCGAGCGCCCGCGCGAACGACAGCAGCTGGCGCTCGCCCACGGAGAGCGAGGCGCCGCGCTCACCCACGGCCGTGGCATAGCCCCCGGGCAGCCGCTCGATCAGGCGGTCCGCACCCACGCGCGCCGCGGCCTCGCGCACGCGGGCGTCGCCCATTCCGGTCTCGCCCAGCCGGATGTTGTAGGCCACGTCCCGGCTGAAGAGGAACACGTCCTGGAGCACCAGTCCCAGCCGGGAGCGGACCTCTTCCGGCGGGATGCGGGAGATGGGAACGCCGTCGAAGAGGATCTCCCCCCGCTGCGGCTCGTAGAAGCGCATGAGCAGCGAGATCAGCGACGTCTTGCCCGCACCCGTGTGCCCCACGATCGCCAGCTTCTCCCCCGGCGCGACCCGGAACGACAGCCCCTTCAGGACCCAGTCCCAGTCTCCGGGCGACCCGGCGTTCGCGGGCGGGGCGCGCGTCGCGTCATTCTCAGAGCGGGAGAGCGGGAGAGCGGGAGAGCGGGAGTCGGCCACCTCGGCGGCCCGTTTCTCGTCCGGCGTCTCCGCGTCCTCGGGCCCGGCCGCGCCGGCATCCTGCGGAAGACGGACGCTGCCGTCGCCCAGGAACGCGGTCCCGGCATCGATCCGTTGCTCCCGCTGTCCCGTTCTCCCGCTCTCCCGCTCTGCCGGTCGGGGGCTGGCCGCCGCCTGAGGCTGGCCCTCAGTCGGCGCCTTGGCCCCGACCGGCGCCTGGCCCCGCCGCTGGTACGCGAACCACACGTCCCGGAACTCGATCTCGCCCCGGCCCGGGGTGGGGAGGTGGAGGGGGGCGGCGGGCAGCTCGGCGGGGGGAGTGTCGAGCAGCCCGAAGATGCGCTCCGAGGAGGCCATGGCCTGCTGGAGCATGTTGTACTTGTCGGACAGGTCCTGGATCGGCCGGAAGAAGCGGCGCGCGTAGTTCAGGAACAGGTAGAGGGTGCCCACCGTGAGGGCGCCGCCGCCGATCCGGCTGCCGCCGTAGAGCACGATGAGGGCGAAGGCGACGGTGGTCAGGATCTCCACCACGGGCAGGAAGAGCGCATAGTAAAGCACGGCCTGGAGATGCGCCTCCAGGTAATCCTCGCCCAGCTGGCGGAAGCGCCGATCGGCCCGGGACTCCCGGCCGAAGAGCTGCACCACCGCCATGCCGGTGAGCTGCTCCTGCAGGAAGGAGTTCATGCGGGCCAGACGCACGCGGATGTCCCGGAACGCCTGGCGCATGCGCGGCCGGAAGTAGCGCGTGGTGTAGAGCATGAGCGGCAGCACCGCCATGGTGACCAGCGTCAGGCGGACGTCCAGCCAGGTGAGCACGCCCAGGATCAGCAGCAGCGCGAAGACGTCGCCGAAGATGGCGACGACGCCCGAGCTGAAGAGGTCGTTGAGGGCTTCGACGTCGCTGGTGACGCGCGTCATGAGCCGGCCCACGGGATTGTGCTCCAGGAAGGGCAGGCCCATGCGCTGGAGGTGGCCGAAGATCTCGCGCCGGAGATCGTACATGACGCGCTGGCCCAGCCAGGTGGTGACGATGGTCTGGCCGTATTCCAGGGCGAAACCGACCACCAGCGTGCCCAGGTAGCCCAGGGCCAGGAGCCCGATCAGGTGCAGGTCCCGGGCGGGCACCGCCCGGTCCAGGGCGATCTTGGTGAGGTAGGGTCCGACCAGCTCGAGGGCGGCGCCGCACAACAGCAGCACGATGGCGAAGGCCACCGGCGGCCGGTACGGTCGCAGGTAGCGCAGCAGCCGCCGCATCAGGCGGGAGTCGTAGGCCTTGCCGAGGGAGTCCTCGTCCGGGCGTTCCTGCTCGCTCACTGCCTCCCCCGCCATTCGTCCCGGAGGCGACGCGTCTCCTCCCGCAGCTTGCGGTGCGCCTCCCGCCGGTTCTCCCGGGCGTTCGCGCCGCCACCGTGGGGATCCCATGCCGTGGGCTCCCCGACGGGCCGCACCCGCACGTCCACTCCGCCCATGATGGCGACGCCGTCGATGCGCAGCCTGGCCGCGGAGGCGCTCGGCGGTCCGGCCCCCTGAGCTACGTGGTCGAAGCCGCCCATGATGCCCACGCCACCCACCGACACGTCCAGCCCGGGCGGCACCACGATGGACACGCCGCCCCAGAAGGCGAAGGCGTGCACCACCGTCTCTCCCGGCGGCAGCTGCGCTTCCCTGAAATCCAGCAGCACGCCGCCCATGATTCCCACCGCCGTGCTCTCCTGCGCCGGTGCCCAGCGGCCGCGGCGGGTGGCGCCGCCCATGAGGCCGACGATCACCTGCCGCGCCCGCTGGCCGAAGGGGGCCGGGGGCAGGCTCGCGCCCCGCTGTGCGGGCACGGGCACGGACGCAGACGCGGACGCGGATGCCGAGGCCTGCGCCGCCACGGGCAGGTCGGCGGTCAGGCCCCGCAGGGCGGGCAGGCTCTGAGCGCGGTTCGCCTCGTCCAGGCGCCGCTCGAACTCCGCGACCTCGATGTGGTCGAGGGCGAAGTGGTCGCACAGCATACGGATCGTCCGCTCGCGCTCCTCGCGCAGCGCGACGGGCAGGTGGCTCGGATCGGGCATCGGCTTCTCCTCTGCGGGGCGGCTTCGCCGGAAAGCTGCCGGCCGCGGGCGCCCGGCGGCAAGGTCCGGGGTGACGGAATCGCGCCGGTCGTTGACCAATCTATCGTTCCCGGCCTATTTTGCAGCCTCCTCGGCAAACCATTTTGCGTCGCGACAGGCGTTCTCCATGCGCGAGCTCCGCGAGTACTTCCGTCGCATCCAGGGTCGGCTGGTGCTGGCGTTCGGCATCGTGATCACCGGTACGGTCGTCATCTGGTGGTTCGGCATGCTGTCCATGAGCCAGCTGACCGATGAGATCAGCGCGCGCATGGACCAACTCCACAAGAGCCTGGACCTGGGCAGCCAGCTCGAGGCCACGGTGCTGAACCAGATGCTGGCGGGCGAGCACTTCGTCGCCAGCGGCAACCCGCGGGCGCTGGTCACGTTCCGCTCCGAGGGCGCTTCCGCCCGGGACCTTCTCGACCGCTACGGCCGGCTCCCCGGGTTCGCGGACCAGAACCGGAAGCAGCTCGGACGCATCGACGTGCTCCACGCCCGCATCGAGACCGAGTACGGCCGGGCCGCGGTCGAGCGCCAGGCCGGCCGCACCGCCGCCGCCGTTGCGCGCCTGGACAACGCCGAGCCTCTGGCCCTCGAGCTCAAGGCCCTGCTGCGCGCCGTGAACGGCGCCCAGTCGAACCGCGTCGAGGGCGCCGCCCGGCAGGTGGAGTCCGACGCGGTCCGTCGCGAGATCGCACTGCTCTTCGTCCTGATCCTGACCACGCTGGGAGGCGTGATCTTCGTGCTGCGCACCGTGTCGGCCATCCATCGCCCGCTGCGGCGGCTGGTCGACGCCGCCAACAGGTTCGGCGAGGGCGATCTGAACGTCCGGGTCACGGGCGTCATGCCATCCGAGTTCAAGCTGTTGGCGGGCGCATTCGGTTCCATGGCCGACCGGCTGCGCACGGTGGTGGGCGCCACGGTCGATACGGCGCAGAAGATCGGCTCCTCGGCCACCAACCTCTCGAGCATCTCCGAGCAGGTGGCTGCGTCCAGTGGCGAGGTCGCCAACGCCATGGTCGAGATCACGGCGGGCGCCGAGGCCCAGGCATCGGGGCTGCGCACGGTGGATGCCGCCCTGGGCGAGATCCGCTCCCGGGCGACCGAGGTGAGCGAGACGGCACTGCACCTGCGCCGGCTCAGCGAGCAGATCGGGACCATCGCCGGCGCGCGGCGGAAGGAAGTGGCCATCGCCGCCCGCACGCTGCTGGAGGTGCGCAACGTGGTCACGGCCGCGGGCAAGGAGGTGTCGGAGCTGGACACGGCCTCGCGCCAGATCACCACCTTCGCCGCCACGATCCAGGCGATCGCGCGGCAGACCAACCTGCTGGCGCTCAACGCCGCCATCGAGGCGGCGCGGGCGGGCCAGCACGGCCGCGGCTTCGCGGTCGTCGCCGACGAGGTGGGGAAGCTGGCCAACGCCAGCGCCCGCGCCGCCGACGAGGTCGCGGGCTCCGTCTCGCACATCCGCAAGGAGCTGCAGGACGTCATCGAGACCATGCAGCAGGGCACGTCCAAGGTGGAGGGGGTGGAAGAGGTCTCCCGCGCCGTCGAGCTCGCCTTCGACGAGATCATCGCCGCCGTGGCCGAGATCCACGACGCCGCCGAGCGCGTGGGCGAGGCGGCCGTCTCCAACGAGGATGCCGTCGCCACCGTGGAGAAGACCGTTTCCAGCGTGGGCAGCACCTCCGAGTCCTACGCCGCCAGCGCGGAGGAGGTCAGTGCCGCGGCCCAGGAGCAGTCGGCGGCCACGCAGGAGATGAGCGCCGCCTCCCTCGAGATGCTGCATTCCGCCGAGGCGCTGAAGCAGCTGGTGCAGGGCTTCCAGCTGTAGCGGCACTCAGCGTTCGAGCCGCGCCTCGAGCACGCCCAGGACCTCCGCCGTGGTCACGCCCACCGCCCGGCAGGCCACCAGCGCGTGATAGAGCAGATCGGCGGCCTCCTCCACGGCGCGGCCGGCATCGCCCAGGGCGCAGGCCGTCGCCAGCTCCACCGCCTCCTCGCCCAGCTTCTTGGTCCGCAGATTCAGATCGGAGAGCAGCCGCGTCGTGTAGCTGCCGTC
Organism: Gemmatimonadota bacterium; assembly: GCA_017881445.1. Taxonomy (GTDB): domain Bacteria; phylum Gemmatimonadota; class Gemmatimonadetes; order Longimicrobiales; family RSA9; genus JADGQX01. Next base: position 7,141 of record JADGQX010000008.1, on the reverse strand, counting down.
CGGCATGCGCTCGCTGCGGGACTCGAGCACCTCCGCCAGCGCCGGCAGGGTGGGCATGGCCCCGAAGCAGGTCCAGTCGCCCGTGTGGCAGGCGGGGCCCGATGGCTCCACCAGCGCCAGGACGGCGTCGCTGTCGCAGTCGGTGTGCAGCGCCACCAGGCGCTGGGTGTTGCCGCTGGTCGAGCCCTTGTGCCAGAGCTCCTCGCGCGAGCGGGACCAGAGCCAGAGCTCGCCCGTCTCCAGCGTCCGCTCCAGGGCCGTGCGATCGGCGTACGCCAGCATCAGGACCTCGCCCGTGCGCACGTGCTGCGCGACCACGGGGACCAGCCCGCCCAGCTTGTCGAAGGCGACGTCGTCCAGCTCCTGCACGCTCCGGATCCTCACGCTTCCCCCCTCAATAGCTGGCGCACGTGCCGGGCGAGCGCCGCGTTGGTGGCGATGCCGTTGCCGCCCAGATGGGTCGGGGCGCCGGTCCAGTCGGTGAAGACCCCGCCCGCTTCCTCGATGATGGGCCTGAGCGGCGCCGAGTCCCAGACCTCGAAGTGCGGGTCGATCATGACCTCGGCGCGACCGGTCGCGACCAGGGCGTAGCCGTAGGCGTCGCCCCAGGTGCGGGCGTTGGCGGCGCGGCCGGCCAGGCGGCGCCAGGCCGAGGCCGTGGCCTCGTCCGGGAAGGTGCCCTCGCTGGTCAGCACGGTGGCCTCCTCCAGCCGGTCCACCTGGGAGACCAGGGCCCGCCGGCCGTCCCACCAGCAGCCCTCCCCCCGCGCCGCCCACACGGTTTCGCCCAGCGCCGGGAAGTGGATCACGCCCAGGACCGGCTCGCCTTCCTCCTCCAGCGCCAGCAGCACCGAGTAGAGGGGGACGCCGTGGACGAAGGCGCGCGTGCCGTCGATCGGGTCGATGACCCAGCGACGGCGCGCGCCCGGCCGCCTCGCCCCCTGCTCCTCGCCCAGGATGCCGTCGTACGGATAGCGGGCCTCGATCAGGGCGCGGCAGAGCGTCTCGGCCGCGCGGTCCGCCACGGTCACGGGCGAGAGATCGGCCTTGGCCTCGGCCAGCACGCCGGTCTGGAAGTGGGGGAGCGTGGCGCGTCCCGCGCGCCAGGCAGCATCGATGGCGAACTCCAGCTGCGTCGCCAGGGAATCGCGGGTCATGGCGTCATCACCCCCGGGGGTCGGACGGGAACGCCGGCGGCGGCCAGGATCGCCTTCACCTGGCCCACGCTGGTGCTGCCGTCGTGGAACATGCCGGCGGCGAGGGCGGCGTCGGCGCCGGCGAGCTTGAAGGCATCCACGAAATGCTGGGCCGTGCCCGCGCCGCCGCTGGCGATGACGGGCACACTCACGACTTTCACGATGCGACCGGTCAGCTCGAGGTCGAAACCCTGGCGGTGGCCGTCCTGGTCGATGCTGGTGATCAGGATCTCGCCCGCGCCCAGGGAGGCGCACTGCGCCGCCCAGCCGACGGCATCCAGCTCGGTGGCGGTGTGCCCGCCGTGCGTGAAGACCCGGAACCAGCACAGGTCCTCCGGCTCGGCTCGGTCGCCCACGGTGGCGGAGCCCTGGTCCACCCGCGTGGCCACCTCGACCTGGCGCCGCTCCAGCCGGGCGTCGATGCTCGCCACCACGCACTGGGCGCCGAACCGCTGCGACGAGAGCGACAGCAGCTCCGGCCGGGTCACGGCCGCGGTGTTGATGCTGATCTTGTCGGCGCCGGCCCGCAGCGCCGCCTCGATGTCCTCGATGGCGTTGATGCCGCCGCCCACCGTCAGGGGGATGAACAGGCGCTCCGCCGTGCGGCGCACCACGTCCAGCAGCGTGCCGCGGCCCTCGGCGGTGGCGGAGATGTCGAGGAAGACGATCTCGTCGGCACCCTCCGCCTGGTAGCGCTCGGACAGCTCGACGGGATCGCCCATGTCCTTGAGCCCCTTGAAGCTGACGCCCTTCACCACGCGGCCGTCGAGAACGTCCAGGCAGACGATCACGCGCTTGCGGAGCATCGGCTACGCCTCCTCCCGGTCGATGCGCACCGCGCCCTTGGTGCTGAAGACGGCGCGGCCCGGAGCCAGGGCCATGCGCAGGGCCAGGCCCAGTGCCTTCACGGCGGCCTCCACCATGTGGTGCCGGTCATGGCCGCGCAGCACGCGCACGTGCAGCGTCAGGGCCGCGTTGTCGGCCAGCGAGCGGAAGAAGTGGTCGTAGAGCACGCTGGGCACGGGCCCCCGGTAGTAGGGCCGGCCGCCCGCGTCCAGCGCCACCTGGACCATGGCGTCGTCCATGACCACGGTGGCGTTGCCGTAGCGAGTGCAGGTTGCGGGGATCTCCTGCCGCAGCGCCAGCCCCAGCGTGATGGCCACGTCCTCCACCAGGTGGTGGCGCAGGTCGCCCTGCGCCTCGACCCGGAGCTCGAGACCCGAGTAGCGCGCGAAGGTGTTCAGCATGTGGTCGAGGAAGCGCACGCCCGTGGCGACCTGCGCCGGCCCGCCCGCTGCATCCTCCTCCGGCAGGCGCAGCATCAGCTCCACCCGCGTCTCGCCCGTCTCCCGCTGAATCGTGCTCACGCCGCGAACTCCCGGGCCACCACGGCGGCTGTAGCGCCGTCGATGTCGCCCGCGTAGATGGACATTCCCAGGACCGCGCCGGCGACGCCGGCGTCGGCCAGACGGCGCAGGTCCTCCAGCGTCGCGATGCCGCCGGCCGCCAGCACGGCATGGGCCGTGGCGGCGACGACCTTGCCGAACAGGGCCGCGTCCGCCCCGGCCAGGCGACCCTCGCGGCTCACGTCCGTGACCAGGATCCCCGCCAGCGGCAGCCCCGCCAGCGAGGCGACGAATTCCAGCAGGTCGATCCCCGCTCCCTCGGTCCAGCCCCGGACCAGCACGTCGCCTGCCCGCGTATCTGCTGCGACGACAATGCGATGCGGGTGGCGGAGCGCCGCGCGCTGCAGCCACTCCCGGTCGCGCACCGCCCGCGTGCCCACGATCGCCCGCGCGGCCCCGGCCGCCAGGCAGGCATCGAGGGCGGCGTCGTCGCGCAGCCCGCCGCCCACCTGCACCGGGACGTCCAGCGCGGCCAGGATCGCCGCGATCGACTCCCGGTTGGAGCCGGTGCCCAGGGCGGCGTCCAGGTCGATGACGTGCAGGCCGCGGAATCCAAGCTCGAGCCAGTGGCGGGCGACCGCCAGCGGATCGGCCAGGGAGACGCGCTCGTCCTGCGGGCGGCCGCCCACGAGCTGGACCACGCGCCCGCCCTTCAGGTCCACGGCGGGCCAGGCGATCAACGCGCCGCCTCCCGCAGGAAGTTGGTGATGAGCGTCACGCCCGCGTCCGAGCTTTTCTCCGGGTGGAACTGCACGCCCCAGGTGCGCACGCGCCGGACCGCCGCGGCAAAGGCATGCCCCTCGTACTCGGTGGTGGCGATGATGTCCTGCGCCTCCAGCGGCTGTGCCACGTAGCTGTTGGCGTAGTATGCCAGCATGTGCTCCACCCCGCGGAAGAGCGGGTCCCGCTCCGCGGCCACGCCGTTCCAGCCCATGTGCGGCACGCGCTTGGCCGCCAGCCGGTGCACCCGGCCGGGGAAGACGCCCAGTCCCGCGCCCGGCGACTCGTCGCTGCCCTCGAACAGCAGCTGCATACCCAGGCAGATCCCCAGGCAGGGGAACCCCTGGCGCAGCGCATCACGGATCCGGGGAGCCGCGCCCTCGATGGCCGCCGCGGCCGGGCCGAACGCCCCCACGCCGGGCAGCACCAGCGCATCCGCAGCCAGCGCCAGGTGCGGGTCGGTCTCGATGCGGACCTCCGCGCCGCCGCGCTCGATGGCCTTGGCCAGCGAGTGCAGGTTGCCCACACCGAAATCGATCATGCCCACGATCATCGACCCACCTTCGCCGCCTCCACCGTCCCGGCCTCCAGCGCGTCCAGGAAGCGCTGCATCAGCGGCCAGGGGCCGACGCTCACCCTGATGCAGTCGCCCGCTCCGGGAACGCCCGGGAAGGCCCGGACCGCCACACCCGCGCCCCGCAGCCCGGCCACGATCGCCGCGGTGGCGCCCGGGGCGCCCGGGGCGGCCGGGGCGGCCCCTGCCGGTGCCTGCATCAGCAGGAAGTTGGCCGCGGAGGGCCAGACGCGCAGCCCCCGCTCCGTCAGCTCCCGGGCCAGCCGCTCCCGGTTGGCCATCACGGTGGCGACGTTGGCCGCGGCCCAGTCACGGTCGTGCCGCAGCGCCGCCAGCGCCGCCGCCTCCGCCGCCGCGCCGATCTTGTAGGGACCCCGTGATTTCTCGATCTCGCGCACCAGCGCCACGGGCCCGATCGCGTAGCCGATGCGCAGCCCCGCCAGCCCGAAGGACTTGGACAGCGTCCGCAGCACGACCGCCCGCCCCGAGCTGATGGCGTCCTCGATCAGGCTCGTGGCGCCGTAATCCGCGTAGGCCTCGTCCAGCAGGACGACGCCGGTGGCCTCCCGGGTCACCCGGCGGATCCTGTCCGGGGAAAGCAGCGTGCCCGTAGGGTTGTTGGGGTTGCAGATGTACGTGATCCGGCCCCGCGCCGAAAGGAGCGCCTCCTCGTCCAGCTCGAAGCCCGGCCCCATGGGCACGGGCACGGGCCGGGCCGCATTCATGCGCGCGAACAGCGGCAGCATGCTGAAGGTCGGGTCCGGGTAGGCGACCACGTCGCCCGCCTCGCAGAACGCGCGGATGGCGCTGTCAATCACGTCGTCGGAGCCGCAGCCCGTCACCACGTTCTCCGGCGCGACGCCGTGCAGCTCCGCCAGCGCCGCCTTCAGCTCCTGCGCGTAGACCGGCGGGTAGCGCGTGACCCGTTCCTCCTCCAGCTCCCGCACCGCCCGCATGCCCGCCGGCGGCGCGCCGAAGAGCGACGTGTTGTCGCTCAGGTCGATCTCGATGGGCGACCGCTGAGGGTCGTAGAGCGCGATGTCCCTGTACGCGGCACGGAAGGGAAGGGCGCTGGGTGCGCTCTCGCGCCAGTCCTGGAGAGCGGGAGAGTGGGAGAGCGGGAGCCGGCGGTCGCCGGCATTCTCCCGCTCTCCCGCTGTCCCGCTGTCCCGCTCTGGGTCCCGCAGCCGCGCGCAGAGCGCATGCCCCGGCAGCCCCTCGGCCAGGGCCAGCACCTGCGTGTCGCCGGCGAGCGCCGCCGCGGCCTCCCGCGAGACCTCCTGGTAGGTGTACCAGCGCAGGAAGTCCATGGTGGAGAGCCCGGCGTAGGCGCGGGCCAGGCCGGCGGTGGGCAGCACGTGGTTGGCGCCCGTGAGGTAGTCGCCGAACGCCACCGAGCTGCCCGGGCCGAGGAAGATGCTGCCCGCGCGGCGCAGTGCCTCCAGGGCGGCGCGCGGGTCCCGCAGCAGCACCAGCAGGTGCTCGGGCGCGTAGCGGTTGGCGAAGGCGATCGCCTGCTCGCGCGAGTCCGCGCGCAGGAAGGCGCCGCGCGCCGCCAGCGACGCCTCCACGATCTCCCGCCGCGGCTGCGAGGGCAGCAGGCGGGCCAGCTCCCGGCGCGCGGCGCCCAGCACTTCCGCATCCGTGCAGACCAGCACCGAAGCCGCATCCGGGTCGTGCTCCGCCTGGGCGATCACCTCCGCCGCCAGCAGCACGGGGTCGGCGCTGTCGTCCGCCAGGATCAGCACCTCGGATGGGCCCGCGGGACAGTCGATGGCCAGCACGCCGTTCAGCTGGCGCTTGGCCTCGGTGACGTAAGCGTTGCCTGGTCCCACCACCTTGTCCACCCGCGGCACCGTCGCGGTGCCGTAGGCTACGGCCGCGATCGCCCCGGCGCCGCCCAGGGCGAAGACGCGGTCCGCGCCCGCCAGCGCGCACGCCGCCAGGACGATGGCCGGCGGCCGGCCGTCGGGCCCGGGCGGCGAGCAGACCACGACCTGCTCCACCCCCGCCACCCGGGCGGGCACCACGCCCATGAGCACGCTGCTGGGATACGCCGCCCGGCCGCCCGGGGCGTAGACGGCGACGCGCCCGAGCGGCTCGGCGCGGCGGCCCAGGCGGACGCCCGCCTCGACCTCCACCTCCAGCGGGGGCGGCAGCTGGGCGCGGTGAAAGGCGGCGATGTTGGCCGCCGCCCGCTCCAGTGCCGCCCTGACCTCGGGCGCGAGCGCCGCCAGCGCTTCCTGGCAGGCCTCATTCGGCACCTCGATCCCGCCCAGCTCCACCCGGTCGAAGCGGCGGGCCAGCGAGCGCAGCGCCTCGTCACCCCGGGCCCGGACATCGGAGAGGATCATGCGCACCGATTCCTCCACCGCCGCGTCCGCTGCCCGTCCCCGGTCCAGCAGCACCGCCTCCTGCTCGGGAGTCAGCTCCGCCAGCGCCGCTTCTACCGCGATCTCCCGCTCTCCCACTCTCCCGCTCTCCCGCTCTGAGGCCGCCCGCGAAGGCTGGTTCGCCCCCGATCCGGAGGTAGCCGCGTCGCTCATGGCATCAGCCTCTCGATGTGCGTCACCAGGATCCCCGTGGCGCCGATGGCCTTCAGCTGCGCGATGGTGCGGTAGACCTCCCGCCGATCCACCACCGCGTGGGCGGCGACGAACTCGCCGCTGTCCAGCACGTCCACGATGGTCGGCCCGCTGATCCCGGGCAGGATGCGCTTCACCTCGGCCAGCATGCTGCGCGGCACGTTGGCCATGAGGTAGCGCTTGCCCTCCGCCCGGATCACCGACTCCAGCGCCGCCACCAGCTCCAGCAGCTTCCCGCCCTGTCCCGCCGCACGCAGCGCCTCCGGCGTGGCGATCAGCAGCGCCGTGGACTCCAGCACGGTGGCCACCTCGCGCAGCCCGTTCATGCGCAGCGTGGAGCCGGTCGAGACCAGGTCCACGATGATGTCGGCCACGCCCAGGTGGGGCGCGATCTCCGCCGACCCCGAGATGGGCACGATGTCCACCCGGGTGCCCGCCGCCTCGAACCAGCGGCGGGTCAGCCGCGGGAAGGTGGTGGCCACCTTCGTGCCCTGGGCGAGGGCGCGCACGTCGCGCCGGTCGTCGTCGCGTACGGCCACGGCCAGGCGGCAGCGGCCGAAGCCGAGGTCCAGCAGCACCTCCAGCTCACGCCCCGACTCCTCCACCAGGTCGCGGCCCGTGATGCCCACGTCGGCGGCCCCGTCCGCCACGAACTCCGGG